>JBCBNT010000098.1:0-10818 GCA_039821685.1 Planctomycetota bacterium | reverse complement strand
TCAACGTCGAGACCTACTGCAACGCCCTCAGCCGGGTGTACACGTTTGGGCCCACCTTCCGCGCCGAGAACAGCAACACGAGCCGGCATTTGGCGGAATTCTGGATGATCGAGCCGGAGATCGCCTTCGCCGATTTCGCCGACAACGCCCAGCTCGCCGAGGACATGCTCAAGTTCCTGTTCGACGACCTGCTCACCGCCCGCGCGGACGACATGGCCTTCTTCGACGAGCGCATCCAGAAGGGCCTGGTCGAGAACCTCAAGCACATTGTCTCCAGCGACTTCCGCCGGCTGCCGTACACCGAGGCGATCGAGATCCTTGAGAAGTCGGGCAAGAAGTTCGAGTACCCGGTGAAGTGGGGGCTCGACATGCAGTCCGAGCACGAGCGGTATCTGACCGAGGAGCACTTCAAGCAGCCGCTGATCGTGACGGACTACCCGAAGGACATCAAGGCGTTCTACATGCGCCTCAACAACGCAGATGAACAAGGCCGCGAGACCGTCGCCGCGATGGACGTGCTGGTGCCCGGCATCGGCGAGATCATCGGTGGCTCGCAGCGTGAAGAACGCCTCGACGTCCTCGACCGCCGCATCGAAGAGATGGGTCTGAATACGGACGATTACTGGTGGTACCGCGACCTGCGCAAGTACGGCACCGTCCCGCACGCCGGCTTCGGCCTCGGCTTCGAGCGGCTCATCCAGTTCTGCACGGGCATGGCCAACATCCGCGACGTCATCCCCTTCCCCCGCGCGCCGAAGCAGGCGGACTTTTAAACCCGGGGCCCTTAAACCTAGGCCCCTTGGCCCGGTACCGGAGAGATCATGAAACTGCTCCTTTGCACCGTTGCTGCGCTGTCGCTCGTGCTCCCGGCCGCGGGTCAGGAGTCGCTGGCGGATGAGCTCGCATCTACGCTCGACGCGATGTCCGCCGCCGCGATCGTTGGCGATGCCGAGGCGTACCTCGAGCATGTCGCGACCGACGAGCCCGAGTTTCTCATCGAGCAGCGCGCCTGGGCGAAGGACATCGAGCGCATCGCGCCCGATGTGCTGCGGTACGAGCTGACGACCGTGCCCGAGATCGGCGATGACGACGGCGAAGCAACAGCCGGCCTCCGCATCACCTGGAACACGCCCAACCACGAAGGCGACGACCGCCAGCTCGAGATCCCTGCACGATTCGTGATGCAAGGCGGCGCGTGGCACTTTGGTGGCCGCGACTGGCTCGAGCGCGACGCCCAGGGCCTGCGCGTGCTGCACGCCAACGGCGCGGGGTTCCTCGCCAGGCAGGCCGCGGGCTTCTGGCCCGACATCAAAGAGCACGTCGAAGAGGGCTTCGAGACGACGCTCGATCACCCGCAGGTCATCAAGATGTACCCGACGATGCTCGAGCTGCAGTTCTCGATCTTCCCGGCGTACGTCGAGCCGCTGGGCGGGTGGAACGAGCCGGGCGAGTCGATCAAGCTGCTCGGCCGCGAGACCAGCCCCGAGGGCCTGAAGACCGTCATCGCGCACGAGTACGGGCACGCGCTCACCTTCGCCATGGGCGGGCCCGACATCCCGCTCGCGGTCGAGCGCGCCCACGCGATGCCCTGGTGGCTCCTCGAAGGCACCGCCGAGCTCGCCGCCGCGAAGTACAGCTCGGGCTACCGGCGCGCCAAGCGCGCCGTGCGACGCTGGCATGCAAACGGCGAGCTGCCCGGGTGGGACCGCATCAGCAACTTCTACGAGACCGACCCGGCCGACTACCGCTACGTGTACACCCAAGGCCTGCACTTCGCGGCATATGTCTCCGACCGCTTCGGACGGACCGCCCGTAACGAGCTGCTCCGCACAATGATGAAGGGTGCGACGCTCGACGAGGCGTGCCGCGAGGTCTTCGGCCTGCCGTTCGACGAGCTCGACGCCGACTGGCGCGGATCGATCTCTGAAGACGACTAATCCGCGGACGCGGCGCTCGGTACCTCGCCCATAGCCTCGCCCGCAGCTTCGGACCCAGCTTCGGACCCAGCTTCGGACCCAGCTTCGGACCCGGCTTCGATCGTCACCGCATCGGTCGCTGCGCCCTCGCTCGGTCCCGGCGCTCGCACGAACAGCAGGAACGCCCAGACCGCCGCCGCATTGAAGACCGTCAGGAGCGCGAACCACCCCGCGATATCGCGGGCGTAGCCCGGTTTCCGGTCGAGCGGACGGCTGATGCGGTCGGCCGTGTCGTAGAGCAGGGCGGCAACACGCACGCGCAGCGAGATCCGAGCCGATGTCGCTGCGGCCGGTACCGGGCCGCTCTCTGCCGCCGGCTCGGCTTCCGGAGCAAGCCCATCGGCGGGTGATTCGGGCGGGCCGGACTGCGAAGCCGATGGGGCAGGTGCCGGAGCAGGTGCTGACGATGCGACCTCGTCCGCGTCCGACGCCGGCGCAGCGGCTGCTGCTTCGGCCGGAGCATCGGCCGGACCATCGGCCTCTGGGGCAGCGTCGTCTTCTTCCGTCGACGCTGGCACGGCTTCCGGTATCGGTGCAGAAGGGATATCGCCCTGCAGCACCTCGTCCACGTCGTCAAAGTCGCCCTGGAGCAGATCGCCGGCAAGCTCGGCGAGCTCGGCGTCGAGGTCTTCGACGGAGTCGACCCCGACCGGCTCTGGAGCCGGTTCCGCTTCTGCTTCAGGCTCCGGCTCAGGTTCGGACTCAGGTTCCGGCTCAGGTTCCGGCTCAGGTTCCGGCTCAGGTTCCGGCTCAGGTTCTGGTTCAGGTTCTGGCTCAGGTGCTGGTTCTGGCTCTGGCAGTGATTCTGCTTCCGGCCCTGAGATGGGCTCGGGCTCGGGCGGTGCCGCCGTGGGCCCGGCCGCCTCTTCGAGCATCGCTTCGACCTGCGAATCAAGATCCGTCGCTTCAGCGGGCATCGCGTCGGCTGCGATGGCTTGGTCGACCGAGTCCGCGTCGGGCGATTCTTCTTCGTCCGCTTCGGGTTCTGATTCCAAAGCCACCTCTTCCAAAGCCACCTCGGGCGCCACCTCGGGCTCTGGCTCTGGTTCTGGCTCTGATTCGGACGCGAGCTCGTCCTGAGCCTCGCTTTCGGCTGCCGGTCCTTGCTCTTCCTGAAGTTCTTCCTCGAGTTCCGGCTGGGACAGGTCGCCCGACTCTGGTTCAGTCGTCTCTAGTTCAACCGCCTCCGGTTCACCTGCTTCTGATGCAGGCGTTTCAGCGTCCGACGGATCCGCTTCTGACGGATCTGGTTCAGCCGCGGGTGTGTTGGTGACGCCGTCGTCGCTGATCGCGTCGCTGCTTGTCAGGGTTGACGCCGGGTCGGCCGGGGGCGGCTCGTCGGCGACGGCGCGGGCGATCTGCTCCGAGACCTCGCCCATCTCGCGCACGAGCGACTCGACCCGTTCGTCGAGCTGCTCGTCGGTCAGACTATCCTTCGTCTCGGTCATCGTCGGCCGGCACCCCGCCCGACATGATCGGTCCAGCCCGCGCGCCACTCAAGGCCCGCCCCGCGATTCGGGGCGTCCGTCCGCCCACCGCAACGGGGGTCATCGTGCACCGGATCATGCTGACAGACCCGCTCCCGCCGGCCCCGGGCGGCACCATCGCCGTCGAGGGCGAAGAGGCCCACCACGCCGCCCGCTCGAAACGCCTCGAACCGGGGGATCGCGTCGAGCTGCTCGATGGGCAAGGCAGCGTTGCCGACGGCGAGATCGTGGAGATAGTCAAGCTGGGCAAGCAGGGCGGACGCAGGGCCGGCGGGTCCTCCGCCTGGGCCGTCCGCACGCGGATCATCGCGGTCGATCGCAGGCCGCCCACCGCGCCGGCTCTCGGCGTGCTCTCGGCGGTGCCCAAGGGGCCGAGGCTCGAGGCGATGGTCGATCAGCTCTCGCAGGTCGGGGCCGCGTCGTGGTCACCGCTGGCGAGCGAGCGGTCGGTCGTCGACCCCCGCGAGGGCAAGCTGCACCGGCTCGGGCGGGTCGCCTCCGAATCGGCCAAGCAGGCCGGCCGGGCATGGACGATGTCAATCGGCCGTGCTGCGCGGCTCGCAGATGCTCTGGGGAGCGGCATCGTCGTCGCGGATGCCAGCGGCGAGGCGTACGAGCCGTCCGGCGCGAGCGAGATCACCCTGCTCGTCGGCCCCGAGGGCGGCTGGGCGGCGGCAGAGCTTGAGGCGGCACATGAAGCCGGGGCGACCGTGGCGTCGTTCGGCGTGCACACCATGCGGATCGAGACCGCCGCGCCCGTCGCAGCGGGTATCGTGCTCGAAGCAGAGCGGGGGCTCGGATCGAAAGGTGGCAGCAGATGATGCGATGGATCACGGTCTTTCTCGCGATCGGCTTGGCGTGCACGGCCGCGAGGCCAACGCCCGCTCAGGACGCACCAACAACCGCAGATGAGCTCGAGCGTTTCGCGTCGCGTGCGATCGACTTCCTGCGCGGGCAGCAGGGCGAAACCGGGGGCTGGGGCGTCCGCGAGCAGGGGCCGGTCTTCCCGGCGATCACCGGCCTCGTGACCACCGGCATGCTGCTCGACCCTGCGATCGATACGTCCGACCCGGATGTGCGCCGGGCGATCGACTTCATGCTCCGCTACCGCCAGGACGACGGCGGGATCTACGACCGCATCCTGCCGAGCTACAACACGGCGATCTGCCTCTCGGCCCTGGCGATCGCGCGGGACGAGCTGCCGGAAGCAGACGCCGCGATCGGGCCAAGTGTCGCCTTCCTGCGCGAGCTGCAGTGGGGCGGCACCGCGAGCGTGCCCGCGGCGCTGGCGACCGAGGTCAACACTGTCGAACCCTCGCACCCGTTCTACGGCGGCGTGGGCTACGGCAACAGCGGCCGACCCGACAACTCGAACCTGACGTTCTGGCTCCAAGCTCTCGAAGACGCGGGCGTACCGGGCGACGACCCGGCCGTGCAGCGGGCGCTGGCCTTTCTGGAGCGCACGCAGATGCTCGGCACGGTGAACGACATGCCCTACGCCGAGCGCTCGCTCCAGGGCGGGTTTATCTACGCGACGAGCCCTTCGGGCGACGAGGGCGAGCTGGGCATCGGCGAGAGCAAGGCGGGCGTGATCGAAGAGACACTCAGTGACGGCACGACCGAGAGCCGGCTCCGCGCGTACGGATCGATGACATACGCCGGCTTTAAGAGCTACGCCTACGCGGGGGTGAAGCCGGGCGATCCGCGCGTGGACGCCGCGCTCGCATGGATCGGCCGGAACTACACGCTCGAAGAGAACCCCGGCATCGGCACCGATGGGTACTACTACTACCTGCTCGTCTTCGGCAGGGCTTTGGGCGCGACGGGCGAGCCGACGGTGCCCACTGCAGACGGCGCCGCGGACTGGACGGCCGACCTCGCGGCGGCGCTGCTCGACCGGCAGCAGCCCGATGGATCGGTCGCCGTGGTCGATGACCGCTGGATGGAAAGCGACCCGGTGCTGATCACGGCGTACTCGCTCATCGCTGCGCAGAACGCGAGGCGCGTCCTCGCGGATGACACGGATAACTCGGGGGAGACGCCATGACCGCGTACCAGGATCTTGCATCGCACCTGCGTGAGTGCGCGACGCTGCAGTCGGTGGGCAACGTGCTGGGGTGGGATCAGGAGACCTACATGCCCGGCGGGGGCGCGTCGTCGCGGGGCGAGCAGTCGGCGCTGATCGCGAAGCTCCACCACGAGCGCGCGAGCGCCGCCGAGCTGGGCGATCTGATCTCCGCGTGCGAGTCGGAGATGGATGCCAACGCGGATACGGCCGAGGCCGCGAACCTCCGCGAGGCCCGGCGCGACTACGACCGGCGGACGCGGATTCCGAGCGATCTGGTCTCCCGCCTCGCCGAGGCGCGCAGCGCCGCCCAGCACGCCTGGAAGAAGGCGCGCGATGACGACGACTTCAACGCGTTCCGGCCCCACCTCGACACGGTCCTGGGCCTGACGCGCGAGATGGCGCGGTGCCTCGCGGGCGAGGGCGGCGAGCTCTACGACGCGCTGCTCGACGAGTACGAGCCCGACGCGAAGGCCGCGGATATCGAGGCGGTCTTTACGCCCCTGCGGCAGAGGCTGAGCGACCTGATCAAGGACATCGCCGACAACGGCACGCCGCCAACGACCCACATCCTGCGGGCGCGCATCTCGCCGGCGAAGCAAGAGGCCTTCGGTCGATTCGTCGCCGAGGCCTGCGGCTTCAGCTTCGATCGCGGCCGGCTGGATGTCACGGTGCACCCGTTCTGCGAGGGCGTGGCGCCGGGCGACACGCGGATGACCACGCGCTACCGCGAGGACTCGTGGACCGATGCGCTCTACGGCACCATGCACGAGATGGGGCACGGCTTGTACGAACAGGGCCTGCCGCTGGGCGATCGGCACGGCCGGGGCGACGTGGCGGACCAGTTCGGCCTGCCCTGCGGCGAGGCGGTGAGCCTGGGCATGCACGAGAGCCAGAGCCGTCTTTGGGAGAACGCCGTCGGCCGGAGCGAGGCGTTCTGGAGCTTCGCGCTGCCCCACGCGCAGCGGCTCATGGGCGATGCATTCACCGACCAGACGCCCGCGTCGCTCGCGGCGGCGGTGAACACCGCAACGCCGAGCCTCATCCGCGTGGAGGCGGACGAGGGCACCTACAACCTGCACGTCATGATCCGCTTCGAGCTCGAGCGGGCGCTGATCTCGGGCGATCTCTCGACGAGCGACCTGCCGGCGGCATGGAACGACCGCTACAAGGAGTTCCTCGGGCTCGACGTGCCGAGCGACAAAGAGGGCTGCCTGCAGGACGTGCACTGGAGCTTCGGGCTCGTCGGCTACTTCCCGACGTACACGCTCGGCAACCTGCACATGGCGCAGCTGTGGCGCACGATCCGGCGTGATATCACTGACATCGACGAGCAGATCGCGCGGGGCCAGTTCGCGCCGCTGCTCGCGTGGCTCCGCGACACGATCCACCGGCACGGCCGACGCTACAGCGCGAACGAGCTGACCAAACGCGCGACGGGCGAGGACCTGTCCGCCGATCCGCTGGTCGAGTACCTCGAAGCGAAGCTGAAGCCGAACTACGGGCTGACCTGAGCTTCGCGCTCGAGCTCGTCGAGCAGGGCGCCAGCGAGGTAGGCGTACTGGTCGATGGTGTTGTAGACCTGCGCGCTGATGCGGATGTAGCGTCTGCCCTGGCCCATCGGGTAGACGGGCACCTGGACGCTGTGGTTGTACCAGAGCGCATCCTGCAGAGCGTCCATAAAGACCTTGGGCCTGGCTTCGAGCCGGTCGCGGTGCCGGGCGGGCATCTCGGGCAGGGCGATCATGGCCATCGGGCCGACCATGTCGTCGGTCGCGCAGGGCGGCGCGCCCAGCCGGTCCTGGAGCAGGTCGCGGCCTTCGATCGCGAGCGCGTGGTTGTGCGCGATGATGTCGCGCCATGGCATGCCGACGGCTTCGGGGACGAGCCGGATCGCGTCGGCGATCGCGAGCTTCGCGGAGACGTCGTCGGTGCCGACGTAGTCGAAGTCGCGGTTGTAGCGCGATCGATCGAGCGCGCGGTCGGGGGCGGCGTGGTACACGCTGAGCGTCTGCGGGCGGAAACGGTCCTGCAGGTCGGGCCTGATGTAGAGGACGGCCGAGCCCTTGGGAGCGCAGAGCCACTTGTGGGCGTTGGTGGTGTAGAAGGCGGGCCTGATGTCATTGAGGTCGATCGGCACGCAGCCCGGGCCGTGCGCGCCGTCGAGGATGGTGGTGATGCCGCGCTGCTCGAGCGTGCGGATGATCTCCGCTGCGGGCAGCAGCCAGCCGGTGGGGCTGAGGATGTGGCTCAGCAGGCAGACGCGGGTGCGGTCGGTGACGCCTGCGAGCAGCAGGCCGATGAACCGCTCGGGCGTCATGGTGCCTTCGAGCCTTGGGACATCGACCGATCGCACGCGTGCCCCGGTCCGCTCGGCCGTGCGGTGCGCGTTGGCGAGGCAGGCGGGGTACTCGAGGTTGGTGACGAGGATCTCATCGCCCGGGCCGAGGGGGCGGCCTCCATCGAGGCCGATGCCCGCGGCAAGGTTCTCGAAGATCGTTGCAACGGCGATGGTCGCGTTGTTGATGAAGACGAAGTCTTCTGGTGCGCCGCCGATCAGGCCCGCGACGGCTTCGCGCGAGCGGTCCATGAGCTCGAAGGCGGTCTTCATGAAAAAGAGCACCGGCTCGCGCTCCATGAGATCGCGGTGGCGGCGCTGCGCGTCGAGCACGCGGGCGGGGCAGGCGCCGAAGGAGCCGTGGTTGAGGAAGGTGATCGCCGGGTCGAGGCCGAAGTGCGCTACGAGCGGGCTCGGCGGCGGCCGGCGGGTCACGCGGTCACGTCGAGCGTGCTGCCGGTCGCAACGGGGGCAGAATTGGACGCGGCGCGGGTGGCGGCCGCATTCTGATCCGCGGGCGAGGCGTACATGCGCATCGCGGCATTGGCAGCGGCACCCTTGGCGGCGGGCAGGGTCGTGCCAGCGGGCGGGCGGGCGTCTGCGACGGTCCCTGCCACGAGCGGGCTGATGGAGGCCCGGTCTGGCTGCGCGACGCCGCGGAGCTCGACGGTGTCCTGCCGATCGGCGATGCGGAGCCGCGCGGTGGGATCAGCGAGCCGCGGGCCGACGGGCTTGGAGGCGGGCGTGAGCGTCAGCGAGGACAGCAGAGATGTGTCGATGCGATCCATGCGTCGCGAGTCTCCTTCGACGGAGTGCGAGTGTAGGGCAAGGCTGTCGGTTGTGCGAGCGGTTCTACAGTCGCAGCGCACTCGATATTCTCGGACCTCGACCGTTGCGTGGTGCCGGGCAATGCCGGTCAGTCGTCTTCGCCGTGGCCTGCGAAGGCTGCGATGACGTCCTGCTGCACGTTGGGCGGCGTCTGCTCCGTGTGGCTGAAGTCCATGGTGTAGCTGCCCGAGCCGCCGGTGATGCTTTTGAGCAGAGTCGAGTAGTTCTGCAGCTCGCTGAGCGGCGCTTCGGCTTTGACGATGACCACGTCGGCCCCGAGCATGTCGGTGTCCTGCACCCGGCCCCGCTTGGTGGACAGGTCGCCCGTGATGTCGCCCATCGCCGTGCTCGGCGCGGTGACCTCAAGGCGAACGAACGGCTCGAGCAGCGTCGGCTTGGCTTTGTTCACCGCTTCGATGAACGCCCGCCTGCCCGCCTTGATGAAGGCGACTTCTTTGGAGTCCACGGCGTGGTGCTTGCCGTCGAAGACCTCGACCCTGACGCCTGTGAGCGGATAGCCCGCGAACGCGCCGGTCTGCAGGACCTCCCGCACGCCCTTCTCGATGGCGGGCATGAACTGCTTCGGGATCGAGCCGCCCACCGTCGCGTTGACGAACTCGAACGTCGGTTCGTCGCCCAGGTTCGGGTCGATCTCGATCGGCGAGACGCGCAGGTGGACCTCGCCGAACTCGCCCGAGCCGCCGGATTGTTTCTTGTGCCGGTGCACGGCTTCGGCTGAGCCGGTGATGGTCTCTTTGTACGCGACCTTTGGTGGCGATGCGTTGATCTCGATGCCGTACTGATCGCGGAGTTTTTCGGTGACGACGCGGAGGTGCAGCTCGCCGAGGCCTCGCATCACGGTTTCGTTCGTAGCCTCGACCCGTTCGATGACGAGGCAGGGGTCTTCTTCCATGAGCTTGTGCGTCGCTGGGGCGAACTTGCTCTCGTCTTTGTGGCTGGCGAGCTCGATGGCGAGGCCGTACATGGGCTTGGGGAGCGGCAGGCGCTTGAGGTGGACACGGTCGGCGTCGTGGTCGCCGTGGAGCACGGAGCCGAAGTGGACATCGTCGATCTTGGCGATCGCGCCGATGTCGCCCGGGCCGAGGCTGTCGACCTCGATGGACTGGGCGCCCTGCCGCTTGTAGAGGTGAGCGATGCGCACGGCCTTCTTGTGCGCACCGATGTAGACCTCGTCTTTCGCGCTGATCGTGCCTTGGTGGACATGGAAGACGCCCAGCTTGCCGACGTGCTTGTCGGCGGTGACCTTGAAGACGTGCGCGAGCAGGGGCTTGTCGGCGTCGGGCGTGTGCGGGTAGTCGGTCTCGGTGCCGTCATCGGCTTCGTTGACGAAGGGCCTCGGGTTGCCCTCGAGCGGGCTGGGCAGGTAGTCGGCGATGACGTGGCGGAGGTCGTCGATGCCGACGCCTGTCTTGGCGCTGCAGAAGCAGATGGGCACGAGGTGGCCCTGCCTCAGGCACTCTTCGAAGGCGGCGTGGAGCTTCTTCGGGTCGAGCTCGCCGCCCTCGAAGTAGGTCTCGGTGAGCTCGTCGTTGACCTCGACGACCTGCTCGAGGATCTTCTCGTGGGCCGCTTCGACGCTCGAGAAATCTGGGCTCGCGCCGTCGGCGTGCTCGTGCTCGAAGACGTTGATGACGGATTCGCCGGCCGGCAGGTTGATCGGCAGGCACTCTGCGCCGAACTGGGCCTGGAGCTGCTCGACGACGCCGGGCAGGTCGATGCCCGCTTCGTCGATCTTGTCGACGATGATGCACCGCGGCAGGTTTCGGTCTTTGGCGATGGCGAACATGCGGCGCGCGACGGTCTCGATGCCCTTGGCCGGGTCGATGACGACGGCGACGGTTTCGACGGCCGGCAGCGCGGCGACGGCGTGGCCCATGAAGTCCGCCGTGCCCGGTGTATCGAGCAGGTTGACGAGCACCTTGCGCCCTGAGAGGCGGCTCTCTGCCTCGAAGTGGGTCATGGAGAGGCCCAGCGAGTGGTGGTGGTTGTGCTCCTCGTCGGTGAAGTCGCTGACGGTGTTCTCGTCCTCGACGGTGCCCATGCGGGGGATGGCGCCCGAGTCGAAAAGGAGCCGCTCGGTCAGGGTGGTCTTTCCGACGCCAC
>JBCBNT010000097.1:0-11193 GCA_039821685.1 Planctomycetota bacterium | reverse complement strand
CGGTGGTCTGGTGCTGGATGATGAAGAGCATCTCATCGTGATGCTTTGGCGTGCTGAGCGGCTCCTGCGCGTCGAGGATCCGGTCGAGCCTGAGGTAGTGGGCGTAGTTGTCCGCTCGCTGCATGGCCGCCGCCTCCCGTGGACAGGGTACGTCGGCCGGCCGAGGCCCGTGTCACGGAGCGTGTTTACGGCTCATTGGCCGACGCGAAGCGCCTTCTCGGCAGATCGCGGTCTCCGGCTGCGACGGGCTGGACGACCTCGCTCTGCATCATCAGGTACTGCTCGCGAGCGTTCGATCGGCAGCCCGATGTCGCTGTCGTGACGCCGAGGCAGAGCGTCAATGCGGCGAACAGCGGTCCTCGCCGACGCATGCTCAGATGATCGTGATCCGTCGCCATGCGTCAAACTGGTCATCTGGAAGCGGCTCGGGCGAGGAATCGGCGTGGGGTGCTGCGGGGTGCTGCGGGATGGTGCGGCCTGGGCGGATCCTGCCGATTGCGAGGCTGGGTGTCGGTCTGGCATTTGGTCTGGGTGTGGGTCCGGTTGACGGCGTGTCCGGCGGCCGTAGGATTTGTCCGGACGCGGCGATCCGCGACGGGAGGTCCTGCATGCTCGATTTCGCTCTCTCGACGGTCGCGACGCACAACCGGACCATCGCCGAGTCGCTCACGGTCGCAGAAGACGCCGGCTTCGATGCGGTCGAGCTTCGGACGTTCGGCCCGGGGTCGACGCAGTTCGCGTGCGATCCGGCGATGACCGACGAGCCGAAGCTGCGGGCGCTCATCGATGCGTCTGGGATCGACTGCTGCTCGATCGCGACCGGCGTTCGGCTCGATGAGCCGATCTTCCCGCCGATCATCGGCCGGGCGTTTGTTGACAACGAGCGGCAGATCCGAGAGGGCAAGCACGCGATCGATCTGGCTGCGCAGATCGAGGTGCCGCTGGTCCGGGTGTTCGGCTTTGACCGCCACGGCGGCGAGAGCCTCAAGCAGACGTCGAAGCGTGTGGCGTGGCGGCTGGCCATGGTGTGCGACCACGCGCGGAATACCGGCGTGCGGGTGGTGCTCGAGAACGGCGGGGCGTTCCCCAGCGCAGAAGCGATCAGAGACCTGATCGACCGCGTCGACAGCCCTCACCTTGGGGCGAGCTACAACGCGGCCGTCGGGCGTCTCGCGGGAGACGATCCGGTCGGATCGATCGAACTGCTCGGTGATTCGCTGCTCCTGGCGCGGGTGAAGGACGCGGTTGGGGGCAACCCGGTCCGGCTCGGTGAAGGCGAGCTGGATGTTGAGGGCACGGTGAGCGCGCTCGCCGGCGCGGGCGCGGGCGCGGACATCCCTGTGGTCTTCGAATGGGATGCGGCGTGGTTCCCGCAACTCGAACCGGTCGAGAGCGTCGCATCGGAGGCGCTCGCGCGGCTCTGCGGGTGGGCCGGTCAGACCGACACGGCCCGCATGACCGCGTGAACGCCGGCGACGCATCGTCCGACACGGTCCGGATCATCGATCGGTGCACGTCGCTGGGCTTCGCGCTCGCGGGCGTGACGCCGCTGCTGCCGACGGCTCACGAGGAGGCGCTCCGCCAGTGGATCGCCGACGGCAAGCACGGCGAGATGGGCTACCTCGCTGAGCATCTGGAGGCGAGGCTCGATCCGAACCTGGTCCTCGACGGTGCGAGGAGCGCGGTGATCGTGGCCGACTTGTACCAGACGCGTGGCGAAGATGAAGCCGCGGAGGGAACGGGTGACGACGCGGCCAGAGTTCCGGCGGGCCGGGTCGCCCGGTACGCCAAGGGGAGGGACTACCACGACACGATCAAGCGTCGGCTTCGGCTGCTCTGCGACGAGCTCCGCACCGAATACCCGCGCGCCGGCTTCCGCGTATTTTCAGATACGGCACCGGTGCTCGAGCGGGAGCTGGCAGCGCGTGCGGGCATCGGCTGGACGGGCAAGCACGGCCTGGTCATCCATCCGGAGCTCGGATCGTGGATGCTGCTCGGCGGGATTCTGACGACGCTCGACCTCGAGCCGCCGGCGGAGCAGCGCGGGGTGGATGACCACTGCGGCACGTGCACGCGGTGTATCGATGCGTGCCCGACCGATGCGATCACGCCGAGATCGATGGACGCGACCCGCTGCATCAGCTACCTGACGATCGAGCACCGGTCGCCGATCGATCCGGGGTTCTTCGAGGCGATGGGGGATTGGGTGGCGGGGTGCGACATCTGCCAGGAGGTCTGCCCGCACAACTCGCCGAGGCCGGCCCGTGATGGCGGAGGCGACGGCGTTCGCCGGTTGGGCCGCGGGCCTGATCGGCGGCATCCGGATTACGAGCCGACGCTGCCGACGCTGCCGCTGATCGATGTCATCGGCTGGACCGCCGAGTATCGGTCCCGCGTGCTCCGCGGCAGTGCGCTGAAGCGAATCAAGCTCGACATGTTCCGCCGGAACGCGTTGATCGCGGCCGCGAACGAGCACCGCAGCTCGCCGGACGCCCGTCTGCTCGCTGCTATTTCGTCGGCCGCGGACGACGAATCGCCGCTCGTCAGCCGGACGGCGCGGGATCTGCTGCGTGATCTTGGGTCATCGCTGGCGGGCCCGCAGCCGCCTTCGCCAGCATGACGATACCGAATCCGACGATGAGCCAGTGCTCTTCGCGGAGCATGAAGCCGGCGAAGTAAAAGGGTGACGCGAGCACGATCGTCGCCGCGGTGACGGTGAGCGAACGCGCGGTCGCGGTACGCATCGCGCGGCGTTTCGTGTCGATGACGTTCAGCCAGACGTAGGCTGGGAAAATCAGGCCGTAGAAGGAGAGCAGGACTCTGTAGCCGACCTCGCCCGGGGCCATGTCGAACCATCGCTGGTCGGCGATCGAGGCCACGAATGCTCCTGCGATGACGCACAGGACGACCGCCGCCGGGCCCCAAGGCGTGCTCTTCACGCCGGCCGATGCGACCTCGTGCGTGTGGACGGACACCGTGAAGACCCACTGCAGAGCGACGTGTGCTCCGAGCGCGACGGCCACGGTCAGTGGGATGACCACGCCCTGCCCGCCCGACCCATCAACGAAGCCGATCATCGGGCCGGCGTAGAGCATGGTGAAGACGATCATGAGCGCGAAGCAGACCCCGAACCCGAGGCCGAACGCGAGCCGTGAGTCGGCGGGCGAGCGGCACGCCTGACGGGCGCGGTTGAATGTCAGGTCGAGATACGGGCAGAGCGCGAAGCCCAGCGTGCTGACCGGGAGCATCCAGAGCGCGTCGGCGGTGAAGCCGACGTCTCGGATGCGATCAGCGACGGGTGGGCCCGCCGGCGGGTCAGCGAAGAGGAAGCCCAGCATCGCCGAGAGGCTCGCCAGCATGGCCGCGAGCGCACAGACCCGCGCGGGTCCACCACGTTTGACGGTCCGCGCACCGGCGACCACGCCCGCGCCGAGCACCGCTGCAGCGATCAGCGCCGGGGCTCCAACAGACCATTGCCCGATCGCCCAGCCCCCGAGCCAGGTGACCCAATACAGGTGGTACCCGATCGTGACGACGGAGAAAGCGACGCAGGCGTTTCGGTGGCGGTCGACGAGCCGGCGGCTCGCCTCGGGCGAGCCCAGCACCCAGCCCATGGCTGCGGCCCCGATGACATTGGGGACCGCGAAGACCAGGTATCCCGCGAGGCCCAGGTCGCGGATCATCAGGATCGGCAGGTACATGCCGATGACCCAGGTCCAGCTGGCACCCAGGAACGCCGCCCAGCCGAGCGGGGGCCATCGCGTTGCTGCCGCATCGGATCCCGTCATCCGGCGAGTGTAGCCAAAGGCCCGAGAACGGCTGGCGACTGGCTGATATCGGTGTATCTTTCGGGCACGCAGCCGGCCGCCGGTCTCTTCTCGCGGCCCTGGCCGATGAACACCTCTCGCACGGAGCCCCTCCGGCATGCACCGATCACATCTCTGGCTGGCGCTGGCCTTGTCGTGCGTGTCGCTGCACGCGGCGGCGCAGAATAACTTTACGAACAACATCCTCATCACCGGGTACTGGCCGCCGACCAACGAGGGTGTGCGTCAGTTTTCCACGAACCCGTCGCAGAACCCCGGCGGGTGGCAGGGGGGCGATTGGCGCGGCCGGGGATACGATGTGCACTCGTACTTCCCCGAGTTCCCGAACGGTGTCGGCCAGGGCGAAGGCGACTTTGAGGTCGATTACCAGGACACGATGGCGGACTGGGATCGGATCGTCGAAGAGATCAACCCGGTCGCGATCATCACCTTCAGCCGCGGCCGCCGCGGGCGGAACTGGGAGATCGAGGGCCAGCTGCAGATGCAGGCGCCCGAGGACTGGCTGCCCGACTATTCGGCTCCGACGCTCCCGGACGCGTCGATGCCGATCTTCGATGACCTTGTCCCCGGCGAGTTTTACCCGAGCACGCTGCCGACGCAGGCGATCCAGGACGCTGTGCTCGAGTCGGGCATCCTCCCCCGCACGTTTATCGACGATGAGGGCGGCGGGGCCTTTCTGAGCGAGTTCATCGGTCTGCTCGGCACGCGGCACCAGCTTCTCAACGGCGGCCCCGATGCGGAGCACCGCACGTTCGCGGCTGGGCACATCCACGTTGGCATCGCGACGAGCGACGAGGTCGCGACGCAGGCTGCAGAGATCTCGATCGAGACGTTGATCGACTACCTCGATACGGTCGTGCCTTCGCCGTCGTCGGCCGCGGTGTTTGCAGCGGCCGGCGTGTTCGCGAGCCGTCGTCGACGCTGATCGCCTCAGGTATACAGCCATGGGACGGGTAGAAGCACTCAATTATGGGTGTTACATGCCGTTGCATCGCAGAACCGTTCATTGATCCGCGTCGTGCGTGCCGATGGTGCCGCCGGCGGAGGAGAGTGAATGGGTATGAGTGCGACTGCCCCCGATCGTGAATCGAAGCATCCGGACGTGCCGATGCCGTGCATTGAGTGCGGCACACCGCTGCCGATCCGGGCGGGGACCGGTCGCGGGTCGGTGAGCCTCGTCTGCCGATTCTGCGGTGCGCGGTACCGCGGCGTCGTGTTCGCGGCTGCGAGCGACGATCTGCTTCGCAACATCAAGGTGCTCAGCGAGGCAGACGCCTAGAAGCGGCCGCGGCTCCGCTGGTGGTCCTTGGGCGTCGCGTGAAAGACCGCGACGGCTCGGCCGACGCGTTTTTCCTTTTGTCCAGGTGCGCTGATCGCCTGGTACACGTCCATCTGCACCGTGATGTCGAATTCCTTGCCGGATGACAGCAGCTCGTCCGTATCGTCTCGGGGCTTGATCTTGTAGACCGCCGGGCCGAGGCAAGGGCGAAGGAAGCGGTACTCCAGGTTTTTGCAGACGACGGTGAAGTCTCCGCCGCAGATCCCGAAGACGTACATGCCACCGGCGATCTCGCTGTTGCCGAGCAGGGCGGCGCCGGCCATCGCGTTGTACCAGTTGCGGTTGAACTTGCGGAAGGGCAGCACAGCCTGGAAGGTGTTGTCGTCGAGCCGCTTCATGACGATGCCGCTGCGGAAGGCGTAGGGCAGCCAGATCAGGCTGCAGACGCGGTGCCAGAAGTTGTTGCGGGTGCTGAGGCGGCTGACGAAGGCTTCGAGCCGTTCAAAGAGGCCCGTCTTGACGGTGACGGCCTCTCCTGCCCTGAGCGGACGCTTGCGGCGTCGCGTCGGCGGCTCGATCGGCTGGCCCTTCAAGGACGCATCCGGTGCGCCGGTCTCTGCGGCGCCGCTCTCGGCTGATTCCGCGTCGGCGGGCTTCGGCGAAGGTGTGGTCAGCGTCTCGCTCACGGATCATGATAGCTCTCCCTGCCGCGCGACCGGATCGGTACACTCAACGAGTGCCGAACAGCCCCGACACGCTGATCCCGATCGCGGACGCCCCCGGGCACGCCGCGGCCCACGCGATGGCGTCCGCCCTCCGCGACGCCGGCATCGCGGCCTTTGTCTTCGACACGGCCAAGACCACCTTGCAGTGGGAGGCCCCGCTGGTGATCGCGCCGTACAAGGTCCACGTGCGTCAGGGCGACGCGGACGAGGCTCGCCTGGTGCTCGCGGACAACCGGCAGGACTCGGTTGATATCGACTGGAACGAAATCGACGTGGGTGATCCGGAGGACGCGACCTCGGCGAGGATCGCGAGCGAGATCAAGGCGCCGTGGATGGAATCGGGAGGCGATCCGGGCCGCCGTCGCCCGATCCGCGACGCCGCGTTTCGGCTCACCGGGATCGGGCTCGTCTTGTGGATCTTCGGGGCGCTCGCCGTCGCGATCGCGACGGCGATACTGATCGTGCTGTAGTCGGTTCGTGTCGCAGGCGGTCGCGGCGGTTCAGGCGCTCGCGACGAGCCCCTCGCCGGGGCGGATCATGATCGGCGTGGTGTAGGCGAGGCGGAAGCCCATGCGTTGCGCGTTGCGCTCGGTCGGCTCGCCGGGCTCGCCGTGGATGACCATCGTCCGGCACCCGTCTGCCGCGGCGGTCATGAGCCGCCATGCC
The DNA here is from genome assembly GCA_039821685.1 of Planctomycetota bacterium. Classification (GTDB taxonomy): domain Bacteria; phylum Planctomycetota; class Phycisphaerae; order Phycisphaerales; family UBA1924; genus JANQQZ01. The sequence goes on along the minus strand of JBCBNT010000097.1, from coordinate 4,696 downwards.
ATGAGGGCCTGCTGCACGCCTCGCTTCCGCCACGGCTCGAGCACCGTGACGCCGAACATGGCTCCGAGCGGCGGCTTGGACTTCATGCCGCCGGCCGCGATGACCCGGCCGTCCATGTGGGCGACGAACTTTCGGCAGAAGGGCATCTCGATCATGCGCCGATGGATCGCCATTTCTGATTCGCCGAAGTCGTACGAATCATCGACGTACGGTCCGAGCGAGACCTCAACGGCCGTCCTGAGAAGCGCGTCGTTTCCGGGTTGCACGACCTCGACCCGCATGGGCTCGCCGTCATCGCCCATGGGCCAAGGGCGGAGCAGCACGTCGTCCGTCGTGAGCCCCTCGGGCGTTGGGCGGTACCAGGCGTTCTCGAACTCGCGGATGACGAACGCGCGTTTGCTGAGGGCGGCCCGCAGGCTCGGGTCGGAAAACGGGCACAGCTCGAGCTGCGGCTGGATGCCCCGGCACTCGTAGAACTCGATAAGGCGGTCGATGTCACCGGGCTCGATCGGGCCGTGCATGCCCAGGCCGATCGCCTGGTTGCACCACTGGCCGGGCTCGCCCCGGCTCATCACGCCGCCGGCGATCGGGTGCGAGTCGTTGATGATGGCGAGCATGTCCTCGACAAGCCTGGCCTGCTCGAGCACCGCGACGTCACGGGCCATGATCGGTTCGGGTGATTGCATCGCACCAGCCTACGCTGGAAGCATGACGACGACCTACAGCTGGCAGCTTCTTCGCGCCGGCCGCTTCCTGCTCGACGGCGGCGGCATGTTCGGCATCATCCCGCGATCTGTCTGGACCCGATCGATCGAGCCGGACGAGCAGAACCGCATCGAGCTCATGCACAACTGCCTGCTGCTCAAGGGTGGCGGCCGGACGGTGCTGATCGAGGCCGGCACGGGCGACAAGCTCGATCCGAAGATGTCGGGCATCTTCGGCTTGGATGGCCGGACCGTGGAAAGCGAGATCGTCGCTGCGGGAACTGACCCGGCCGAGGTCAATGCGGTGATCGTGAGTCACCTGCATTTCGATCACGCGGGTGGGCTGACGAGGCGAATGCGCGACGGCGAAACGCCCGACTGGACCGCCGGCCCGCGCGAGGCATCGGGCGACTCGGACGAGGTCATGCTGACCTTTCCGAATGCCGAGGTCGTCGTGCAGAAGCAGGAGTGGGCCGACGCGATCAACAACGACGCGGTGATGACGCGGACGTACTACAGAGATCACCTGCTCCCGCTGGAAATCCCGCTGGCGGGTGATCGGCCGAGGCTCCGCGCCGTCGAGAGCCCGATCCCGTTTCCGGTCGGGCATCGGCCGCACCGCGAGGAGTCGCCGAACGCGCCCGTGACGAATCGGCTCACGGAGGTGCTGCCGGGCATCAGCGTGTTCCTGGTGCCGGGGCACACATGGGGCCAGCAGGCGGTGCTGTTCGAGGACGACCAAGGCCGGACGATCGTGTTCACACCGGATGTGATGCCGACGCGGTATCACGCGGGTCAGCCGTACAGCTTGGGGTACGACGTGGAGCCCTATACGAGCATGGTGACGAAGCGGTGGCTGCTGAGCGAGGCGGCCGATCGCGGGTGGCACCTGCTGCTGGATCACGAGCCGGGTGAGCCGCTGTTCCGGGTGGAGCGGACGGAGAAGGGGTGGTTTGAGCTGGTTGAGGCAGACTAGGGCAGCGTAACCTGCCAAATTGCTGAGTTCAGCAGAAAGCTTGGCATGTAGTCGCCGGCGGTCGTGTCTTCCCGGTCGCGTGATTTGAACCCGATTGAGCGAGTCGGATCGAAGCTTGGGCCCTCGAGGGCGACACTTTCGCAAAGTGTTTCGAGTACTTCTCTGAACTGATTCAGCGAAAGTAACGGCACGCCATGATCCTTGAGCGCTGAGCTTGTTGAGGGTGGGATCGATTCTCTGTACAAGAACAGGCAGAGCGAATGGGCGCTCTGTGTGCGGTATGCGAGAATCTTGTCCACGATCTCGGACTTCGATCGATTTCTGTGTTGACACTCAATGATGAAGGTGACTTCAAGCAGGGTTTGACGAACCGTCACCACAAAGTCTGCGATGCGCGTTCGTCCATCGCGCAAGGAGATCCGTCGCTGAGTGTCAAACTCTAGCTGGACGTGTGGGTTGCGCTTTGCGGTCTCAAGCAAGATGGATACTTCTTGCTCGAAAGCTCGACCCTTCTCTTGCGGACTGGTCACCGCCGTGCTGGTTCGAGCAGGTCCTCGGGCGACTGCAGCAGCTTGACGATCTCGGCCAGCGCCATCGCCGCGAGCGCGCCGTCGACGACACGGTGATCGCATGCCAGGCTCAGCGGCAGGAGCATGCCCACGCGGAACATGCCGTTCTTGACGACCATGCCCTCCCGTGCCCGGCCCGCGGCGAGGATGCCCGCCTCGGGGTAGTTGATGATCGGCGTCGCAAATCGGCCGGCGTGGCTGCCGACGTTGCTGAGGGTAAAGGTCGAGCCCATGAGCTCGTCGCGGGGGAGCGTGCGGGAGCGGGCGCCGTTGGCCACGCGCACGACCTCGCGGCCGATCTCGAGCACGCCCAAGGCATCGCAGTCGCGGATCACCGGGACCATCAGCCCGTCGTCGGTGTCGACGGCCAGGCCCAGATGGATCGGGCGGTGCCGGGTGATCTCCTGCTTCTCGTCATCGGTGGTGGCGTTGAGCGGGCGGAACTCGTCGCGGGCGAGCGTGCGGCAGATCGCGCTGGCGACGAATGGCAGCGGCGAGACCTTCTCTCCGCTTGCGCCCGCGAGCTTCTTGCGCAGGATGTTCAGATCGGTGATATCCGCCTCGTCCATGACGGTGAAGTGCACGGCCTTGTCGACCGACTCACGCAGACGCTCGGCGATCTTGCGGCGGATGCCGCGGAAGGGCACGACCTGGCGGTCTTCGCCGGCGGGGATGCTTGAGATCTCGCGGCGGACCGGAGCGGCGACGGCTCGTTGCACGGCGTCTTTGGCAGTGCTTCGAGCCGTGGGGGCCGGCGCACGCGACGGGGCGGGTGCGGATGAGCCTCCACCCTCGGCGAAGGCCTCGACGTCTTTCTTGGTGACGCGGCCGCCGAGACCGGTGCCAACGCAGGCGTCGATGTCGACGCCGAGATCGCGGGCGAGACGGCGAACGGCGGGGGCGGCGAGGGCCTTGCCGTTGCTCGACATGCCGGGCAGATCATCGGAGACCGAGCCGACGACTGTGCCGGCGTCTTCGCGTTCCTCGCTCGGCTCGGGTGCAGCTTCGGCAGCGGGGGCGTTTGTCGGAGTAGCAGCCGGGGCCTCGCCGCCGTCACCGACAAACTTCACGAACGGCTCACCGACGGCCATCATCGCGCCGGGCTCGCCGCAGAGCTCGGCGATCACGCCGTTGCGGGGCGAGGGGATCTCCGCGAGCGCCTTGTCCGTCTCGACCTCGGCGATGTTCTGGTTCTCTTCGACTGTGTCGCCAACCGCGACGAGCCACTCCTTGAGCTCGGCCTCTTGCAAGCCCTCGCCGATATCGGGCAGGAGGAAGATGTTGGGATCGGATGAGACTTTGCCGGCCATGGTGTTTCTCGCTGCGCTCGAACAGGCACTAGGCACTTGGCACTAGGCACTGGGTTGTCTGATCTATCGCACTAGTGCCTAATGCCTAGTCCCTAGTGCCTCCCGCCTTAGTATGCCAGCGTCTCGCTGATCGCCGAGCCGATGCGCTTCGCGTCGACAAGGTACTCGTTCTCGAGCTTGTAGAAGGGCATGATGGTGTCGAAGCCCGCGACGCGCTGGACGGGTGCTTCGAGGTGCAGGAAGCAGCGCTCCTGGATGCGGGCGGAGACTTCCGCGCCCATGCCGCCGGTGAGCGGGGCCTCGTGAACGACGATGCATCGGCCGGTCTTCTCGACGCTCTCGGCGATGGTATCGATGTCCATCGGGAAGATGGTCCGCAGGTCGATCAGCTCGATGTCCACATCGTCAGGCGCGTTGTCCATCGCGCCGAGGCACTCGAACAGGCTCGCGCCCCAGGTGACGATGGTCAGGTCGCTGCCCTCGTTGACGACCTTGGCCTTGCCGATCTCGATCTCGTAGTCGTCCTCGGAGACCTCCTCGCGGAAGCTGCGGTAGACCTTCTTGGGCTCGAAGAAGATGACCGGGTCGGGGTCGCGGATGGCCGCGGTAAGCAGGCCCTTTGCATCGGAAGGAGTCGTCGGGTAGACGACCTTGATGCCCGGCGAGTGGGCGTAGATGGCCTCGGGCGAGTCCGAGTGCAGCTCGGGGGCGTGGATGCCGCCGCCGACGGGCACGCGGACGGTCAGGGGCACGGTCACGGCGCCGCGCGAACGGGTGCGGTAGCGGGCGGCGTGGTTGCAGATCTGGTCGTACGCCGGGCCGAGGAAGCCCTCGAACTGGATCTCGGGGACCGGGCGCATGCCGGCGACGGCGAGGCCGATCGCAGAGCCGATGATGCCGGACTCGGCGAGCGGCGTGTCAACGACGCGGTCCTCACCGAAGCGTTCCTGCAGGCCCTCGGTGACGCGGAACACGCCGCCGTTCTTGCCGACGTCCTCGCCGAGGATGATGACGCGGTTGTCCTTCTCCATCTCCTGGGCGAGCGCGAGGTTGATGGCTCCGACGAGTGTGAGGTTGGCCATGGGTGTGTTCCTGAGGTGCTTCGAGTGAACTGATTCGGGAGGGGAGTGATCGGTG
>JBCBNT010000096.1:0-11346 GCA_039821685.1 Planctomycetota bacterium | reverse complement strand
GCCCCGATCAATGCCGGCGAGCTGTCCTATTTCAGCTTTGTGACGCTCACGACCCTCGGGTACGGCGACGTCAGCCCGGCGACACCCATTGCGAGATCGCTTGCGACGCTCGAGGCGGTCTTCGGGCAGGTGTTTCTTGTCGTCCTCCTTGGGAGGCTCGTATCCCTCCACATCGCCCAAGGGCACTCACCGCACGTTGGCCACCTCCAGCAAGCCACGGACACACCCAGGAGTAGCAATGAGTAATCCTGAGCCGAATCGGGAGCGCCCTCTCGCCGTCATCACCGGTGCAGTCAGCGGGATCGGGGCCGCACTTGCCGAACTTCTCGCGGAGCGTGGTTGGCGGCTCGTCTTACTGAATCGGAGTCCTGAGCGAACGCAGCCCTTGTTGGCACGTCTTCGCGACATCAACCCTGATGGGTCGTTCGATATCGTGGAGGTCGACCTGACTGATCACGCGCGGCTTCACGCCGTTGCTGAGCAGGTCGTAGAGCAGTTCGGGGCGATCGATGCGCTGTTCAACAACGCGGGAGTCCTCAGCGACAGCCTCGCGTTATCTGCGAATGGCAACGAGTTGCAGTTCGAAGTGAACACCGTCGCGCCGTACCTGCTGACCCGCGCACTTGGCGTGGCACTCAAAAAGGCGGTCGAGATCAGAGGGCGTGCGGTCGTTGTCACACCTTCTACCTCGGTCATCACATCGCAGAAGGGTCTTGACATCGAGAATCTACGGCGAGGGACGAAGGGAGGCCTCACCGGGGCATACGCCCAGTCAAAGCTCGCGTTTGCTGCACTCAACGTGCATCTGGCGGCAGAGTTCGACAGCGACGGTATCGACTGCTTCGCTGTCGACCCCGGCATCAACCGCACCGGCATGACGACCGGCAGCGGTGCCCCTCTTCCGGTTCGACTCTTGTGGCGTCTGCTCCCTAAGCCATCGGCCGGCGCGGCTCGGCTGGCAGCGGTGCTCGATGATGAGTGGCGTGGACGGTCGGGCAGCTTGGTCATGGGCGGCAAGGCCAGGCCGATCCCAGGGGGTGCCGATACACCGCAGGTGATCGCCGCACTGCTCAGCATTATCAACGAGGCGTCGGCTGAAGAATCGCCTGGGCCCGGAAGCCACGAGGCTGCCCGATGAGTTCCACCGGCCACTGTCGTAACGTCAGGGCACTGGCAAAGATCATGCCGACTGCTCTGATTGGATCTTGCAGGCGTAGCCCTCGCCAGTGCCGACTGATCCCATGAGTACGCCCGAATCACCGTCACTCGTCGCTGCGATGAACGACGCCGTTCGATTCCGGACAGCCGCCGTGTTAGCACTTGTCGGTGCAACCGCAGTGGTCAACGGCATCCGGCTCAACACGGCTGGTGATCAGCCAGCGTCGGAGGTGCCGATAGGCGTGCCCATCGTGATGGGGCTACTCGTCCTGTATGAAGCGGCGGTACTCATCTGGCTCTTGCGTGGTCGCGATCGTCGCAAGCCCCTCCCGACGGCTTGGATCTACGGAAACGCGCTGCTGGAGACCGCTGCGCCGACCGCGCTCGCGTTTTCGGTCGGTCTCTCGGACGGCATCATGCTGCAGGGCGCGGCCATGGGGCCGTCGGCACACCTGTACGGGATCTTCATCGTTCTGAGCGTGCTCCATGTGCGGGTTCTCGTTTCTCTGTTCGCTGGTGTGGCCTCTGCACTGGGGCTGGCCGCGGTTGTAGCGGCGTCGATAGCGACAGAGGGAGAAGGCGCGAGTGAGCTGCTCGGGATACCCCGGTCATTGGAGACTTTCTCCGCGGTCATCCTCATGATCACTGGTGCCGCGGCGGCACTTGTCGCTCTGCGGATGCGCCGATACCTCAGGACTGCGACGGCCGAGGCAGAACGCCGGATGCAGGCGGAGCAAGATCTGCAAGCTGCCGCTCTGATTCAACAGAGTCTCATGCCGAGCATCTCCCCAGAGCTGGCCGGGTTCGAGATCAAAGGGTGGAACCGGCCTGCCGATGAAACCGGCGGTGATTACTTCGATTGGGTTCCGCTCGATGACGGCCGACTCGCTGTGTGCATCGCCGATGTGACAGGCCATGGCCTCGGGCCGGCCATGATTACTTGTTTCTGCCGTGCCTATGCGCGCACCGCGCTCCGGGTCGAGGGCAGAGTTGCCGCTGCGATGAGTCGCCTCAACAGCGAGCTTGTTCACGATCTTGGCGATGGACGGTTCGTCACGTTCGCCGCGATCATTCTCTCACCAGATGACCCAGTGGTTCTGTCGGCATCTGCCGGCCACGGTCCGCTGCTCGTGTTCCGTCAATCTGACAGCAGCATCGAGAGCTTCGGTGCAGATGTCTTGCCGCTTGGCGTAATCGAAACCGGCGAAGAGTGCGAGGCAATCACCCACAGGCTCGACGACGGCGATGTCTTCCTGTTGGTCACAGACGGTTTCTTCGAGTGGGCGAATCCTGCGGGCGAGCAGTACGGGACGAAGAGACTCAGTGCGTCGCTGAAGGCACACGGACGCAAAGGCGGTGATCAACTCATCCGCGGGCTACTTGAGGATCTTGAGGGCTTTGTCCAGGGAACACCGCAGCCCGACGATCTGACAGCTGTCGTGATCCGGCGGACGAATGGGGAAGAACCCGGAGATCCAGTATGAACATGCTACGAGTCAATCGACTATTGCTCTCTACCCTCGCATCCGTCTTCGTGCTCTTGCAGCACGGATGCGTGTCGAACAAGCTCTACAACGCCACTCCGGAGCAGTATCTGCTTGAGGTGCAACCCGCAACCGGTGATCAAATCGGCGTCGATCTCGCGATCGTCGAGTTTGACGATTTCGGCATGCTCTGGCTTCCAGAGCAGCTCGAAGACGCGGTGAGCCTCATCAAACAGAAGAACGCCTCGTCAGAGCGCGGGATCATTGTCGTGACGTACACGCACGGCTGGCAGAACAATGCAGATCCCAGTCGAGAGAAGAACGATCTCGCACGATTTCGTGCTGGAATGGTGCACCTATCCAAGGAGCTCGCGTCTGAGGGAGGGCCCGCACCGGATCACGTTGTCGGCGTGTATCTCGGCTGGCGTGGCGCGACCAATCGTGCGCCCATCTGGTCCAGTGCTACGTTCTGGAATCGCAAGGCGGCGGCCGAACGTGTGGCGTCTTACCAGATGCGCGAGACACTTGTCCGGATCACGGCAGCGGCGAAGTCGCGCCCTGACTCGAAGGTGCTTCTCTCCGGACATTCGATGGGCGGCATGATTCTCGCTCGGACGCTTGCTCCGACGCTCTCGACACTGCTGCTCACATCGGGGCCGAACGGTGTGTTTGCCCCGTCTGACATGGTGGTCCTTCAGAACCCAGCTCTGGATGGTCTCGCGGCCTACCAGTTCATCGAGTACCTGAAGCGAACTGGCGCGGGAGTCGAGTTGAGGCATGCGGACGGCAGAATCGAGCCGGCACCTGGTCCCGTCATCGTCTCCATCACGTCAGAAGCGGATTGGGTGACAAGCGTGGCCTATCCAGCGGGCCAGATCTACGACAATCTGTTCAGGTCGTTCCGCGACGATGTTGGCGAGGATGTCCCCAGCCAAGGACAGATGGCGAATCGCGCTCACGGCCATCTCGACTTTCTGATCAGCCATCGTGCAGAGCTGATCGATGGGCAGGTCGTGATTCAGACGATTCCAGAGGCGTACAACGACACCCCATTCTGGATCGTGCAAACCTCGGCCGAGATCTGCCGTGATCATGGTGACATCTACAACGAGCACTTCGTGGAGCTCATGGAGCAGATCACCAAGCTCAACGGCCTGTACGACGTCGAGGTCGAGACGTGGATCACCCAGGAGCACCCAGTTACCGCTATCCGATCGGACACTCTCGACGGATTGCGGTGATGTCCCTGAGTGGGTGTTCGCGCCGGAGGCGACGGAGTTCCGCGAGCGTTCGCGGTTGTGAAGCCAATTTCGGACGTCACTCTTCTGCAAACGGCTCGTCCTGCGAATCCCGCTGGAGTCCACGCGCGAGGATCAGGAGTGCCGCAAGCTGCTCGCGAGACATGTGCTTGATTAGCCTCGAAACGTCTTGTCCCAGCTCCGGCTCGCCGGAGCCACTTACGGATCCACATATGCGCCCGCCAGAATCGGCCTTCTGGGTATCGCCAGGGCCGATTTCCGATTGACTCTTAACCCTGATTTCGGGTACGAGCCACGAGCGAGTGCGTGAGTGCCCTTGCCGAGATATAAACCTCTGGTAAGACACAAATTGTGCAGGCATCCGATGATCAGAAATCAGCCGGAGCTACGCCTCGGTGCGCAGAATGCGGCATGTGTTTGGTTTTTGATTGATCCTATGGCCTGGCTAAGTACACTGTAAGGATGCTGATTGCTTCGGGGGTGACGCGGGCGGAGGCGCGTGGGAAACTTGACCGGCAGAGCCACGAGGAGGCCATTCCGACCGGCCTCCTGCTTGCGCGGTCGCGGCTTGAATTGCGGATGGCATCGTGGCGGGAGTACTGGTCTTCCGCCCGGCCGTTTTTTGAGGTGGACTGCCGCCTCCCACAGAGGTTAAACCGCCTCAAGGCGTCGTGGCGGGCACTGCTTGCATGGCCACGCGATGAAGATGTGCGCGCCGACTTCTGCTGGCGGTACTTCGGACTATTGCACCATTCGGTTGAGATCGCAATTCAAGAGCCGAGGAGGCCCGGTGCGTTGGCAGCGCTGGCTCGGATCGTCGGTTTCGAGTCGTTTCCGGTGTCGATCGGTGACGGCTCCGGCGAAGCGGCGGCGGCGTTCGCGTGGCGGCACCCGGTGTACCTGTTGAGTGAGCTCGTCGCTCCAACAGCAGTTCCAACGCCGAAACATCTGCCGCTCATGCTGCCGACCGACCGTACTGCACCGTTCTACCACTATCGGCAGCACGCGATCGGTGAATCGAATCGAGAGCGCTTGCTTATCGCGCCCGCCGTGGATCTATCCAAGCGACAGGCGAGCTTTGTGCCCATCGATCGGCTCGGCCGACTCGTCAGCATAAGGCCCGATCCGTTCTGGAAGACGCGAGCGGGGGTGCTCGCCGAGCGGATCACCAAGCCGCTGCTGCAGCCACGCTCGGCCGGTACAAATCAGGATCGAATGGGGTTCGAGTTCCTTGACCTGGGAGCAGGCAGTGGCCAACTTCTGGCCGAGGTGTGGCGCCGGACGAGCGGCTCGTTCGGTTCAGGTGTGCAGGCGGGCTTTCATTGCGTTGATGTGCATGCACCGTCTGCGGGCCGCGCGTTCGGAACCTCGCGAACAGGCGTGCCCTTCACACATATCGAGTGGGTCGCTCGAGACTTCCGTGAATTGCTCGATGATGACGCGTGGCTCGCGTCTGCTGGATACATGGATATCGCGTTTGCCTGTCGAGTGTTAGACAATGTGAGCACATTCTTCATCGAACACTCGCCGCTCGACGCCCGCACCGAACTTCCGGCCCACAAGTCTCTCGCTCCGGGCGAGAAGAGATGGTCATGGCCAGCATTCGGATCGGATCGCGATTCATCGGCAGTTGAGATAGCGAAGCGTGCGCGCGCCGGTTGCGTTGGCGAGTATCTGAATGCAATGCAGGCGATCACGCAAGGAACGACCGAGCCTCTGCAAACCGCTGGCTGCGCGGGGCTCGTCCGTCGGTTCAACCCGGCAGCGTTGATCACACCGAGCGGTCGGAGCGTCATCGGTCAGGTGCTGAGGATTGCCGGTTGTCTCGTGATCGAGGATATCGACCTTGAGCCCGAGCACCTGCGTGCTCACAGGGCGTCTTTCGGGCTCGCGGGCCACGCTGCGGTCCGGTGTGCTGGAGACGGGTTCTTGACGCGTGCTCATCAGTATGTCATCGGCAGGCCCGAACAGGTCCAGCGGATCAAGGGAGAACGCCTGTGGTGACCATCGAACGGCGGCAGCGCAAGAGTCCGGTGCTCAGTGGCGCTTCGCTGCCGTGCCTCGGCGAGATGCCAACCATCAACATCACTGGCGGGTGTGGAATGGACTGCGTGTACTGCTATACGCAGAGTTACCCGTCGCACCCGGGGCCCGGACATGTCGTGCTGTATGACAATATCCCCGACCTCGTCAGGCGCGAACTTGCCGGCCGGCGATCCATCCCCGAGCGGGTCTACTTCAGCACAGCCAGTGATGCTTTCGCGCTGTCGCGAGAAATCCAGGACGTCACCTTCGACACCATGAAAGTGCTGCTTGAGCACGGCGTCGGCGTGTCGTTTCTCACCAAAGGCTATTCGCATCCTCGTTTCGATGCTCTCTTTGCGGCACATCCGGGACGTGTCTTCGCACGCATTGGGATCACCACGCTGGATCGTGGGATTTGGCGGACGCTTGAACCGACAACGACTTCGCCGCAGAGACGATTGGAGTTCGCGGTGAGGCTTCGAGCCGCACACGTGGATGTCGCCGCGAGGCTAGACCCGCTTGTGCCGGACCTCACGGACACCCCGGAGAACTTAGCCCCGCTGTTTGCGGCGATGGCTGACGGTGGCATCGTTCGGGCCGCAGCGAGCTATCTATTTGTGCGACCCGCGTTCGCTGAGCGTGTCGGAAGAACGCTGGCTCTGCCGCAACTGCTCGGATCTCCCACTTCTGAACGCTGGCCTTGGCATCGCTTCTCGAAAGGCGTGGGCGGTGGCCGGATGATCGACGACGCGGAGCGAGTGGAGCGGTTCGGTCGATTGCGGGAGCTTGCGACCTCTCATGGAATCGAGCTCACGGCGTGCGCGTGCAAAAACTCCGATGTCGCCGGTCACGGCTACTGCGGCATCGCCGGTCCGAAGCAGACCACGACAGTATTGCAGACGCCGACGCTCTTCGATTCATGATCCGTCGTCCATGCCGGCGAGTCTTCGGATCGCGTCGATCATCTCAGGCGTGAGTTGCGACAGCAGCCGGAGGGCATCACCGAACATCGCGGCGTCATCTCGGCCTCTCACGGATCCGCTTACGCGCCCTCCAGAATCGGCCTTCCCGGTATCGCTAGGGCGGATTTCCGATTGACTCTTAATCAGCGGGTTTCAGGTTCGAGTCCTGAGGGGGGTACTCTCTTCCCGTGTTTCGTCGGCCCGTCGAGTGAGGCCGAGCGGCACGCCATGCTGTCCACACTCGCGACGCGGTGCTCCAAGATCTCGAGCAAGACGTGAGGCACCGTGAGGGCGAAGAGCCCGATGAACACGAGCCCGTACAGCGAATCGAGCGAGCCGGTACCGGCGCTCCGGGAGAGTGCGGCCCATGCCACGGCGGCGAGCGCCCACGTGAGGATCGTCGGAAACGCGATAGCGCGGAGGTAGTCCGCGGCGATTGATCGGCGAGATGCGTCGGGCGGTGACGCCGAGAACGCGGACCTCATCGAGTGCCGCACCGAGTGCCAGAAGCAGAAGTATACCGTGAACCCGAGCACCGCGGGAGCGAGGCCGAACCAGACCAGCAGCACAAGCGGCTCAAGGACCGAACGCACGCCGGCAGCCCGGTTCGTCCGGAACGAAAGCACGGCGCCGACCACGAGCCCCGGCAGCGCCGCTGCGAGCCAGAGCGCACCGGAGAAGACAACGAACCCGGGCGTCACATCGCGGCCGTTGAGGAGCGCACTAAAGATGACCGCGACCTCGCCGGATGCGAGCAGCATTGGTGCTGCGACCGGCACCGCGCCGCGGCTCGCCCCGAGCCAGAGCCGCAGGCCCCGTCCTCGCCGAGCGCCGATCTCAAGATCGTCCAGCCCCCAGTGGACCGCGCCGCCGAGAAGCAGCAGCGCGAGGCCGATCTCGGGGGCGAACGCCCAGAGCGCCGCGGCCGCGACGGTGAGCAAGAGGTACGCCCCGCCGAAGCACACCCACCACCACGCGCCGAGCCGCGATGCCAGCAAGCGGCGGCCGACTTCAAGGTCATAAGCACCGTGCGGGAGGCCGACGAGCCCGACCGCCGCGGTCATGATGATCGCCGAGGCCATCGCGGTCGGCGCGCCCAGCAAAGCGATCGCCGCTGCTGCGGTGAGCGTGATCCCGCCGATCCACCACGTGTACCGGCCGACCGCCGCCGCTTGCAGCGCAGTAAGTTCGGCGTGCCCGCCCGTATTGGCCGTGGAGGCCGACGATCCGATTCGCGTGGCTGCTGCGGGCACAAGATGAGTCTAAGCGAGCGACGCCCGCTCGCGCACGGCAGCCGCCCTCGGCCTCGGCCACGCGGCGCGGGACATCGTCGCGTGCGCAGCGGTCCGAAGCTTGGGCATGGCCCACATCGTGCGCACAAGGTCCCCCGCGGTCGGCTCATCCGCCAGGAATCTGATCAGCGACTCGGGCGGGCACCTCGCGAAGAGCCCGCCAAAAACCTCGGGAGCCGCAGCCGGATCCGCAGCGAGCCAAGAAATCAGGACCCGATCGAGCATGCTGAGAAGCGGACTCCTCGGCACGCGGGGCCTCGGCCGACCGCCGAGCAGCGCAGCTGCGACCCGCGATGTATCACGCTGGATCGCGTCGAACGCGTACCCGCTGCTGGCTCGGCCGACCCCGGCCCGCGTCCCGATGGGCCAGACACGGCTCGTCGCCGCCTGCCCGAGCGCCGCCAGTGTCATCGGCAGCACGCCCGACTCCCGGTACACCACCTCGGGCGACACGACACCCAGCTCGCGATCGAGGTATGCCGTCGCGTGCGACTCGTAGTCCACCGGCTCGAAGCCGGGCGGCGTGAGCAGCGTTGATTCAACGAGGACCGTCCCGTCTCGCATCGGCAGCACGTACATGAAGTGCGCGCCAGAGCCCTGGTCGACCTCGAAATCCATCAGCGTTGCGACGCTCGTATCGATGCGGCCTTCCGGAACCCGCACGCGGATACCGCCGAAGTGCTGAAGCAGCGTCGGCTCCGACCGATGACCCTGCAGCGATTCCTTTGACGGCGTCCGCCCGTCGAGCACAAGATCGAACGACTCCGACCGCACCTGCCCGCCGGCGGCTCGCAGATTCAGTGAGACGCCGCTGCGGTCTTCGCTGATCGATTCCACAGCAGAGCCCCACCGGAGCGTCGCACGATCTTGAAGCCGCTCGAGCGCGCGGCCGACGAAGTCGCTCGCGTGGATACACGAGTAGGGGTACCTGCCCGCATCGATCGTGGTGTCGTGCCGCCCGCCGCGCACGCGCACGCGGGTCCACGTGTCGGAAACCGCGTCGTCGAATCGGTGCGGCCGGACCGCCCACGAGCACCATGTCTTCGATGTATCCGGCGTGTGTGCCGCGTCAAAGACCGTGAGATCGATGCCGGGGATCTTCTCAGCAAGCTCCACCGCAGCCGAAAGCCCCGCGCAGCCGGCGCCACAGATGGCGACGCGTGAGGGAGCGTCGATGCGATGGCCGTGCGGCAGCGGCACGCCGTCAGCCCGCTTCGGTGCCCGCGGTGACCGGCCGGAGTCCGAGCGGCGCGAGCGCGGCATGTAGAGCGGTGTCGTGCCGATCGGCCGGCCCGAGCGGGAGCGATTCGAGGACCGATGCCCAGACCGCGGTGCCCGTGCGCACGAGCTTGCCCAGCCCGGAGGTCGAAGCTCGCCGCTGCAACGCGAGAGCCGGGTCGCGACGCACCACAGCCCCGATCGCCCGATAGTTCCACGCCGCGGACCGGATGCCGCCGCGGACCCGAGCCGGAAGGAAGTGCATGCCGAGCTCGGCGCTCTCGTAATACTCGTCTGCGAGCGACAGCATCTGCTCGACCGCGTGCTGGACGGGCCGCGTGGCCTCTGGGGCCGAGTGCGCCGCCCGCACCGAGTCGAGCAGCGTGGCGTGGTCGACCCACTCCGCCGGCACGTACACGCGGTCGTTCGCCGCGTCTTCGGCAACATCCCGCGCGATGTTGGTCAGCTGCATACCGATGCCAAGGTCCACCGCGAACGGGTCCCCTTCGCTGTCGACCTCAAGGATCCGGCACATCATCAGGCCGACCGTGCTCGCCACGCGGAAGGCGTATCTCACGAGCTCCTCGCTCGTCTTGACGCGAACGCGCCCCAGATCCGACCGCACGCCTTCGATCAGCTCGAACGCGTACATCAGCGGCACGCCCTTCGACTTTGCCAGCTCGCGGAACGAGCACACGATCGGCGAACGCGTGCTCGTGCCGTGCAAGCACGACTCGATCTCCGCGAGCAGCTCGTGCGTCGCCGAAGGACCGAGCGGGCTGTCCGCCGCGAGGTCGGCGCAGTCGTCCACGACTCGGCAGAAGGCGTAGAGCACAGCCAGGTCGTGCCGCACATCGGCCGGGAGCACCCGCGATGCCGCGTAGAACGTTCGGCCGCAGCGCTTCAGCACCGACTCAGGATCGATCGCACCAAAGAGCTGCTCGCCGACGCTCGGATGCCAGTGTGATCCCTCGGCCCGGCTTTCTGCAAAGCCGCTCTCTGCAAAGCCGCTCGCTGCAAACCCGTTCCCTCGCAGGTTTCTCGCCGTGTGCTGCTCGCTCATGCCATCACCCCCGCAGCCTCGGCGTTGACCACTCCGTCGCGAGCCATGCACCGCATCGCTGTCTTCGCCGTGCAGAGCGTCCCCGGGATGCCGGCACCCGGGTGCGTGCCCGCGCCGGCCAGGTAGAGGTTTCGGTAGTGGGGGCACTTGTTGTGGAAACGCATGTACGCCGACTGCGTGAGGAGCGGCTGCACGCTGAAGCCCGCACCGGCCGGCGACTCGAGCGCCGACTCGAAGTACTTCGGCGTCACCGCCATCTTGGTCACGAGGTGCTCGTGCAGCCCGGGCGTCATGTGCTGCTCGATCCGATCGAGCACGAGGTCATGCATCCGTTCCTCGCGGGTGTCCCAGTCGTCCACATGCCGCAGGTTCGGCACCGGCGCCAGTGCATAAAAGCACTCGTGACCTTCGGGGCCCATCGACGGGTCCGTGCGTGTCGGCGCGTGCACGTACAGACTCGGATCCTCGGGAACCAGCCCGCGGTCGAAGATATCGGTCAACAGCTCCTTGTAGCGGTCGCTGAGCAGGATCGTGTGGTGCGCGAGGTCGGGGTAGGTCCGGCTCGTGCCGAAGTAGGACACGAAGAGACCCATCGAGAGCTTCATCTGCTTCGCGCGGAGCCGCGTCAGGCCATGACGCCCGCCTGAGCCGAGCAGCCGCGTGTAGAGCGTGACCGGGTCGCCGGCCGAGATCGCGACGCTGCAGGGAAGCGATCTGCCAGATTCGAGCTCGACGGACCTGACCGCCTGGCCCGACGTCTCGACCGACCGCACCGCATCGCCCAGCACGACATCGACGCCGACGCGTTCGAGCAGACTGCCGAGAGCTGCGATGACGGCGCTCGAGTCGCCGGCCGGTGCGGGATTCAGCGTGCAGCCGCTCCTC
>JBCBNT010000095.1:0-11447 GCA_039821685.1 Planctomycetota bacterium | reverse complement strand
TCGACCTCGGCCTCGTCGCGGTAGCGGCGGGCGTCGTCGGCCGTGGTGTGATCGCCGAGGCGGTAGGTCACGCACTCGATAAAGGTCGGGCCCTCGCCGGCGCGGGCGCGGGCGACGGCTTCCTTGGCCGCGTAGTGCACGGCGTAGATGTCGTTGCCATCGACGCGGACCGTGGGCATGCCATAGGCGAGCGCTTTCTGGCAGAGTGTCTCGGAGTTCATCTGCTTCGAGCGGGGGACGGAGATTGCCCAGCCGTTGTTCTGCCCGATGAAGACGACGCCGACTTTCAGGGTCGACGCGAAGTTCATGGCCTCGTGGAAGTCGCCCTCGCTGGTCGCGCCGTCGCCGAAGAAGGTGGCAGCGACGCCGTCGCTTTTGCGGAGCTTCTCGGCCCAGGCGATGCCGGTGGCGTGGAGCATGTGCGTGCCGATGGGCACGCTGAGCGGCGTGACGTTGACGCCCTGGGGCATCTGGCTGCCTCGCTCGTCGCCCATCCAATACATGAGGATGTAGTGCATGGGCAGACCGTGCATGAAGAGCGCCGCGTTCTCACGGTAGCTGGGCACGATCCAGTCCTTGCCCTTCTGGAGCGCGAGCGCGACGCCCACCGCCGCGGCCTCCTGGCCCTTGTTCTGTGGGTAGGTGCCCATGCGACCCGAGCGCTGCAGCTTGAACGCGACCTCGTCAAGCTCACGGCAGTTGACCATGTGCTCGTAGAGGTGGAGCGCCTGCTCGTCGGTCATGACGCCCTCGCCGAGCTCGGAATCGAAATTCGCGTGCTCGTCGAGGATCGAGATGTGCTCGATGGTGGCCTGGTAGGCCGTGGTCTTCGGCATCCGGTGTCCCTCTGCGTCGGGGCCTTACTGCCCGCCCGTGGTGGCCTGCGGCTCATTCCGCCATGACTTGAGCGATCCGTCGCGCGGGGCGCGGCCCTTGCCGAGCGATTCCGTGGGCGTCCGCTCGGGGATGATAAACAGCCCGTCGTCCTGCGTGTCGCTGAAGGCCATCGCCGCCTCTGCCGCCGCTGTCATGGTGTCGTCGGCGTTGCGGTAGCCGTCGCGGAAGTGCTTCTCGATCTCGAGCTCGGCGAGATCGAAGAAGTGGAACGCGGCGGCTTTGTCCCGGGCAAACTCGGGGCCGCCGTTGTCGCCGTGCTTGCGGAGGTCCATGTCGAGCTTGCTGAGCGTGCAGGCCCAGGCGTGGATCTGGATGACCGCGAGCGCGAGGCGGCTCTGCGGCACCTGTCGGCTGAGCATCGCCGCGTCGTGCTTCTTGCTCATCTGCTTGAACTGGTAGGTGAACTCGCTGATGAGCCTGCTCAGGCGGTCGGCGTGCGGGCGGAGCTGCGGGTGGATGTTGTTGATGTCCGGCGCCTTCTTGCGGATGCCCAGGAAGACCTCCATGCCCAGCGGGATGCACTGCTTGATCACCGCGGGCTTCCAGAATTGGGTCTTCGCCGCCTCGCGGAGTCCCAGCATCCACTCGCCGAGCTGCTTGCCGCCGTAGCCGAAGATGAACGACCACATGAGGTCGTTCGAGCCCTCGACGATGGTATTGATCCGCGAGTCGCGGAAGATCCGCTCGATCTCGTTGGCGGTGATGTACGACTCGCCGCCCATGATCTGCATGGCATCGTTGACGACCTGCCAGCCGTACTCGGAGCAGAAGACCTTGCAGATGGCGGTCTCGACCATGATGTCCTTGTCGCCGCGGTCGAGCATGCCGGTGGTCATGTAGAGCATGGCGTCCATGGCGTAGACCATCGCCGCCATGTGCGCGAGGCGCTGCTTGACGAGCTGCTTGTCGCTGAGCGGGTCGCCGAACTGATAGCGGGTCTGCGACCACTTGACCGCCTGGTCCATCGCCCGCTTCGCGCCGCCGGTCATGCCGGCGCTGAGGGTGCATCGGCCGTAGTTCAGACAGGTGAGGGCGACGTTGAGGCCCTTGCCTTCCTTGTGCAGCAGGTTCTCAGCGGGGACGCGGACGTTGGTCAGCTTGATCCGGGCCTGCCAGGTGCCGCGGATGCCGCACTTGCTCCGGTTCTTCTCGAAGATATCGATGCCTTCCATGTCCGGCGTGCAGACGAGGGCGGTGACCTTGTCCTTGCCGTCGGGCATCTTCTGCTTGCTCATCACGGTGAAGATGCCGGCGAGCGCACCGGACGTCGACCATTTCTTCTCGCCGTTGAGCGTGAAGCTGCCGTCATCGTTGCGCTCGCAGCGGGTCTCTTGGCCGCCGGCGTCGCAGCCGACGTTGGGCTCGCTCAGGCAGAACGCGCTGAGCCGCTCACGAGCGACCACGGGGAGCCACCGCTTCTTCTGCTCTTGGGTGCCGAAGAGCATGATCGCCTTGCAGCCGATGGACTGGTGCGCGGAGACAACGACCGCGGTCGATCCGCAGTACTTGCCGATCATCTCGAGGACGCGGTTGTAGCTCGTGATGCCGAAGCCGAGGCCGCCGTACTGCGTCGGCACGGTGCACCCGAGCGCTCCCATGTCGAACAGCCGCTTGATGACCCACTCGGGGATCTCCTCATTCTGATCGATCTCGATCGACGGGTGCTCGTTGCGGAGGTATTCCTCGAGCTCTGCCAGCAGCTGATCGCATCGCGCGACCTCGTCCGCGGGCGTTTCCGGATAAGGCAGCACCATGCGCTCCTGGAATCGGCCCCAGAACAGGTTCTTGACAAAGCCCATCTCGTCCGGCTCGGCGCCGAGCAGCGCTTCCGCTTCTTCGAGCGTCTTGCGGTCCTTCTCGGAGACGCCCTTCATGTTCTTCAGGTCGGCCATAGTGCTTGCTCCCGTCGTCGTCAATCGCCGCCCGCCGCTGTCGCGGCCGGGCCTGCCTGCTTGTTTGTCGGTCCCTCCGGATGCCCCATCAACCGCCACTGGCGGCACGGGTGCCCGAAGGCCTCACTTTCACGCTTTCGCCGCCGGCTTGGTGCCCGATGAACCGGCAGACCTCGCAAAGAACGCTTCGATCGCTTCCCGACCGGCCGGACGGGACCGTAGTCGGACCAGACGGTCCCGTTCTTCAGCCAATGCCGCCTGCCAGCCATCGGAAAGGCCTTTGTTCACCGCCGCGAGGACCGCCTCGGCCGGCTCGCCCGACAGATCGTCCCTCAGCGTGTCAACAGCCGACATCACGCCGGCCGCCACGCTCTTTCGGCCGATCCACCGGCTCGGCGAGCCGTCCCGGCTCAATGGGTCGCGCTGCGACCGCACCCAACCGCGTGCGGCCTCGACCAACACGTCGGGCGACTCGGCAACGGCGTCGAAGAGGCCCATGTCCTCGGCCTCGTCTGACTTCATGGGGCTGCCGACCGCGGTGTGCCGAATCGCGGAGCGGGGATCCATGCGGGCGGGCAAAAGGTTCGTTCCTCCCCAGCCGGGGCAGATCTCGAGGCCGGCCTCGGGCAGTCCGATCGGGAAAGGCTTGCCGGGCGAGCCGTCGTCCTTCGGTTCGGGCTTGCAGGTGATGAGCCCGTCGCAATGCATGGCCAGTTCCAGGCCGCCCCCGAGGGCCGCGGCACCGATCGCCGCAGCGGTCGGAAAAGGGAACGCTGCCAAACGTCCAAAGACTCGCGCGCCGAACTCGAGGTACCGGTGCAACTGATTGTCGCCGAGAGCCATAATGGCTTTCAGGTCGGCCCCTGCAACGAACGACCGCGGGGCACGGCTCGCGACCACGAGACCGGCCGACTCCGAAGGCACCGCGTCGAGCGTGGCATCGAGCCGGCGGATCAGGTCCTCATCCAGCACCACCACCGGCTTTCCGGGCTGTTCGAGCCACAGCACGACAACCCCGGGCGGGCCTTCGGCGTGCTCGAATTCGAGGTGGAAGCGGTCCATCGGACGCATTGTATACAGCTCGGCCAGCTAAACAAATCGTGTGAAAGCCCGTTTTGCGGGTGATTTATCGGCCCCGAATCGATCTCGCGAGCGCGGACGACTTGGCGTCCCATGCCGATCAGCCTGCCGATCGCTTTGAAGTCTCAGAGCATGGACCGGTGAGATCTGCGGCAGGTCACTTCGTCGCGGCCAGATAGCCCGCGAGCACATCCCGGGCGGCAGCGAGGTCGCCGCGGTCGATCATCTCACACACCGTGTGGATGTAGCGGGTGCCGACCGTGATGCCTACCGCCTTCGCGCCCGCTGCCGACTGCTGGGCTGCGGCTCCGTCCTGGCCGCCCCTGGCAAGGATGGATCGCTGGTACTTGATCCGAGACTTCTTCGCGATCTTCTCGATCTCGCCGACGAGCTCGTGGTCGCTGATGAAGCTCCCGTCTTTGATGTGCAGCGCGAAGCCCTTGCCCTGGGTGGTCACGGTTTCGTTCTTCGGCACGCCCGGGGTGTCGCACGCGAGCGTGACATCGAGCCCGAACCCAACATCGGGCCGCACGGCAAACGAGGCTGTCTTTGCCCCGCGAAGCCCGACCTCTTCCTGGACGGTAAACGCGACGACGATCTCGGCCGCATGCCCCGTCTTGCCCTTGACGAGCTTCCTCACAGCCTCGATGCCGAGCCAGCACGCGACACGATTGTCGAGGGCCTTACTGACCAGCTTGTCGCCCATCTCGCGGAAGGGCTCATCCATCACGATGTAGTCGCCGACCTGGACGCGCTTTTCCACTGCCGCCTTGGACATGCCAAGATCGACGAAAAACTCGTTGACATCGGGCACCTTTTTGCGGTCCTCGGGCGTCGCGATGTGCACCGGGCGGCCGCCGGGGTTCATCACGCCGTGCAGGTCGCCGTCTTTGGTGCACACGAGCACGCGCCGGCTGAAGAGGTTGCGTGTGTCGAACCCGCCCGCGGGATCGATCCAGATGAACCCGTTGTCATCGATCGATGAGACATAGAAGCCGATCTCGTCCATGTGGCACAGCAGCATAACACGCTTGGGGTCTTTGACCTTGCGGGCGCTGCCGCTGGCGGTGCGGGGCGATCTCGTGCAGATGAGGTTGCCGAGCGCATCGGTTTCGACCGAGTCGAAGAGCCCCTTGATCTCGGACTCGATGAGCGAGCGGACGCGTTCTTCGCGTCCGGGCACGCCTGGCGTCTCGCACAACCGCTTTAATAGATCAATATTCATCGCTGCCCTTTCGAGATCGGTCGGCGTCGTGCCGCTCCGGTTGCCACTCTAGCAAGCCGCCGGACGGGCCAGTCCGCCCTAGGGTTGGCCATGGCCCACCCGTCTCCACTCCGCCAGCGACACCTCGACGCCGACGCCTCGCTGCTGCCCTACGGGCCTCCGGAGACCGACATCGAGCTCGCCGAGACGTTCGACGCGCTCGAGCTTGAGTACGCGGCGCTGCGAAAGAGGTGCGTGCTCGTCGATCGCCCTGATCGCGGGACGGTCGTCGTCACGGGGGCGGACCGCATCGCCTTCCTGAACAACATGGTGACGCAGGAGCTGAGCGGCATCGAGCCGGGCGATACGCGTGACAGCTTCTGGCTCAACCGGAAGGGCCGGATCGATGCGGATCTCCGGCTCGTCCAGCTTGCAGATCGCGCGATGCTCGATGTCGATGCGCATGCCGCCGCGGCGACGGCCGATTCGCTGTCGCAGTTTCTCTTCGCGGAAGACTGCGAGATCCGCGATGAGACGCAGGCGTTCCATCGGCTGCAGCTCATCGGGCCGACGTCGGCGGATCTGCTGGCGATCGTCGCGGCGGGCGGGGCCGCGAGCATTCCGGCTTCGGGCAGGGCGAGCGAGTGCCGGCTCGCGGATGTGCCGGCCGTGGTCGATCACGACCCGGCTCTCGGCGTGCCCGCGTTCGGCTTGACGGTTCGGGCTGCGGACGCGGAGAGGCTCGAAGAGGCCTTGCTCGCCGCGGGCTCGCCCGCCGGGCTTGGCGGCGTGGGCCAGGAAGACGGGCACATCGACGACGACGGCTCGCCCGCGTCGCGCGTCCGGCTGCGGCGTGCCGGCTGGCACGCGGTCAACATCGCCCGGATCGAAGCGGGCAGGCCCCGGTTCATGCTGGACTTCGGCCCGAACAACCTGCCCGGAGAAACGGGGCTTTTGCACGATCGCGTGAGCTTCACGAAGGGCTGCTATTTGGGTCAGGAGGTCGTCGCGCGGATGAACGCGCTCGGACACCCCAAGCAGATACTCGTCGCGCTCACGTGCGAGAAACGAACGCTCGGCCCCGATCGGCTCGATCCGGTTCACCCGGTCACGGGCTCGCATGTCTTCGTGCGGGGTGACGCGGCGAAGCCGGTCGGTGCCGTGACCAGCGCGACGCTGAGCCCGAGCCTGGGGAACGTGCCGGTCTGCTTTGCGCAGGTGCGTTGGGGCCACCACGAACCCGCTACGGAGCTGACGATCCAGGCCGAGGGGCTCGAGCTCGACGCCACGGTGCACGGGTCGCTCCGCCTGATCGAGGGCTGACGGCAGGACGCCCCGTCGGGCTTCAGCGGCGGCGGGAGCGGAGCCGGGCTTGAGCATCATCGCTGACGAGCACGCTCGCGGACAGATCGGCCCCGCGCAGCAGCGCGTCCGCGTCCACCGAGCCGTCGATCGTGTTGAGCAGTTGTTTCGTCGCGCGGAGCGCGAGCGGGCCGCCTGCGCAGAGCGAGCGCACGAGCGCATCGACCTCGCCGCTCAGATCGTCCCTCGTCGGCACGGCTTTGTCGACGATGCCCGTCGAGTGCGCTTCGGCCCCGGTTATGGTGCCGCCGCAGAGCAGCACACGCCGCGCCGCGCCGGCTCCGATCTTGCGGACGAGCCACGGCGCGACCACGGCCGGGCAGAGCGCAAGGTCGACTTCTGGGAACCCCATGACGCTGTCGGCATGGGTGACCGCGAGGTCGCAGACGCATGCCAGGCCGCAGCCACCCCCGATCGCCGCACCGTTGACCTCGGCAAGGGTGACGCTCGGCAGGAGCCTCAGCCGGTGCGTCAGCTTCGCGAGCGACGTGAGAAGCTCCCGCGGAATGTCCGCCTGGGAGGCGTCATCGATGATGACCTGTGACAGGTCCATCCCGGCGCAGAAGCTCTTGCCCGCGCCGGTCAGGACGAGCACGGTGGGGGGGCTGGACTTTGACTCGAGCTCGTCCATGCACCCGTGCGCTGCGGCGAGCATCTCGATGCTCAGAGCGTTCCGCTGGTCTGGGCGGTTGAGGGTGAGCGTCGCGCGAGGGCCGTCCGTGCTGAGCGTGGCGAGATCAGTCATGGGTGCGGTCCTTCCGCGATGTGCTTGTTCGGCCGATATCGAGCGCTGAGATGCGCACGCGCTCCTCTTCGCCGCCGGTCAGCGCGAGCGACGCCTCGAGACCGCTGCCGGCATCGCCGCGTCTCTCGACGCCCTCGATGCTGTTGAGCCAGCGCTTTGTCGCGGCGAACGCGTGTGTTGGCTTCCCGGCGAGCAATCGGGCCTGGTGCACTGCTTCGCCATAGACATCGTCCGCGCTGTCGACCAGCACGTGCACGAGACCCATGCGGCATGCGTCTTCGCCCGTGAACGTGTCCGGGAGCAGCGTGGATGCCCTCGCGCGGCCGTCGGTCACGCTCTGCCTGAGAAACGGCACGCTGACCGCCGGTGAGACGCCGAGCCTTGCGACGGGGTAGCCGAGCACGGCGCGGCGGTCGGCAACGACCGTGTCCGCCCCTCCGAGCAGCGCGCAGCCTCCGGCGATCGCGGCGCCGTGGGCCGCGACCACAACCGGGCGGTCGATCGTGCGGAGCGCGAGGCAGGCATCGCTTAGTGCCGAGAGCAGGAGCCGCATCGCCGCGCCATCGGGCGAAGCCTGGCAGAGCGAGAGATCGAACCCCGCGCAGAACGCGTTGCCCCGCCCGGCGAGGATCACCGCATCGCCCCGATCACTCGCTTCGCGGGCGGCAGAAACGATCTCGGTCAGCATCCCGGGCGTGAGCGCGTTGCGTCTATCGGGCCGGTCGAGCCAGATGGTCGTGACGCCCCCGTCCTGCTCCGTGGTGATCACGTGCCGCTCCGCATGCCGGTCGCGAGGGCATTCGCGGCTGAGAGCTTGTCGGCACGGATGCCCGTTGTGAAGCCCGCGTCGTGCACGGCATCGACGAGACTCTGAAGTGAGATGTTGCCCGGGGCTCGCTCTGTGGCGGTCGATGCGTAGGGGCAGCCCCCGAGCCCGCCGGCGGAACCGTCGAACGCCCGCACGCCGTGGTCGAGTGCCGCCCGCACGCATGACGCGGCCCTTCCGAACGTGTCGTGCAGGTGCACCACGAGGCGGTCGACCGGGACGGATCTCGTGACCTCGCTCAGCATCTCACGCATCGATTCGGGTGTGGCCCGGCCGATGGTGTCGCCCAGGTCGACCTCGTCGACGCCCAACTCGTGCAGGCGTCGGCTCACATCGGCGACCGCGGCAGGGGCGATGGGCCCGTCGAACGGGCACGCGATGGCGCAGGAGACGTAGCCCCTCACTCGGAGACCGAGCCCCCGCGCGAGCTCCATGACCGGCTTGAATCGTTCGAACGTTTCATCGATCGTCGCGTTCGTGTTTTTCCTGCTGAACGTCTCACTGGCGGCGGTGAAGACGCTCGCCTTGGAGATCAGCAAGCGGCCGGCTCGCTCGTTGGCTTCGAGCAGCCCGCGCATGCCGCGTTCGTTGGGCACGAGTGCGCTCAGCTCGATGCCTTCGAGCGGCTCGCGGGCGAGGAGCCTGCAGAGCTCCGCCGCGTCGCCGAGCTGCGGGACCCATCGCCGGCTGACAAAGCTGGTGACTTCGATCTCATCGACGCCGGCCTCGGCCGATGCTCGCACGAGCGCCGCCTTGCGATCGGTCGCGATCGGTTGGCCTTCGACGAGCGGCTCGTTCTGCAGGCCGTCGCGGGGGCTGACGTCGGTGATGCGGACTCGTTCTGTCACGCGGGCAGTCTAGAGCAGCCGCACGCGGAGGCTCAGATCATCGCTCCGGCGGCTGCCATGGCGGCGCCGCTGAGCAGGCTAGCCGCTGCGACGTAGGCCGCGATGCGGATCGTGACGCCTTGGGCGAGCTGATCCTGCCGGGCGGCGTCGAGCCAGAGCTTGCCGGAGCCGGTCTGCTTCACAACGCCCCGGATCTGCAGCCACGAGAGCACGAGCCCGCCCGCGATGCCCGCCTGGCCCCGCCGTACGGCGAACGAGGGGCTGGTCGCGCCGACCTCGGCAAGCACAACGTCGGCCCGATGGCGGAGCTTGCGGTACCGCACGCGTTCGCAGAGTTCTACATGCCGATGGAAGTCGATGCTGCTCACGTCCGTGTCTCCCGGAGGCGGCTGCCGACCGTGGCGACCGCCGATGCACGTGAAACGTGGCACGCACCGCGTGGATTGCTAGGTGAAGGACGGAGGCGAGTGCCTTACCGTCGGTGGGAGCCGTTTACACCCGCTACGTCTTGCCAAAGTTCACAGGCCGCTCGCGTGATTCGTATTACGCGGACGTCGCAGAGTGATATGCGCAGCAACGCCCGGCTCGTCACATGTCACGTCCATCCGCCCGATCCAAGTCGGCCGGATCGGTCACCTCTGGAAACCGTTCCCGGAGCGCGTCGAGACACTGTATTGCCTCTGACAGATCTTCGTCGCAGCGAACTGTGTGCAGATCTACACCCGTGAGTTCGTGAACGCGCGTGATCACCGTCTCCCGACGGACAGCGTGGCGGTGACTGATGATCACGCAAAGCGACCTCGCGTTCGACGCCCGCATCTCGACTGGGCGAGATCTGTCCGAGGCTTTTCGCTTGTGGACGTTGTACGACATGTCAGGTCTGCAGCACGCCAGTCTTGAAATCCCGCGACCAGTCCCAATTCGTCGCCGCGTCCAGTGCCGCGATGATCTCATCCCGTGTTTTCTCGGGCTCGATGATTCGATCGACCCAGCCGCGGGCTGCGCCGTGGCGGATGTCCTGCTGCTCGTCGTAGCTGGCGCGGACGGCGCCCAAGATCGCCTTCTGCGTTTCGGCGTCGATCTCTTCGCCCTTTCGTTGCCTGCTGCGTTCTTCGATGGTGGCGAGCACGCCGCTGGCCTGGGCGGCGCCCATGACGGCGCACTTGCTGCCGGGCCAGGCGAGGGTGATGAACGGCTCGAAGGCTCGGCCGCACATGGCGTAGTTGCCCGCGCCGTAGCTTGAGCCCGTGATCAGCACGATCTTGGGGACGACGCAGTTGGACATGGCGTTGACCATCTTCGCGCCGGCCCGGATGATGCCGGCCTGCTCGCTGTCGCGGCCGACCATGAAGCCGCTCGTGTCGTGGACGAAGACGAGCGCGATCTTGCGCTGGTTGCAGTCCATGATGAAGCGGGCGGCCTTGTCGGCGGACTCGTCGTAGATCACGCGGGGCATGGTGACGCTGGTGGTGGGGCCGGCCTTGCCGCCGGGTTCGTGCTGCTTGCCGAGCGAGACCTGATTCGCGACGACGCCGACGGGACGCCCGCCGACGGTGGCGTAGCCGCAGACGATGGAGGGGCCGAAGTCGGCCTTGTACTCGTCGAAGTCGGGCTCGAGCGACTCGTGGCCCTCGGCGTTCTTAGTGGTTCGGCTGTCAACCACGCAGGCGAGCAGGTCGCGGACGTCGTACTGCTGGCCGGACTTGTCGGTGAAGATGTCGAAGACGTGATCACCGCCTCGGAATGCTGGTGGGCTTGGCGGTTCGGCTCGTTCCGCGACCGGGTATTTGGCGACGAGCTCGCGGATGCGGTTGATGCAGGCGTCGTCGTCGGTTTCTTTGAAGTCGATAGTGCCGGAGATGCTGGCGTGCATCTCCGCGCCGCCGAGTTCTTTGTCGGTGACTTCCTGGCCGATGGCGGCTTTGACGAGCGCGGGGCCTGCGAGGTAGAGGCCGCTGCCCTCGGTCATGAGCAGCGTGTCGCAGAGGACCGGCAAATAGCCGCCTCCCGCGACGCAGAAGCCCATAATGGCCGCGATCTGCGGGATGCCCTCAGCAGAGATGACTGAGTTGAGGTAGAAGATCCGGCCGAAGTCGTCGGTGTCCGGGAAGACGTCTTCTTGCAGCGGCAGAAAAACGCCCGCGGAATCGACGAGGTAGATGAGCGGGAGCCTGGCCATGCGGGCGATGTGCTGGGCGCGGATGATCTTCTTGCAGGTCATCGGGAAGAACGCGCCGGCCTTCACGGTGGCGTCGTTGGCGATGATCATGTGCGGTCGGCCGTGGACCTTGCCGACGCCGGTGACGACGCCGGCACCGGGTGCGCCGCCGTACTCGGCGTACATGTTGAAGGCGGCCCAGAGTCCGAGCTCCTGGAAGAACGAGTCTTTGTCCACGAGCCGGTCGATGCGTTCGCGGGCGGTGAGCCGGCCCTTGGCGTGCTGGCGTTCGATGGCTTCGGCGCCGCCGCCTTCGCGGATGGTGGCCTCTTGGTTGAGGAATTCATCGGTGGTGGAGCGGAGCGATGGGGCGTTCGGCTCGGGCGTTGGGTTCGGATCGGGCATGCGTGCAGCCTAGCTGACCGGCGAAAGATC
>JBCBNT010000094.1:0-11602 GCA_039821685.1 Planctomycetota bacterium | reverse complement strand
TCGCCGAAGTCGATCTCGTCATTTTCGTTGGTGTCGGGCAGGCAGACGGGTGCGGTGAGCGTGTTGCCCTGATTGGTGATCTCAAGGATCTGGATGACGTAGAAGCTTCGAGTGATGGTGGGGTTGGGGCTGAAGAAGTCGTCGAGGATCGAGAACTCGATGGTGACCTCGGCGCGGTCGAGGTTCTCGAAGCGCAGCTCGACAGCGTTGTCCGGGCCGGTGTCCTCGAAGAGATCGGTGCCGCCGACGAATTCGGCGATCACGTTGCCGTTCGTACCGTCGTCGAGGAAGGCAAGGCTCTGGATGTAGATGCTGTCGCTGATGGTCGGATCGAGCGGGCTCTGGGTGAACGCGGGGCCGTCGTTGGTGATGAACGCGAACGGCTCGACACCGTCAAACGACCGGCCGTTGCCCTCGGCGTTGATCTGGGGCACCTCGAAGAAGCCGAGGTCGACGGGCAGGATCGACGCATCGGCGAAGGTGTCGGTCGTGCCGAGGTCGAAGGTGATCGAGCCGGTGTAGATCTGCCCCGCTTCGACGTCGGGGAAGAGGTCGCGTTCGTCGGTGATCTCGACGACACGCCCGGTGTACTCGAGTGTCAGTTCGTTCTGGGCGGCGGCGGTCGTCGCGAGGCCGGCTGCAAGAAGCGTTGCGATCGATGCGGTGTTCATTTCCATTCTCCAGTGGATGAGGTGTACGAGCACGAGACGCGATCAGATTCGAGGGTATCACCCGACGGGATGCACCTTCGGAATAAATCACAGGAAAGTTTCGCAGAAAATTTCTACTCACTACTCATCGCATCAACCGGGCTTGTCGAGGCGTCTGGCTTCGTAGACTCGACCCATGACGCAGCGGGGTGCTCTCGATGAACGCGTGGCCGGCCTGAGCGAGGAGCTCGCGATCGCGTTCCGTGCGCTGATCGAGCCGCTGGTCGGCTCGTCGCCCCGTGCGACGGACGTGCAGGAGCGGCTGGGCCTTGACAAAACCCAATCGTGGCGCGTCGTCAAGCTCATGGGCGGCGAGGACCCGTTTGAGGCCGTCTACGAGTCACCGGCCCCCAAGGGGCTGCTCGGGATCATCCGGGCGGCTGACGCGGCCGGGGCTTCTGCGGAGACGATCGCTCAGGCCGAGGATGCGGTCGAGCTGTACGAGACGCTGCTGGCCGAGTTTCCCGATGGGCGTGCGGGCCTGGACGCGGCGCTCGCGGCGCACGTGCCCAAGGCGCGGGATGCGCTGTACCGCGATGCCCGCCGGAAGATGGCGCAGGGGATGGCGCAGATCTTCGGCGTGCGTGCGTCGGCTCGGTACTCGGCGGCGATCATCGTGCCGTCTGCCGACGACGACGTGTCGTGCGATGTCGTGCTGCTGACCGGGTACGTCGGCTTCCGCCGGCTGCGGTCGGGCCCGAAGCCGATCGTGTTCGCGGGCCGGCACTACAAGGCGGTACCCGGCGCGGAGCCGCCGCGGCTCTTGACGCTCGACGGCCGGGGCGACGACGACCCGCGGCTGCGGTACATGGACGCCTTCAGCACGCTGCCGGCGTCGAAGCTGGATCTCGAGATGTCGGGCGAGGAGCTCCGGCTAATGTTGGCCGCGGGCGAGCCGGGCGTGAACGAGCCGGTGACGATGTTCTTCGGCCAGCGGATCGCGCGGGGGCTGCGTCGGCACAAGATTGACGATCGGCCGTTCGAGGTCATCAACAACCTGCTCAAGAGCCCGAGCGACGCGGCGGTGTTTGACACGCTTATCCACGAGGACCTCTACCCCGACGCGGACCCGCCCCGGCTCACGGTTGAACGTTTCGGGTTCAACCCGAGCAAGCAGAGCGGGCGGTTCGACGATGACGCGTTCCGCATCGACGACGGCATGGCGGCGCAGTCGCTCGGTACGGGGCTGGCACGGAGCCCGTCTCGCGAGGTGCCGAGGCTCCGCGAGGTGCTCGAGTCGGTACTCGAAACGAGCGGCGAAGATGCAACGCGCTACCGGCTCTACCGGGCGACGCAGGTCTACCCCCTGCCGGGCTTTAGTGTTGTGACGTGGCTCCCGCTGCCGGCCGGTCGCTGATCAGGCGTCTTCGAGCTTGCGGCGGAGGGTGCGGATGATGCGGTCGGCGTCGTTGCTCTCTTTCGTGTCGATGACGGTGCCGTCGGGCGTCACGAGATAGACGAGCGGCAGCTGCCGGCCGGGCAGGCTTTTGGTGTTCGCGGCGGCGTAGATGTTTGTGTAGGGCACCACGCTCCAGGGCATTTCGG
The DNA here is from genome assembly GCA_039821685.1 of Planctomycetota bacterium. Taxonomy (GTDB): domain Bacteria; phylum Planctomycetota; class Phycisphaerae; order Phycisphaerales; family UBA1924; genus JANQQZ01. The sequence continues at coordinate 9,347 of JBCBNT010000094.1, read as the reverse complement.
TCTTGTGCATGTAGCTCTGGTGGGCTGAGGCGCTGCGGTCGTCGGAGACGAAGACGACTTCGAAATTGTCGTGCTTCTTCGCGAGGTCCTCGTAGGCGTCGATGAGCTTGGGCGTGAAGCGTTCGCATCGCGGGCAGATGCTCGAGCCGCGGTAGATCAGCAGGTAGTCGGCCTCGGCGAGCCTGATGTGTCGTGTGTCGTCGGTCTCGCTGCCGATGGCGTGCTGGATCGATCGCTTGAAGAAGGGGACGTCTGGGCCGCAGTAGAGGCCTGATGCTTTGCTTGTGAGGTCTTTGCGTGCGAGGTCGAGCAGGTCGGTGTCGAGCGGGTCGAGCGTGAGGAGTGTGCTCGTGCCTGGGACGACGGCGTCGATGGTCGGGCCCTTCCAGTCGCGGAGCGCGAGCGTCGATCCCGCGTCGATGCGCGTGCCGTCGGTGAACTCCATGCCGGCCTGGAGCGTGAGCCTCGTGGGCCAGAGGTCGGGGCGGTCTCGGAGGTCGTCGAGCGTGAGCGCGATCGCGGCGGGGGAGAGGCTTCCGATCAGCTCGGCGGTGCGGTCGAGCAGGTCGGTGTCTTCGAAGGCGGCCTGGAAGATGAACTCGCCGGTGTCGAGGACGATGCCGCCGGGCTCGATGTCGTGGACGCGGAGCTCGGTGCCTTTGGCGATGCGGTCGCCGCCGCCGAAGTTGAAGTCTTTGAGCGCCGTGACGGCGGCCGGCCTGAGGTCGGGGCGGGCGAGGAGCGTCTCGATGGTCGGCGCCGGCCGGACCGGCTCGTCGTTCGGCTGCCCGGCGGCGGCAGCTGACAGCAGCACGCACGCGGCGGTGAGGATGGCGGCGGTCATCAAGCGGATCGGTGTCGGGTTCACGGCTCGTTTCCTCCACACAGATGCGACAAACATGTGCGGCGAGAGTGTACTCGTTTTCGCACGGGATTCGCGAAAGCCTGCGAGCGTTTCTCCCAATGCTGGCGGTGTATTCGCATCGAGGTTCTGGAGATATTGGGATGGTGAACAAGATGAATCGGAACGGCTGGCACTCTTCGCGACGGGCTGCGGCGGGCAGGGTCGCCGGCCTCGCCGGCATCGCTGGCATCATGGTCGGCCTCGCGTGTGGTGCCGGCGGCCAGGCGGACGACACGGGATCGTTTGCGTCGGATGCGGAGCTGCTGATTGGGGCCTATTCGACGATCCATCCGGGGTACGACCGCTTCGCCGACGCGGCATCGCTCGACGCGGCGGCAGACGGGCTCAGGCGGGCGGCGCAGGGCGAGCCGACGCTCGGTGAGATGTACCTCGCTGTGCAGCGGTACCTCGCTGCGATCCGCTGCGAGCACACGGAAACCGAGGTGCCGGGCGAGATCCGCGAGCGGCTGGCGGCGTCGATGCTGCCGGTGCAGTTCGAGTATGTGCCGGACGCCGGCGGAGAGATGCGGGCGATCGTGGTGGCGGTCGCAGATCGTGTCGAATCGGTCGTGGTCGGCGACGAGATCGTGTCGATCGAGGGCCGACCGGTGGGCGAGATCTTCGAGGCGTTCTCGCCCTACATCTCCGTGGATGGCTCGACGGATCACACCAAGGTGTCGCTCTTCGGAGGTCGCGACGATGTCGGCCTGACGACGTTCGACATCCTGCACCCGCTTCTGTTCGGCGAGCGCGAGTCGTATCGCTTGCGGGTCGCGTCGGAAGACGGCGCGGTTCGCGATGTGTCGGTCGCCACGATCGACGAGCTGGCATCGCTCGCGATGCGGGGCGTGCCCGCTCGGCAGAACCTGAGCGACGACGGCGCGGTGCGATGGGAGATGCTCGACGACACAACGGCTGGGCTCTGGGTCAACACGTTTGTGAACTACCGCACGCCGATCGATGCGGAGGCGCTGTTTGCGAGCGTGTTTGAGGAGATCAACGCGAGCGGCGCAGAGCGGCTCGTGTACGACTTCCGCGGCGTCGGCGGTGGGTCGGGCGACGCCCAGCGTGCGCTCCTGCGGCACCTGATCGATGGTCCTGTTGAGTCGGGCGGCCCGACGCGGGTGCGCGCGAAGCGGATGGGCGAGTACAGGCCATACATGAGCACGTGGGATGAGAGCGTCTTTGAGATCCCGGAGATCATGTTTGCTGCCGACGGCGATGGCATGTTCGTCGTGAACCCGCTGATCGGCGGGAAGCGTGAGACCGTGCGGCCCGCGCCGGATGCGTGGCGCGGCGAGCTGGTGATCCTGATCGGGCCCAAGAACGAGAGCGGCGCGACGACGCTGCTCGCCGAGCTGGCCTGGCAGCGCGAGGTCACGCTCATCGGCGAGCCCACGGGCGGGAGCGCCGAGGGCCCGACGGCCGGAATCATCGCGACGATGCGTTTGCCGCGCTCGGGCATCGAGGCGAGGCTGCCGTTGTTGCGATCGAAGACGAGCGCGCCCGTTGACAACGCGACGATGGGCGTGTCGCCCGATGTGCTTGCGCCGGTGACGGCGGAATCGCTGCGGGCCGGGCGCGATCCCGCGATGGAGGCGGCGCTCCGGTAGCTTTCGGTTGTGTTCGAGCGCGTCCGGGCTCAGGCCGCCTTCGGGGCGGACTCTTCTTTGGGCTTGCGTCGGACCCAGCGGGCGGTTGCGGCGACCAGGGTCTTGGCGTTGATCGGCTTGGTGAGGAAGTCGTCGCAGCCCGCGGCGATGCACCGCTCGCGGTCGGCGGGGAAGGCGTTGGCGGTGAGCGCGAGGATCGGCAGCTCGCAGCCGATCTGGCGGAGGTTGCTGGTCGCGGCGTGGCCGTCGAGGATCGGCATCTGCACGTCCATCAGGACGAGGTCGAACCCGAGCGGCTCTTCGGTGATCAGGTCGACGGCGACCTGGCCGTTCTCGGCGATGGTCACTTCGGCGCCGGCTTTTTTGAGGTGATGGCCGATGAGTCGCTGGTTGTCGGGGCCGTCTTCGGCGAGCAGGATGTGCAGGCCGTCGAGCCTGGAGGGCGCGTCGTCGTCGTTGGCGATCGATTCGATTCTGGCGGGCGCGGCGTGCGCGTCGTCGGCGGCCGGTGCGGGCAGGCGGAGGGTGAAGGTGCTGCCTTGGCCTTCGACGGACGTGGCGGAGAGCGTGCCGCCCATGGCTTCGGCGAGGGACCGGCTGATGGTCAGGCCCAGGCCGGTGCCGCCGAAGCGCCGCGAGGTCGATGAGTCGGCCTGCGTGAAGGGCTGGAAAAGGGTGCCGAGGACCTCGGGCGACATGCCGATGCCTGTGTCGGTCACGTCGATCGCGAGCGTGGGCGGGCTGTCGTCTGCCTGCTCGCGCCTCACGGCGATGACGACGTCGCCCTCGCCCGTGAACTTCACGGCGTTGCTGACCAGGTTCATCAGGATCTGCCGGCAGCGCAGCGGGTCGGCCATGATGTGCCTCGGCAGCGGCTGCTCGAAATCGACCCTGAAGCCCAGGCCCTTCTCGGTCGCCTTCTGCCGCATGAGGCTCACGGTGTCTTCGACGACCTGCTCGGGGTAGCAGGCGATGCGTTCGACGTCGAGCTTGCCCGCTTCGATCTTGGACATATCGAGGATGTCGTTGATCACGCCGAGCAGGTGCTCGCCGCTCCGGCGGATCGTCTGGGCGTGGCTCGTGCGCTCGGCCGGGGTGAGCTGGGGCTCGAGGAGCAGGTCCGCGTAGCCCATGATCGCTGTCATGGGCGTGCGGATCTCGTGGCTCATGTTGGCGAGGAACTCGGACTTGTGCTTGGCGAGCTTCTCGGCGCGTTTCCGCTGATCGTTGGCCTCGCGCAGCCGGCGAGACATCGTCCCGACGGCCGGCTCGAAGACGATGAAGGCTTCGACGATCAGCGCGATGAGCGTGGCGACGAGCAGGATGTTCTTGGCGGCAGCGAGTCCCTCGACGCGTGCGGAGGCGTTTGCCTCGTGCATGCCGACGATCGCGTGCATCTGCGGCAGGTACTCTTGCTCGTGATCAAGGATCGTATCGATCGCGGCGATCACCTGCGGCGCGCGATGATCGTCGATCGTGTGCGTTTCTTCCCAGATGAGCAGGGCCGACGCGGCGTCGCGCACCATGTCGAATGATGACTGCAATTCGGCGTAGGCGGCGGCGATATCGGGGTCGGTCGCGGCGGGGATGCCGAGCTCGTCGGACCCGAAGCGGAGCGACTGGTGCGCGGTGGCCCAGAGTTTCACGGCGGCCTGCAGCTCGTCGTGCGAGCGCATGGCGGCTTCGTCGGTGGTCGCATGCTCGTAATAGAGCGCCGACTTGGCGATCTTCTGGCTCAGCATGCGCTGGCGGCCCGCGATGTTGATGATCGAGGCGTCGTGCTGCGACCGCTTAAGCATGACCGACGTGACGTACGCCTTGGTGCCGGCGAGACCGGCGATCAGGGCGAGGCCGACGACGTAGACGAGCCGCATGCGCCGCGCGGCATCGTCGCGGACGCGGTCGTCGGCGTCTTTCGCGGGGCCGGCTTGATTGGTGGTTTGGTTTGAAACTGTCACATCGTCACCCGCTCCCGACATCGGGTGCCGGTCTCACCGACTCTGGAGCCCGGCGGAGATTTCCGGTAAATGATGCCCGGGAATCCTGCAGAGCCGGGCAATCGTGGGAAATAGTGATCTTGGCACCCGTTATTTGTCCGTTGCCGAGCCGTGCCCCCCCATCGTGGGTTGGGGGCATTTGTGCGCGGCCGCCGGCGTTGGGTGTTTGGGGGGATGTTGGTGTGACAGCGGTGTTTGTGAATGGGGCGTTTGTCGAGGCGGGCGACGCGATGGTCTCGGCGTTCGACGCGGGGCTGACGCATGGGGTGGGTCTCTTTGAGACGATGGCGGGCGGCATGGGCGAGGACGGCGAGCCCGAGGTGGCGAGGCTGCACGACCACCTGGACCGGCTGGCGGCGTCTGCGAAGCAGCTCCGGCTGAGCGACGACCTGCGGAAGTCGGCGCTGGCCGAGGCGGTGCTGCGGACGGTTGAGCGGTGCGGGCTCGCGAGGCAGCGCGTGCGGCTGGCGGTCACGGGCGGCGACCTGAACCTGCTGGCGTCGGCGCGGGGCGATGCAAGCGCAGGCGGCGGGCGTAACGGCGGGCACGACCCGGCGGTGATCATCTCGGCTCAGGAAGCGACGGCGTATCCGGACGCGATGTTTGAGCGGGGCGTGCGCGTGGCGATCGCCGACGCGAAGGCGAACCCGTTTGACCCGACGGCGTCGCACAAGACCCTGAACTACTGGTGGCGTCTCAGCGCGCTGCGGGACGCGGCGGCGAAGGGCGCGGCGGAGGCGCTGGTGTTTCAGGTGACCAACCACCTCTGCGGCGGGTGCGTGAGCAGCGCGTTCGTGGTCAAGGACGGCGCGCTCTTTACGCCGATCGCCCGGGGCGAGGAGGCGCAGGGTGCGTTGCCGAGCCCTGTGCTGCCGGGCATCACGCGCGGGGCCGTGATCGATGCGGCTCGTGAGCTGGGCATCGAGTTCACGGCTCGGATGCTGACGATCGACGATGTGCTCGGCGCGGACGAGGTGTTCTTGACCAACTCGAGCTGGGGCGTGCTGCCGGTGGTGGCGGTGGAGGCGAGCGAGGTGGGCGCGGGCGCGGTGGGTGAGGTGACGGCGGCGCTTCGTCGGTCGATCGTCGGCTAGCTGTCGCGCGTGACGACGCGGACGTTTTCGCGGCCGTCGGTGCGGACGCCGGCGACGGTGTTGTTGGGCGTGCCGACGCGGGCGAAGGCTCGCCGGACCGTGATCCAGATCGCAGCGGCAAGGCCCAGCACGATCGCGACGGGCAGCAGGATCAGGAGGAAGGCGACGCCGACGACGAGCGCGAGCAGCACGCAGAGCGCGGTGAGCAGCGGGTTGGAGCCGGCCCGGATGCGGACGACACGGGCCTGCGAGGGAATCTGCATACCGAACTCTATGGGAATCGGCGTGCCGGGGTTCGGCGGACGCCCAACCGACACGGCGTCTGGCGTAGAATCGATGCTCGCAGGAGGCGCGGCAGATGGCACGAGATGCAGGGGCGGATGAGGCTGGGTCCACCACCGATGGTGTGAGCGATAAGCCATTTGTGCATCTGCACTTGCACTCCGAGTATTCGCTGCTCGACGGCGGCAATCGGCTCGACAAGCTGGTCAACCGGGTCAAAGAGCTGGGCATGAACGCGGTGGCCGTGACGGACCACGGCAACATGCACGCGGCGGTGCACTTCTACGAGATCGCCCGGCGTGCGGGCATCAAGCCGATCATGGGCGTCGAGGCGTACGTCGCGCCCAAGAGCCGGCTCGATAAGACCTACACCGGCGTGAACGACGGCGGGTACCACCTGGTGCTGCTGGCCGAAAATCAGCAAGGCTGGGAGAACCTGCTCTACTTGTGCAGCGAGGCGTATCTGACGGGGTTCTATTTCAAGCCGCGGATCGACCGCGCGCTGCTCGAGAAGCACAACTCGGGGCTGATCGCGATCAACGGGCACCTGGGCTCGGAGATGGGCGAGCATCTGCTTTCGTACGAGACCTCGGGCGGGCTCGAGCGGGGCGACGTGAAGCACTACGAGGCGGCGAAGGAGAGCGCCGAGTGGCACGCGAGGGTGTTTGCTGATGAGGGCACCGGGCCGCGGTTTTACGTGGAGATGCAGCACCACGTCGTCGAGCAGATCGCGATCAATCCGCACCTGATCCGGCTGGCGCGGGAGATGGACCTGCCTCTGGTGTGCGACAACGACAGCCACTTCCTGAATGAAGAGGACCACGACGCGCACGACACGCTGATCTGCATCAGCACCGGCAAGAGCAAGTACGACGAAACGCGGATGAAGTACACGCCCGAGCTCTACGTGAAGAGCCCGGAGCAGATGTGGGAGCTCTTCGGGTCGAGCGAGTACAACAACGACTCGTTCGGGGACGCGGGCGTTGAATCGCTGCGCAACACGCAGCTGATCGCGGACCGGTGCAGCGTGGAGCTGCCGATCGGGGCAAACCACGCGCCGGTGGTGGTGGTGAAGTCGCCGCCCAAGAGCAAGCTGCCCAAGCACTCGGCGAAGGAGTTCGGCGGGGACCTGACCGCATGGTTCAAGGCGTTCTGCGACACGTTCGCGCTCGAGCCCGCGAACGACCCGGACCTCGATCAGGCGCAGCTGAAAGATGAGTGTGACAAGGCGCTCAGGCTGCTCTGCCAGGCGGGCATGGTCTGGCGCTACGGGCCCGCGATCCTCAAGCACGAGCACGAGGTCGTCGAGGGCACGGTCGACATGCCCGAAGGGCTCGATGACGCCCAGCAGCTGGGCTGGCTGCGCTGGGCCCGGCTCAACCGCGAGCTGAAGATCCTTGCTGACAAGCTGATCTCGGCGTACTTCCTGATCGTGTGGGACTTCACCAACTGGGGCCGGCAGCGGGGCATCCCCGCGCTCGCGCGTGGTTCGGGTGTGGGCACGATGGTGGGCTACGTGCTGGGACTTTCCAACGCGTGCCCGGTGGACTACGGCCTGCTGTTCGAACGCTTTACCGACCCGGACCGGAGCGAGTACCCCGATATCGATATCGACCTGTGCCAGGACGGGCGGGGCGAGGTCATCGAGTACGTGCGCGAGAAGTACGGGCACGTCGCGCAGATCATCACGTTCGGGACGCTCAAGGCCCGCGCGGCGGTGCGCGACGTGGGCCGCGTGCTCGAGTACCCGCTGCCCGAGACCGACAAGCTCGCGAAGCTGATCCCCGAAGAGCTGGGCATCACGCTCGACAAGGCGCTCACGCAAGAGCCGGACCTCAAGAAGGTCTACGACACCGACGACGTCGCCAAGCGGGTGATCGACAACGCGAAGGTGATGGAGGGCCAGGCCCGGCACAGCTCGGTGCACGCGGCTGGCGTGATCGTTGCGACCAGGCCTTTGCATGAGGTTGTGCCCCTCTACCGGCAGGCGGGGTCCGCGGATCACGAGCTCGTCACCCAGTGGGATGGCCCGACCTGCGAGAAGATGGGCCTGCTCAAGATGGACTTCCTGGGTCTGCGGACCCTGTCGATCATCGAGCGGGCCAAGCTGCTGATCACGCAGACACTGCCCGAGGAGGCGATCTGGTCAGCGGTGGGGCGCAAGCCCGGCGAGGGCGACCACCCGCTCGATCTCGATCGCTTGCAGTACACCGACCAGCGGGTGTTCGGCATGTTCCAGCGCGGCGACTCGACGGGCGTGTTCCAGTTCGAATCGGGCGGCATGCGTCGGCTGCTCATCGAGATGAAGCCCGACCGGCTCGAGGACCTCATCGCGGCCAACGCGCTGTTCAGACCGGGCCCGATGGACCTGATCCCCGACTACAACAAGCGCAAGCACGGGGCGGCGCAGGTGCCCATGGTGCACCCGATCGTCGACAAGTTCACGGCCGAGACGTACGGCGTGATGGTCTACCAAGAGCAGGTCATGCAGATCGTGCACGAGCTGGGCGGCATCCCGCTCCGGCAGGCCTACGCGCTCATCAAGGCGATCAGCAAGAAGAAAGAAAAGGTCATCGCCGAGAACAGGCCCAAGTTCGTCGAGGGCGCGGGCGAGCAGGGCCTGGATGCCGCGAAAGCGGAAGAGCTGTTCGAGCTGATCCTGAAGTTCGCGGGCTACGGCTTCAACAAGTCGCACTCGACCGGCTACGCGATCGTCGCGTACCAGACGGCGTACCTCAAGACCTACTTCCCGTCGCACTACATGGCGGCGTTCCTGACCTTCGAATCGCAGGCCCAGAAGGTCAGCGACTGGATCCCCTATCTCGAGGACTGCAAGCGGTGCAAGTTCATCGAGCCCGCGACCGGCGAGGTCATCAAGACGGGCGTCGAAGTGCGTCCGCCCAACGTGAATCTGTCGCAGGCCGACTTCTCGGTGGTGTACGAGAAGCAGGACGAGAAGCTCGCGAGCGCCGGGCACGTGCGATTCGGGCTCAAGGCTCTCAAGGGCGCGGGCGGCAAGGCGATCGAGGCGATTATCACCGAGCGCGAGAAGGGCGGGGCGTTCAAGTCGCTGCATGACTTCTGCGAGCGTGTGCCGTCGGGCAGCGTGAACAAGGCGACGATCGAGGCGCTGGTCAAGAGCGGCGCGTTCGACGATGTGCACTCGCGGGACGACCGGGCGAGTCTTGTCGCGACGATCGACTCGGCCGTGAGCGCCGGGCAGAAACTCGCGGCCGACCGAGCGGCTGGGCAGGGCGCGCTGTTCGGCGCGCCTGCGGAAGACGAGCCAACGTCGAACGCCGAGGCGCCGCTGGTGCGGGTCGACCCGTGGAGCGAGTCGGAGACGCTCAAGCAGGAGAAAGAAACGCTCGGGTTCTACGTGTCGAGCCACCCGCTCGAGCAGTGGAAGGACTGGTCCTGCGGCACTTCCGCCAGGTCACCAACCCGCACCTTCGCG
>JBCBNT010000093.1:0-11937 GCA_039821685.1 Planctomycetota bacterium | reverse complement strand
GCATGCAGCTGGTCGGCGGGCTGCTCGGCGCTTCGATCGACCCGGCCGATCATCGCGAGTTTGGCCCAGCAAGCCTCGACATCCTGGACGACTCGGATCTGCTCGCGGCGGTGCCGGAGCGGACCACGGTGTGGATGAGCCATGGCGATCAGGTGACGAATCTCGCGTCGGCCAACCTGGTCACGCTCGCGGGCACCTCGACCTGCCCGCATGCGGTCGTCAGGACCACGCCCGAGTCGGGCGTGCGTTTCTGGGGCGTGCAGTTTCATCCGGAGGTCACGCACACGCCGCACGGAGAGGACCTGTTCAGGAACTTTGTCCACGAGATCTGCGGTTGCCGGGGCACGTGGCGGATGTCTGATTTCGCGGACACCGAGATCGCGCGGGTGAGGGAGGCCGTCGGCGATCGCCGGGTGATCTGCGGCCTGTCGGGCGGCGTGGATTCTTCCGTGGTTGCGGCGCTGCTCCATAAGGCGATCGGTGAGCGGTTGACGTGCGTGTTCGTCGATAACGGACTCTTGCGGAAGAACGAACGGCGGCTCGTGGAATCGACGTTCCGCGACCACTTTCGCATCGACTTGCGCGTCGCCGATGAGGGCGAGGCGTTTTTGAACGACTTGGCGGGGATCGTCGACCCGCAGGAGAAGCGGCGGCGGATCGGCCACCGGTTCGTTGAGGTCTTCAAGCAGGCGGCCGACGGTATCGATCACGCGACGTTTCTCGCGCAGGGGACGCTCTACCCGGATGTGATCGAGTCGGGCCACGGCCACGCGGGCCAGAGCGCGAACATCAAGCTGCACCACAACGTTGGCGGTCTGCCCGAGGAGCTGGGGTTCGATCTGATCGAGCCGCTGCGTGAACTTTTCAAGGACGAGGTTCGGAAGCTCGGCGAGGTGCTGGGGCTGCCCGACCAGCTGATCTGGCGTCACCCGTTCCCCGGGCCCGGGCTCGCGGTGCGGGTGCTCGGCGAGATCACGCGGCCCAAGCTCGACCTGCTCCGCGAGTGCGACGAGATTCTGCTCGAGGAGATCATCGCGGCCGATCTCTACCGCCAGACGAGCCAAGTGTTCGCGGTGCTGCTGCCGGTGCAGAGCGTGGGCGTGATGGGCGACGGCCGCACATACGAGAGCGTCGTCGCGGTGCGGGCGGTCGAGACGCGCGACTTCATGACAGCCGACTGGGCACGGATCCCGTTCGAGGTGCTCGCCAGGATCTCGAGCCGGATCATCAACGAGGTCCGCGGCGTCAACCGGGTGGTCTACGACATCTCGAGCAAGCCGCCGGCAACGATCGAGTGGGAATGACGCCGATGGGCGTGCACGTCGCTGAACTAGCCGAGCAGCACGTAGTCGCAGGGTAAGTGGCAGCCGATGTAGAGGTCGATCGTGCCGTCGTGGTTGAGGTCGAGCAGCTCGACGTCGATCGCGATGCCTTTCACGCTCTCGGGGATGTACGTGCTTGATTCGTCGGTAAACCGGCCTTCACCGTCGTTGATGAACACGGTCGCCGGGCGATCCAGGCCGCCGGCGATTCGGGCGGTGATGATGTCGAGGTCGCCATCGTTATCGATGTCTGCCAGGTCTGCATCGAGTGAGAACTCGTTGATGAAGGGGATGCGCGAGACCGATTCGTCGGCGAAGACCCCGGTGCCGTCGTTGATCAGGATCTTGTCGCCGGGCGGGAACTGGGCCCAGCCGACGTTGGCGAACACGATATCGAGGTCGCCGTCGCCGTCGATATCTCCGAGGTCCGCTTCTCGTGTTTCTTCCGCGGTGCGGGCGCCGATCGCGGCGTCGGTGTTGTCGGTGAAATTGCCGGAGCCGTCGTTGATCAGCACGCGGTTGTTGTTTTCGTTGCCGACGACGAGGTCGAGATCGCCGTCGCCATCGATGTCGCCGGCCTCGAGGTCCTGGGTCGCGTCGTTCTGCTGCGGGAGCGCTTCCGGGTCGTAGCTGAACCCGGCGTTTCCATCGTTGCGCAATAGAAAGTTCACGCCTTTGTTGCCGAAGATGAGGTCCTGGTCGCCGTCCAGGTCGGCGTCGATCGCGATGACCGCGTTCGACGTTCCGGTGACGGGGAGCCGGCTCGTCGCATCGGTGAAGACGCCACCACCGTCGTTGAGATAGAGCTCGTTGGTCACGTCATCTTCGACAGCGATCGCGATATCGAGGTCGCCGTCGCCGTCAAAGTCGGCGATCGCGATGTCTTCAGAGTCTCGGCGGATGCCCTGCGGGAGGGCGTCGACCGCGTGGACGTATCGGCCGTCGCGCCACATCAGCACTGCGTTCTGGCCGAACTCGACCGCGATCACGAGATCGGCGAACCCATCTCCGTCGAGGTCGGCGGCTTCCATGTCCATCGTTTTGCCGTTCGTCACGGCGAGCGGCAGCAGATCGGCGGAGGCGTCGGTCATTTTCTGATCAGACCGGGCGTGAGCCTCAAACGGGGCGATCACGGATCCGGCGACGGCCGCCAGCACTACGAGCTTTGTCATACAACTTTCCCCTCTGTCGCAGCGCCTCGCTGCGGGTGCGGCCGGGGTGTAATCGGTTGCAGCGCGGCGGTTGCGATAAGGTGCAGCTATGACGCAAGAGTTTCTCGTCGAGACACCCGGACGGGGGCTGCACGAGATCACCGGCACGGTCGCCGGCGCTGTTGATCAGAGCGGTACCCATGATGGTCTGTGCACGGTGTTTCTCCGCCACACATCGGCGAGCCTGCTGATCCAGGAGAACGCGGATCCGTCCGCCCGGTCGGATCTCGAAGTGTGGCTCGATCGGTTAGTGCCCGATGGGATCGGTTGGGCGCACACCGACGAGGGCCCAGACGACATGCCGAGCCATATCCGTTCGGCGCTCACGGCTTCGAGCCTGTCGATACCGATTTTTCGCGGCCGGCTCGGGCTCGGGACGTGGCAGGGCGTGTACGTGTGGGAGCATCGGCTTCGACCGCACACGCGGCGGGTGCTCGTGCACATCATGGCATCATGACAGCGACGGGCACCGCCCCAAGATCGATTCACCGAGAGCCGTGCCGACTGGTCGGTCGTTCGCCGGAGCTTTGTTAGGCGAAATAGTCCGGCTCGTTGCCCGGGATCCACTTGATGTTGCAGCCGACGCTGGGCTTCTGCGGATCCGGAGCGTGCTTCCCGGCGAGCAGCGAGGCAATCGCCGCGCGGAGGTCCTCGCCGGTCACGGGGGTGTCGTTGCCGGGCCGCGAGTCATCGAGCTGGCCGCGGTAGTACACGTTGCGGTCGGCGTCGAGCAGGAAGAAGTCGGGTGTGCACGCGGCGTGGTACGCCTTGGCAACGGACTGGTCCGCATCGTGAAGATAGGGGAATGTGTAGCCGCGGCGCTCCGCCTCGAGTGTCATGCGGGCGGGCGCGTCTTCGGGGTGCGTATCGGCATCGTTCGGCTGGAGAGCGACGACCCCGATGCCGTGGGCCTGGCAGTAGTGGCCGAGCTTCGCGAGCTCATCGGCGATGTGCTTGACGAACGGGCAGTGGTTGCAGATGAACATCACGAGCGTGCCCTCTCGGCCCGCCGCGTCATCGAGCGAGACGGTCTTGGCCCCCACTGCTTCGCTGTGGTTGCTGAGCGAGAAGCCCGGCGCCTTGTCGCCCGGGTTGAGTCGCATGGTCGAGGGCGTTCGTGCCAAGGGTGTCTCCTTCTTGCTGGGCGGGACCAGCTCTGAGTGTACCAGAGGGCCCGCGCGTGGATGCCGCGCGATGCCCGGCGTGACCCGGGATCAGTCGGATCGCCGCTGGAAGAAGTACACGCCGCGGATATCGAGGATCGCGCTCAGCTCGTCGAGCGCCGCGATCGACTCGCGGGCGAGGGCTGGGTCGGCGAGGTCGGCGGGATGGAGCTCGTCCCGGTAATGCCGGCCGACCCACCGCTCGATCTCGGCGAGCAGGTCATCCGTCGCGATGAGCCTCGGTCGGATGCGGTCGATCTGGGTCTCGCTGAGGACCATTCTTAGGCGGAGGCAGGCGGGGCCCCCACCGTTGCGGAGCGATTGCGAGACATCGACGAAGTCGACACGGTCGACGGGGTTGTCACCGGCGAGGATTCGGCGCACGGCCGCCGAGGCCTGCGGATGCTCGCGGCAGGCCTCGGGCGCGACGAGCCGCATCGATCCGGTGTTGCCCGGATCGTCGATCAGCTGAGAGTTGAAGAGGTAGCTCGATGCCGCGGCGTCGAGCGGCAGGTCGTCGTCCGAGATGCGGATCTCGATGAGCTCCGGCGAGCCGGGCAGCGACGCGAGCCGTTGGCGGAGCCCATCGACGACAGGCTGCGTTTCGACGTATGCGTGCTCATGGTAGAGCAGGACGTTGCGGTGCCCGACGCAGATGACATCGTTGTGAAAGATGCCGGCGTCGATGGCGCGAGGGCTCTGCTGGGCGAAGAAGACGCGGTCCGGATCGAGCCGGTGCAGGCGGGCGAGCGCCTCGCAGGCTTCGCGGGTTTGCCGCGCGGTAAAGCGTGACGGCGACGGAGCAGCCGCGGCCTCCGCCGACGGGATGCCGAACCGTCCGAAGGCGAAGAGCTGCACACCGGGCTCGCCGTGATCGGCGCAGAGCCGAACGTGGTTGGCGGCGCCCTCGTCTGCGAGCGCGGCGTTGCCGGGGAGCGACGCGTGCACCCGTACGGCGGAGCCCTCGCCGAACGCGGACCACATGAGCCGCTCGACGAACTCGACCTCTAGCTGCCTGTGGAAGAGGCTGTTCAGATTGGCAGGGGTGATGTGTGCGCACGCGTCGTCGCTGTCGGGCGCGGGGGAGAACGTTGCAGCGTTGGCCGACCACATGCCGCTCGCGGAGCAGCAGGCGCTGAGCAGCGCAGGCGACTCGTGTCCGGCTCTTTTGAGCACGTCCTCGTCCGTGCCGGTGAAGCCGAGGCGGCGGAGCGCGAGGATGTCGGGCCTCTCCTGCGGCGGCAGCACGGCCTGCGGGAGGCCCATATCCATGAGCCGACGCATCTTCGCGATGCCCTGCAGGGCGGCACGCTTCGGATATGAGACGGATTTCGCGTTGGCAGTCGAGTGCAGGTTGCCAGGTGCGAGACCCGCGTAGTTGTGGGTCGGTCCCACGAGGCCGTCAAAGTTGATCTCGTGGAATTCGGTCGCGGGCTCAGCGCTCTGTGAACTCATGGGGTGCGCCTCGACCGGATTGGCGGACAGCCTGCCAACGGAGCGGGCGGGATTCGAACCCGCGGTACGGGGAAATCCCGCACACCGGATTAGCAATCCGGCCCCTTCAGCCTCTCGGGCACCGCTCCAGCTTCGGGATGCAGTGTAGGGCACAGCGACGGGCGCGGCCAACGTGTTCACCCCCGCAGACCGATCCGGGAGGATCGGCATCGGCCTGCGGGGTGAACGGGCAGCGATCGGAAGCCGGCGTTGGCTGGTCGCGGCTTGTGCGTTGCCAGGATGTGCGGGACTGGCCGCGGCGCGGAGTGGAGCGGGCTTTCGGTGGCGTTTAGTTCTCGGCGTTGTCGGTGCCGAGCATGCCGCGGAGTTGCTTGTTTTCCCGGCGGGTGGCTTCGAGGTCGAAGACGAGGTACTTGACGGACACGCGGAGGTAGTCGAGCGACTCCTGGAGGTCGGCGATGGTTTTCTTCATGCGGTCGTGACGCCCCTTGGTCTCGCTGGCGAGGTTCTCGAGGTTGCCGCGCTGGTCCTCCGGGAGGTCCTGGATCTTGGCGAGGAGCTTGTTGAACTGGTTCTGGAATTCGTCCTGCTGCATGGCTGATCTCTCCCGTGGTCCGTGTCTTGACGTGTCAGCGAGCGGACGCGTGTCCGACGCCACGGGGAGGGCATGTAAGCGGCGGTCCATGGGCAGCCGGGGCGTGCCAGGCTGCGATGCGGTCTGATAATGCCGTGGTTCGCGTCGCGGGCTGACCGATGGCGGTCGGCTCGTGCGGTCTTTGCCGGCGGGCGGCTCACGCGGGCTGGGCCGGATGTTGCGTGAGATCAACGCCTCGCGGCGACTCGGCGCATCGCAGCTTTCGCTTCGTCGGGTGCTGCGGCGACGATCTGAGACGCGGCGGCGGGGTCGGTCCGCGCGATTTCAAGCCCGAGCGTGCGGGCGTGGTCGTCGAGTGTTCGCCGGAAGCGGGCGAAGTGGCTTTCCAGATCATGCCGGCTGAAGCTTGAGAGCGGGTCCGCGAGGCCCGTCTGCATGGCAGCCCAATCGAGCAGGCTCCCCGCCTGACCGGTGAAACGATACAGATCGAGGGTCACGCGGAATCGGCTCGCGAGCGAGGCAAACGGGTCTCGGGCCGCTTCCGGGAGTTCACGGAGTAATTCCGCGAGCTTTGAGGCGTCGGGGACCCCGAGTGCCGCAGCGGTCGCGGCCTCGGAGGCCGCAGCGGCAAACTTTCTGGAGGCGTCGGCGGGGCGGAGGTCGGCGAGCCCCGCAACCAGCTTGCGGACGCCGGCCCGCTCGAACCGGATCGTGAGCCTGAGATCGCCCTTGCCGTCGATCGTGACGGGATCGATTGCCGTCACCACCCCGGTGCCCCACTCGGGCTTTCCGGCATGCGTCAGCTTGTCGCCACGTGTCCAAGGGTTGTCTGAGGTTGGGGTTTGCAAGGATAAAGGGCCTTTTTCGGCTGCCTGATCGGGACTGCGCTAGCGCCCTGCTGCACCCCTCGGCCGAACCAGCCGGTCGACCCACCCAGCTGACCGACACGGCCGCATGAGGGCGGAGTCTGGACCTGCCCCCGCCGAGTAAACACGCCTCAATAACAGATGGGCAGTTGCCGGGGTGAGAATGGGCGTTCGCTTGTGTTCGGGCATTCGCCCTCGTTGGCAGCTTCGTCGACCTTCTGCGCCGCCGCCTAGTATTCTGGTCTGCAACGGCCGGACGGTCAAGCCGGCGGCTGCATAGGGCGGACATCGGATCCGCTTTCCCGCAATTCTCACCGACTGGGGCACCGAGCGAGCATGATCGACGCATTGAAGAGCGAAGAAATCGTCGAGAAGTTTGGCGGGCGGTTCAAGCTGACCGCGGTCATCCAGCGGCGGCTCGTGCAGCTGCTCGACGGGGCACGGCCCATGGTCGAGCGTGACGGCCGGACCGACCTCGAGGTTGTGATCCAGGAAATCCTAGAGGACAAGCTCGAGATCGACGATTCGCCGATCGACGAGTCGGAAGCGTTGCCGGCGGCCGACGAGCCGCTGCTCTAGCTTCGTCTCGGTCATCTCGATGGCATCGACCGATTTCAGCGGCAAGCGGATCATCCTCGGCGTATGCGGAGGGATCGCCGCGTACAAGAGTGCCGCGCTGACGAGCTCGCTCGCTCAGGGAGGGGCTGACGTCACAGCCTTGCTCACCGAGTCGGCTGCTCGGTTCGTGACGCCGCTGACGTTTCAGGCGCTGTCAGGCCGGCCGGTGTACCGCTCCCCCTGGGAACACCTCGAAAGCAGCGACCCGCAGCACATCTCGCTTGCAGAGTCGGCGGACCTTGTCGTCGTCGCTCCGTGCACGATGGACTGTCTCGCTCGTCTCGCGACGGGTCGGTGTGACGATGTTGTCACGCTCGTCCTGTCAGCGGTCGACCGCGAGCGGACCCCGGTGCTGCTCGCGCCGAGCATGAACGCCGTCATGTGGGGTCAGCCCGCCACTCGTCGGAATGTCGAGCTGCTCCGCAACGACGGCTTCCGATTCGTCGGTCCGGACGACGGCTGGCAGGCGTGCCGGACGGTCGGCACCGGACGCATGGCGGAGCCCGAGGCGATCATCGCGTCGGCACGAGATCTCCTTCGCATCTGATCGTGATGCCCCGCGACGACGGGCGAGCGAGACGCGGTCCCCAATCCCGACGCCGACGGGAGGGAGCAGAGCAGGTTACTGCAGGGTCCTGATGGACGATCGCCGCGGCTCCGGCCGGCAAGGATGCTCGCATCAAGGAGCGTCGACGCGGGTTGGCGGCAAGGATGGAGCGTCCTAGACTCGCACCGACCGACGCCGGAGAGGTGGCAGAGCGGTTGAATGCGCCGGATTCGAAATCCGGTATGGCCTTCGGGTCATCGGGGGTTCGAATCCCCCCCTCTCCGCTTTCTGAATTCGTATGAGCCGACGGTGTCCCGTGAAGCTGGCCAGATATGGCGAGAATCGCGGGGATTTCGGCCGTACGTGCTGCAGCCGGAGACGATCATCGGTCCCCTGATGAGGCGGATCCCGGCCGATTTTGGCCAAGAGTCTCTTAGGGCAGTTTGAGGGGTGTCCCGGCGCGGAGATCAGGCGGTCGCGGCGGCCGGCTTGAGACCGAGTGACCGTGCCTGCCGAGACCAGTCAAGGTCCTTCGCGGCTTCGAGCAGATCGTCGAGCGTGACGCGCGGAGGCAGGGTGCCAGTCAGTGCATGACGGAGCACCTCCGGGCCGAGATTGATCAGCGGCAGCAGCTTCAGGATTCGCGTCCGGGCGATCTTGCGACGCTCTGCGAACGACTTGATGTGCTCCCCCGACCCAATCAGCTCGTCGTGCCACCGGTATGCGAGTCCGATGGCTTCGACGATGTGCTGCTTGGGCGAGGGCTTCGACGGAATGAACAAGTCCTCGCCTTCAGGCGAGAGAACGATTCGGCGACCATCCAGCTTCTTGATCTGAATCTCCAACTCGAGATCGATCCACCGGCCGCGATCGACAGCTCGCGGCCTGCGTGGGCAGTTGGGAATGGAGTCGGAGTGCCCATCTGACGTCCTGAAGCGCTTTGCTTTCAATTGGACTATCTGATCAGCATCGAGTCGAACTGCAAGCCGCTCTGCATCGATTGTCGCGCTGTCAATGACGGCACGGATCCAGTGGTCGCGCACATCCCTTGGCTGTTCGTTCAGCCGCTCGTCTGCGAGCTGATCGAGCACCATGGCGCGAACGAGATCGTCCAGATGCTCGGCGTTGATCGACTTGATGCGGCAGCTCTTGAAGCCGTGCTTCAGTGCCTTCTGGCTCACGTAGTAGCGGACCAGTCGCTTCTGTCCTCGACCCCGCGCGGTCGATCCCCACTTCGTCAAAGGTCGGTGCGTGCTGGTTGGACTGACCGCAAAACCATCCGACGTGCGCAGCTTGCCCTTGAGCAGATGCGGATGCGTCCAGCGGTGCAGCGACTTCGTGTCTCGATGTCCGATCAGTTGGTGAGCTTGGTCCCAGATTCCCTGATCGACGATCGGTTCGTGTCGTCCGTCGTAGACTTCCGTCTTGCCATCCCGCGAGTGCGTGATCTTGCCGATGTAGACCGGGTTTGTGAGGATGCCGTGGATGTACTTCTGTGACAGCGGCTTGCCGCCATGCTCTCGCCCCGTCCTGCTGACCCAGTGCTTGGTGGTGTAGCCAGCCTCGTCGAGTGCGTTCGCAACCCCGATCAATGACTTCAGCTCAATGAACCGCTCGAAGATCAGCCGGACCAATTTGGCTTCTTCGGGGACGATGTAGAGGCCTCGCGTCTCGTCCTCTCGTTGCACGCGGTAACCCAGCGGCGGCTGGCCGCAGACCCAGTAGCCCTGCTTCTTCGTTGCTGCGATCTTGTCCCGAATCCGCTCGCTCGCAACCTCACGCTCAAACTGCGCAAAGCTCAGCAGCATGTTCATCGTGAGTCGGCCCATCGACGTGCTGGTGTTGAATTGCTGAGTCACCGAGACGAACGAAACCTGCTTGTCGTCGAAGAGCTGCATTATGCGGGCGAAGTCGTTGAGAGATCGGCTGAGCCGATCAACCTTGTAGACAACCACCACATCGACCCGTCCCTTGTCGATGTCGTCGAGCAATCTCTCCAAGCCGGGCCGCTTCATCGTGCCGCCCGAGAATCCGCCGTCGTCGTAGGCGGTCTCGACGGCCGTCCAGCCCTCGTGCTTCTGGCTCTTGATGTAGTCGAGCCCGGCCTCCCGCTGGGCGTCGAGCGAGTTGAAGGCCTGGTCGAGCCCCTCCTCGTTCGACTTGCGGGTGTATATCGCGCAGCGGACGGCCTTCATGCCGCTCCTTTCAGCTTCTTCAATCCGAAGAATCTCGGCCCCGACCAGCGGGCTCCGGTGATCTCGCGGGCAACTTCCGAGAGGCTGGCGTACTCGGTCTCGCGGTAGCGGAAGCGCTTGCCGTTGTTGAGGACAACGACCTCGTGCTTGCGCCCGCGCCAGGTGCGGATGAGCGTCGAGCCGGATCGGAGCTTGACGTCATCGCGGCGTGTCCGTCGCTTCTTGTTCTGCTGTGGATCAGGGGCGTGACGGATCGCCGCTTTCAGCAGCCGACGCGTCTCGGCATCCAGCCCGCCGCGGGCCTTGCCCTGAACGTGCCACGCGATGCCTCGGACCAAGGCCTGCTTGAAGTGCGGCGGGTCGCCGCGGATGCCGAGCTCGGTCCATGCGGCGACGAGGTCCGAGCGGGCGAGGCCGGGCAGCGAGTCGAGGTCGATGGGCATGGGGCTGCTCACTCTCCCTCGCGAGGCCCTTGGGACGGCGTCGGCCACGTGCCGCCCCCGAGGGCCGCGAGGGGCCTGGCGGGGGTCCACCGGGCCCGGTGCCCGGTCGTGCCATACACCCATGGATTTGGCGGGATAGCAAGCCCAATGCGGCACTATCCCACCTCAATGGCCAGATACTGCCCGAGAACGCCCCTAGTCGTAGTGGATCCGTCCGGTGTTCCAGTCCAGGTAGCCGATCTTCGGCGTGACGTACCGGCTGGCGCGGACCAGCATCTCAAGGGCGTCCGGGCCGTCGTCGTGGGCACCGAGGGGGAACTGCCGAAGCTGCTCAAGGAACAGCGTGTGTCGCCGCGAGAAGCGCACCATGCCCTGTTCGATCCGGGGCTGCAGTGACGCGATCCGCGCGGCCTTCTCGCCCGTGTTCTTGTACTCGCGGATCCTCGGCGACACGCCGGAGCGCCGGAGCGCCGACTTCAGGTCGAGCGCCAGGACCTCCTGGAATCCGTTCGCTTCGACCCCGATTGCCTTGAGCTTGTACATCTTCGCGTACTCGACGAGCCGCTCGATCGCCTTGGCGGGTGTCACGCGCACCAAGTCGGCCGCGATGATGTGCAGCAGCTTCGTGCCGGGCCGTCGCGCCCCCACCACGATGGCGGAGTAGTCGCCGCGCCGAGGGTCTCGCCCGAGGCTCGGATCCCATGCCGCGTAGATCGGAGTGTCGCTGCCGAGCGCACTGATCAAGGTAGCGGGATCAGCAAACTCATCGTCCCAGTAGATGAACGACTCCGGCTTGAAGAGGCAGTGCTCTGGATCGAGCGGCTCGTTCTGCTTCTCGCTGTCGAAGCTCACCCGGCCCTCGCGGACCCGGAGTTCCATCAGAGCTTCCACCGGCTCGCGCTCGGGCCAGAGGGCTTCCCCGCCCTCGAGCATCTCGTCCCGGTGCGCTTCGAAGTACGCCCTCGCAGCGTCGCGCCCGGTCGCGTCCTGCCAGGTTTCGCGGCCGCAGAAGATCGACTCCCATTCGGTCCAGCGGTCGGTCGCGATCGGTTCGGCGATCAACGCCCGGTACTTGCGGCCGTCCCATCCTGGCGAAGCAATCGGGTTGAGCAAGTTCGACAGGAGCGAGTCGTAGTGCAGGATGGTGCCGACCACGATCACGTTGGTGCGATCGTCGCCGATTTTGAGCAGCGACCCGTTGAACCACTCGGCGGCCTTTGCTCGCTGCTCGGCCGAGGCGACGTGTTCGGGCATCTCCAGGTCATCGGCCACGATGAGCGACGGGCGATCAGCGCGATGACGGAGCCCGCGGATCTGCTGGCCGAGCCCGACCGACCAGATCATCGCGCCGTTAGGGAGCTGAAACTTGTTCCCTCGCCAGGGCGAGGGCTTGCCGTTCGGGCCGGATGGATCAACCTCCGGGAAGTCTCGGTGGATGCGGGGGTTCGTTTCGATCTCGTCCTTGGCGTGCTTGAGCAGCTGGCTGGCCTGCTCCTTTGTCGCCGAGACGATCATCACGAAT
>JBCBNT010000092.1:0-12055 GCA_039821685.1 Planctomycetota bacterium | reverse complement strand
TGCCGGTGTCGGCCCACTGGTGCTCGCCGAAGGTCTCGTAGTCCATGAAGAGGTTGACGGGGTAGCCGTCGCCGTTGACGTCGTTGGCCCACTTGGCGAACTTCTCGGTGGTGAGCGGCCACTCCTCCCAGCCTCGGTTGCTGAATCGGAATGCGACGTCATCGGAGAGCGCGTAGTTCTTGAGGAGCAGGCCGAATGGCGAGGTCTTGTCGTCCTTGGTGGGCGCGCCCGTGGGTGAGCCGGGGGGCGTGTAGACGTAGCTGGGCTTGCGGTAACCGAGGTAGGTGTCCCAGCCTTCGCAGCACATGCCATTGAATCGGCGGGTGCCGTCGGGGTTGGTCATCTGGCTGACGGCGTGGCCGACCTCGTTGGAGTAGATCAGCTCGGTGTTTCGGAAGACCTTGGGGGTCTGCTTGAACAGGTCCTGCACCTTGGCGGTGTGCATGTCGACCTGTTCCTGGAACTCTCGGCGCGAGTACAGGAAGCTGAGGGAGTGGTGGTAGGTCTCGCCCAGGAACTCGACGCAGCCGGTTTCGGCGAGCCGCTGGAAGCTGTCGAGCACGTCGGGGGCGTATTCGGCGAACTGGTCGAGCGCGACGCCCGAGACGGAGAAGCTGCAGCGGAAGTTGCCCTCGTTGGCGTCGATGAGCTCGAGCAGCAGGCGGTTCATGGGCCGGTAGCACTTGTCGGCGACCTTCTGGCAGATGGCGGCGTTCTTGTCGGTGTCGAAGTAGAAGGGGTGGTCGTCGAAGACGGAGTATCGCTTGAGGCGGTAGGGCTGGTGGACCTGGAAGTAGAAGCAGACTGAGGCCATGGCTGGCTCCCGTGGGCTGGTGGGTCGTCGTTGTGATTGTATGTCGCGATCGGGGCGCGTCGGCGCGTCGTGTGTATACACGCTGGGGCGGCGGCTTTGGGTCTTGCTCTAGGTTTTTGGATTGAGCGCCACGGCGACTGCGAGCGGGGCGAGCACGAGCACGGGGATGAAGACGGAGACGAACGCGGGAACGCCTGGGATGGGGGCGTTGGCCCCGAGCGTGGCGCCGATGATGCCGACGACGGCGATGGGGGCGCCGCGGAGGCTGCCGGAGAGGGATTGGCCGGGCATGCGAGTGAGGAAGAAGGGCATGGCGACGATGACGATGAGCATGTTGCTGGCGGCGAGTGCGACGCGGCCGAAGCGGTTGCGCTGGAGCCGGTCGCGGACATTGGGGTCGCCGCCCTCGGTCTGATCGAGGAGCCGGCCGATCTGCCTGAAGCTGAGGTTCTGGCTGAAGCCGGCGTATTGCAGGACGGTGAGGGCGGTGGGATCGAGGTCGGTGGCGATGGTGACCTCGACGCTGGCGGCTGAGGCTTCGGGTGCTTCGATGTCGTCGATGGATGCCGCGGAGGCGAGCCAGGCGTCGCCGGTCCACGTGGCGCGATCGGCGGTGATGTGGCGGAGGCCGACGCCTCGGTCGTCGCGTTCGATGAAGAGCGGCTCGGTGAGGACGGCGTTGTCGGCGTCGAACTCTTTGGCGTAGATGAGCAGCCGGCCCTGGTTGCCGGTGGCGAGCGGGATGGGGCCTGCGGAGGCCTGGTCGATGCCGAGGTCTCGGTGCTCGCGGGTGAGCAGCTTGGCGACACGGGGCAGGACGGCTTCCTGGTTGACCGCGGCGAGGCCGACCATGAGCGCGCTGACGACGATGATGGGCATGGCGATGCGCCGCAGGCTCAGGCCCGAAGCGAGCACGGCGACGGTCTCTCGGTGTCGGACGAGCTGGACGCAGGTGAAGCCCATCGCGCCGACGAGCACGATGCCGAGCATCATGTTGAAGAGCTGGAGCAGGCGGGGCCACCAGAGGTGGGCGATCCAGAGGGCGGTGAGCGTGACGCGTCGGACCAGGCCCGGGGGCTCGCCCGATTCGGTTTCGCCGGCGGCTTCCCAGAACTCGTCGATGTTGATCGATGCGTCGATGGTGACGACGAAGCTGAAGAGGATCGCGAGCAGGGCGGCGATGTTGATGAGGTACTGACGCGCGATGTAGCGGTCGATGAGCTTCATCGCATGATCTCGTGGCGCGGCATGCGGGTTTCGGGGCGGAGCCAGGTGACCCAGATCCAGGCAAGGAGCGCGCCGCCTGCGACGTCGGTGAGGAAGTGGGCGCCCATGAGCATGCGGGTCCAGGCGCAGCCGAGCGCGAGCAGGAGCATGACGGGGAGCGTGCCGGGGATGAGCCGTGCGAGGGTGAGGGCGGCTCCGAAGGCGACGGCGGCGTGGCTCGATGGGAAGCCCAGGTTGCCCTGGCCGAGCAGCGGGTCGATGAGCGGCCAGTGGTGGACGTAGCCCTGGTAGTCGATGGATGCGCCGGAGATGGGGCGCTCGCGCGCGACGATGAGCTTGCCGAGCTCGGCGAGGATGCCGGCGCCGGCTGACCCAAGGAAGAGGAGCCATGCGCTGCGGTAGGCACGGGGGTGGAAGACGCGGCCGACGCGGCGTGCGCCGACGCCCCAGAAGATGAGGGCGATGATGATCCAGAGCTCGAGGTTGCCGGCCTGGCGGAGGACCTGGTACCAGTCGGGGAGCATGAAGCCTGGCGGCTGGAGGTCGCGGAGCTTGTAGACGGGGCGGAGGAAGTAGTGGAAGGCGGGCTCGTCGAGGATGTGCAGGAGCGCGAGGGCGGGCATGCCGAGGGCGGCGATGAGGTGCCAGCGCGCGCGGGCCTGCCAGTCGGCGACGGGGCCGGTGCGGGGGCTCAGCAGCTTGGGCGTTTGGACGGGGAGCATCAGCGGGGTGCCTCGTCTGCTTCCTGGGTGAAGCCACGATACCCGTAGCCGAGGAAGAGGGTTCGGCGTTCGCCTTTGTGGTCGCTTGGCACGTTTGGGATCTCTTCGATCCGTTCGAAGGCGGGTGCCCAGTGCTCGGGGAGGCCTCCGAGCATGATGGCGGGTCGGCCGAGCAACTCGGGCTTGCCGAGGTCGGTGTCGCTCCAGAAGTCTTGCTGCGACTTGCGGCCGCCGGCGTAGGGGGATGCGGAGTAGACGACGGGCGGTGTGCCGTCGGCCTCGCGGGGGAGGTAGTAGGCGAGGATGGAGGCGCGGGCGTAGTGGGCTGCGACGATAAAGGGCTCCCGGCCTGTTTCGGCGGCGAGGTTGCTCTGGAGCGCGTCGAAGTCTTCGCCCATGCCGGGGCCCGAGAGGAGTCGGCCGGCGTTGACGGATTCGAGGCCCGCGGCGCGGGCGGCGGCGGCTGCGATGTCGAGCCGGGCGAGGACGACGAAGGCGAGCGAGCCGATGACGATGGCGGCTTTCCAGAGCCGCCTGGTCCACCTGCCTGTGGCCGGCTCGGTGGTGGTTTGTGCGACGGCTCGGGCGGCGAGAGGGATCAGGGTGAGGTAGCCGGCGATGGGCCAGTTGGTTTCGGCGTCGGTGACGAGTGTGACGGCGAGGTAGAAGGCGAGGATGGGCAGGGCGATCCAGAGCATGAGGGACTCGCCCGTTGTGGTGGCGGGTCGCGCGGGATCGAGCGGGTTCTTTCGGGCGTTGCGGATGCCGAGGACGGCGAGGGCGATGGTGGTGCCGGCGATGCCGATCTGTGTGCCGATGAGCTCGAGCGTCCAGTTGGGGTCGTAGGAGTAGGTCGAGAGCTCCTCGGGCGTGCGGGGCTGGTCGCCCCATGCGAGGCCCAGGTGGCCGGCGAGGTGCTTGACGGTGACCCAGTCGTTCTGGGCGTTCCAGATGATCACTGGCAACAGGCCGACGAGCGCGATGAGGACGGCGGGGGCGATGGCTCTGAGCGGGGGTGCGGCGATGGCTTTGCGGTTGAAGAGGATGAAGCCGACGAGGCCTGGAAGCATGAGCAGGATGGTGTATTTGTAGAGGAAGCCGATGCCGAGGAAGAGGGCGAAGAGGATGAGGGCGGGGGTGCTGCCTTGCTTGCGGTCTGGGCGTGTTGGAACGAGCGCGGCGAGGATCATCCACGAGGCGAGGGCCCAGCAGGCGATGTATGGGCCGTCGATGGTCATGAGGATGGCGGGGAGCTGGTAGGCGGGGGTGAGGCAGACGATGGCAGCTGCGATGAGGGCGGCGTGGTGCTTCCAGGGCTGGTCGTGGTAGAGGCGGCTGGTGATGCGGGCGATGGCGAGTGCGAGGACGCCGCCGGCGATGACGGCGGGGAGGCGGATGACGCCTTCGCCTTGGCCGAAGAGCGTGGTGGCGAGCCAGATGGACCAGGCGACGCCCGGGCCCTTGCTGTAGTAGGACCAGTCTGGGCGGAGGGCCCATTCCCAGTAGTGGGCTTCGTCTTCGACGAGGGCGTAGGGGGAGAGCAGGAGGACGTAGATCGCGCGGACGATGGTGATGGCGACGACGAGGGCGAGGGCTGCGTCGATGGGCTTTGTGTGTCGTTCGTCGGTCATGGGCTGGTCATCGCCTGCAGATGTGGTTGTAGGTGATGGCGGCGTAGGCGGCGGGGAGGGCGACGCCGGCGTAGAGGGGGACGGCACCGGCGGCGAGGCCGAACTGCGCGATGAGCTGCTTGCCCATGCTGATGATGAGGACGGAGACGAGTGCTGGGAAGAAGGCCCAGAGGTAGACGGTGAGCGTGAGGGCGTCTCGGAGCTTGATGGCAACGACGGCGCCCGTGAGGACCATGACAAGGCCGGCGAGTGACATGCCGATGCGTTCGTGGATGTTGGCTGCGATCTCTCGGCTGATGTCTGTTCGCATGTCGGCGAGCCGGGTGTGGGCTTCGATCGCGCCGGCGAACTCGTTGGCTCCCTGTGTGAGGTAGCGTGATTCGTCGAGGACGGTGTCGAGGGGTGCTGTGCGGAGCGTGGCGTAGCGCGGGCTGTCGGTGGTGATGCCGGCGATGGTGCGTTGGCGTCGGACACCTGCGACGGGCTGGTCGGTGGCGGAGGCGAGCCGGATGTCTTCGGCCGCGTTTCGCGTGGTGGTGGCGACGTGCTGGAGCTCGAGGTAGGTCTCGACCTGTTTGCGGGTGAGCTCGTCGGGGGCGGCTGTGTTGAGCACGGCGCGGGCGGCGGAGATGCGTTCGGTGGTGCCGGTTGCGCGCTCGATGGTGATGTCGATCGGTGCGCCGGGCGTGGTGGGCATAACGCGGCGGGCGAGGGCGGGCCCGGCGGAGAGGCGGGCGCCGGCGATGGTGATGGTGTCGCCCTCGGCTGTGGTGAGTGTGGCGGCGGCGTCGCCCTCGCGGAGGTCGGCGTCGACGTCGTTCAGGAACTCGACCGAGGCGGTGCGGAGGGCGAGGCGGTGGCGGAACTCGTCGATGAAGTCGAAGCGCTCGGGGTGGTCGCGGAGGGTGCGGAGCTGGGCGTAGGTGAAGAACTTGGGGTCGTCGATGATGGCGGGGGGGACGGCAAAGTCGTCCTGGTAGGTGTCGTCGGAGCCGAAGACGACGCCGTCGGCAGCGCCGCGGTAGTTTTCGGCGATGATGGTGACGACGGAGCCGAAGCGGGTTTCGCCCGAGGCGCCCTCGCCTGCACCGGCGTCTGGGCCGTCCCACGGGTTGGTGTCTTCGCGGACGTAGATGAAGGCTCGCTCGGCGGTGACGGCTTGGGTTGGTGTGCGGTCGTTGTTGAGCCTGAGGAAGATGGGCTTGCCGAGGGCGAGAACGCTTTTGGCGTTGCCGGTGTTGTTGATTCTGTCGGGGTCGATTTTGACGACCTGTTCGGCGCCGATGACGGTGCCGTTGAACTCGAAGGTGTTGCCGAGGCTGAGCTGGACGACCATCCAGTCGGCGATGGAGAGCTTGACGTAGGACTCCATGGTTCGGAGGAAGCGTGGGATGACCTGATCTGAGATGACGCCGAGGGTGCCTGCGAGGAGGACGCCCGAGATGAGGGCGGGGGCGAGGATGGATCGGTGGCCGATGCCTCCGGCGTGGGCGGCGGCGGTCTCGTTGTCGTTGGCCATGCGGTGGTAGACGAGGGTGGCGGCGAAGCCCGCCCCGAAGGGGACGGCGTAGGCGAGCATGGGCACGGTGGCGAGGCCCATGAAGTGGATAGCCTGGAGCGGGGTGAGCTTGCCGTCGGCCAGGGGGCGGATGGTGACGGCGAGCGCGATGACGGCGACGATGACCGCGGTGGTGAGGATGAGCAGGCGCCAGAGGTCGGCGAGGATATAGGTCCAGAGCCGTTTCGGGAGACGGGTTGACGATCCGGCGGGCATGGGCGGATGGTATCAGAGGACGGGGGCGGCGGACTATCATGGTGGCATGCCAGAAGGTCAGCTCGAGATCGGTCAGGTCGTCCGCGTGGTGCAGCAGATTCCACGCTTGAGTGGGCCGCAGGTGGCGGTGGTCGAGGGCGAGGTTGTGTCGTTCGGCTTCGGCAAGACTGGCTCGTGGTTCGCGCACAGCAAGGACAAGAAGCTGTGGGTGGAGCGGCTTGAGCTGAAGAAGGCGGACGGCGAGCTGGTGATGCTGAACCTTGACCAGTACACGCGGGTGGAGCTGGTCGGGGACGAAGACGCTGCGTAACGGCGGCGGGCTCTGGTGTCGCTGGATCTTCGGCGGGAGGAAGACATGGGCTTTGGTGCGATCGGCGTGTCGTGCGTGCTTTCGGCGGCGGTTGTCTGCGGTCACGTGCGGGCGGATGTTGAGCCGCCGTACGTGAACTCGGTGGTGTCAAACGACCTGGCGTTCATCTTTGAGAGCGATCCGAACGCGATCGAGTCGTTTCGGTACGTGACGCGGGCGCGGCGGGAGATGCCCGACAAGCGGTCGAATCGGCTGTTTGCCGACGCGTACATCTTTGAGGCGATCTATACGACCACCGACGGCGGCACGCAGCGGGTCGAGATCTGGGCGAACACGGACTTTCAGCTGCTGGCAAACGCGGCGCCGTATGCGAGCCGGCTGGCACGCGCGATCGGGCTGCAGCCCGAGCTGTTCCGCGGGTCGCTGCGGCACGTGGTGTTGCACACGGGGGACGAGACGGCCTTCGCCGAGGAGCGGGGCGGTTTCTTTGTGATCTACGCGGACAACATGGATGACCGCGTTGCGACGGACGATCTGCAGCACACGGTGTTTCACGAGTGCGCGCACGTGGCGCTCGAGGCAGCCCACGCGGAGTCGGCGGGGTGGCTTGCGGCGCAGCGGGCGGACCCGGGGTTCATCACGGAGTACGCGCGGGACAACGCGGTGAAAGAGGATGTGCCAGAGTCGGCGATCTTTGCGTTCGCGGTGTTGAACTACCCCGGGCGGCTTTCGGCGGAGGTGGAGGCGACGGTGCGGTCGCAGATGCCGAACCGGCTGGCGTACTTCGCGGAGATCGATGGGTTCTTGATCGGTGCCGGTGGCCCGGCGTGCCGGGCGGACGTGAACGGCGACGGTGTGCTGACGCTCGGCGATTTCGATGCGTGGGTGGCGGCGTACGTATCCGGAGGTGCCGGGTGCGATCAGAACGGTGACGGCTCGTGCACGCCGGCGGATCTGCACGCGTGGATGGTGGGGTTCAACGCGGGGTGCTGATCGCCCTGGGATTGCCTGAGCAACTCTGCTCGATGCGTATGGCTGCCGGTCGTGCGGGCTGTCGTCGGCGTCGCTGACCGCTGGGTTGTTTCTGCATGTGCCTGGGGTGTGCGCACGTGTGTGCGGCGGCCCTGAGGTCCGATCGAGAAAATGTGAGAAATTTCTATCTGGCTTGTTGGCCGGTGCTTGGGCGCTGCCGGCGGGCTGTGGTTCTGCGCGTGTTGTGCGCACGGGGGTGGTTGGGTGCGGGGTTGGTGAGGGCGTCGCGTGATTCGTTTCGGGCGAAGCGGCGTGCTGGGCGGGGAACTGCGGAGGCTCGACCGATGCTGAGTGTGGGTGGACGGACGGATGGGGAAGGCGTTGTTGGCGGCGCTGTGAAGCGTGTCGCGGGCGACGGGCCGGGGGCGGCGGCGGGGCTGGACCCGGCATTGATCGATTTGTTGATCCGTCGTCAGGCGGATGAGAACGAGGAGCTGGAGCGGTATTACGGGTACTACCGGAACCCGGCTCGGCGTGTGTGGACGGTGGACGCTTCGGGCTCGTCGCAGACGACGCGTCGGCTTGCGCAGGAGGCGGGGCTGCCGGCGCGGGTGACTGGGGTGCGTCGGGAGATGCACGGGCTGGGCGATGACCGGTCGTTTGGTCGGCGCGAGGTTGTGATCGAGAACGACATCGCGTGGCGCGTGCAGACGATGATCGATTTCTTGTTTGGTAAGAAGCCGATTCTCGTGAGTGCGGCTTCGGAAGAATCGACGCGGGAGATCGTGGAGGCGGTGGTTGATGTGGCGTGGGACGCGTCTGGCGGGCTGGAGATGCTGCAGGACGCGGCGCTGATGGCGCACGTGTTTGGGCATGTTGATTTCGTGGTGCGTGTGGACGAGGCGGCGTTGCGGTCAGTGGGGCGTCGGGCGGCCAGAGCGCGTGGTTCGCATGCGGCGATGGTGGAGCTGGCGGCGGAGGCTGGTCGGGCGTTTCGGATTGAGGCGGTGGACCCGCGTCGGAGCGTGCCGGTGCTTGATGAGGACGACTACCGGCGGTTCGCGGGGTACGTGATCCACTACGAGCGCGAGGGGAACGGGGTGGAGCGAGTTGGGCTTCGCCGGGGACTGTTTGGCGGCGAGAGCTGGGGCCGGCGTCGGAAGCGGGAGTCGTACACGGAGGTGTTTGGGCCTTCGGGGCGTGAGGTGTGGGTCGGCGGTGAGCGGGTGGAGCGTGACGACGGCGGTGTGTTTGAGGGCGTGGTGCCGGTGGTGCACGTGCAGAACCAGAGCCAGCCTTTGGTGTATGCGGGGCTTGGTGAGGTTGAGCCGTTGATCCCGCTGCAGGACGAGTTGAACACGCGTCTGAGCGATCGGGCGAACCGGGTGACGATGCAGAGCTTTCAGATGTATCTGGCGAAGGGGATTGAGGGTTTTGATCAGTCGCCGGTGGCGCCTGGGACGGTGTGGTCGACGGACAACCCGGATGCGTCGATCGAGCGGTTTGGGGGCGATGCTTCGAGCCCGAGCGAGGATCGGCATGTGGATCAGATCCGATCGGCGCTGGACAAGATCAGCGGGGTGCCGCCGGTGGCGTCGGGCGTTGTGGAGGCGCGGATCGGGAACCTGACGAGCGCGGCGGCGCTGCGGGTGACGATGGTGAGCCTGCTTGCGAAGACGAACCGGAAGCGGGTGACGTATGGGCGTGGGATCCGGGGTGTGTGCGGTCTTGTGATCGATGCGGCGTCACGGGCGGGGGTGCTCGACGTGGGGGTGTTGGACCGCGAGATCCGGATCGAGTGGCCCGACCCGCTGCCGATCGACGAGCAGGAGCTTGTGTCGTCGGTGCGTGTGCGTGAGGAGCTTGGTGTTCCTCGGGATCGATTGGCCGAGTCGCTCGGGATCGTGCCGGGCGGCGATGAGTCGGGGGTTGATGATGTTTGAAGAGGGGACGTCGGGTTCGATTTCGGTTGGCGTGACGGCGGGTGGTGCTGGCAGTGCTGAGGTCGATGAGTCGCAGGCGGATGCGGTGCAGGACGATGGGGCACCCGCTGAGTGCGATGCGGCGCTGGAGGCGGCGCTTGCTGAGAACGAGGTCTTGCGGGCGCGCCTCGCTGAGCTTGAGGCGGCGCTGGCGGGCGTCGAGCGGCGGTATGAGCTGGAGCGGGCTCTGGTTGACGCGGGCGTGATCGATGTCGAGACGGCGCTCACCGTGCTTGGTACTGGTGCGGATTCTGCGGGGGAGGTCGGTGATGTATCGGCTGTTGTCTCGGGGCTGGCATCGTCGAAGCCGTTTCTGTTTCGGTCCGGCGCGGGCGGGCGCGGTGCGGGGTCTGCGGTGAGCGGTGCTGCGGGGGGCGAGGCGTCGTCGCTGACGGGGCTTGCTGACGAGGCGCGGCGGTCGGGCGATCGCCGGGCGCTGACGCGATATCTGCGGAAGCGTCGGCACGGCTGAGTCTTTGGCGTGGTGAGAGTTGGTGTTTCTTGTTTGGCGATGGGTGCGCGATCGGTGCGCGATGAAGGGGCTGATGCATGGCATTTACAGGGAAGGCGACGTATGGGGCGGGCGCGGATCTGCCGGAGCTTGTTGAGGACGTGAGCGACATCATCGGGATCGTGTCGCCTTACGAGACGCCGCTCTTGGATCACATGGGTGACGCGAAGCGTTCGGCGCAGAGCACGGTGCACGAGTGGATCGAGGATGAGCTTCTGGCGAACGCGGACGCGATCAACCAGACTTCGTTCTCGCCGAACGCGACATCTGCGACGACGATCACGGTGGACAACGCGGATCGGTTCCGAGTGGGTGATCTGTTGCAGCCCGAGGGGACGGGCGAGGTGATGATCGTTGCGGCGATCGCTGGCAATCAGCTGAGCGTGGGTCGCGGGTACGGCGGGACGACGGCGGCGACGCTGACGAACAACATGGTGCTGAACATCCTGGGCAACGCCGCGCTTGAGGGTGACGAGGCGCCTGACGCGAGGTTCACGAGCCGGAGCCGGCAGCGGAACTACACGCAGATTTTGACATCGACGGTGGAGGTGTCGGGGTCGATGCAGGCGAGCCGGCAGTACGGGATCGATGACGAGGTGGATTACCAGAAGCAGGAGCGGATGCGTGAGCTCTTGCGTGACCTTGAGAACTGCGTGATCAACGGCGTGGCTCCGGCGTCGACGCAGGTGGGCTCGAGCTCGACGCGTCGGTCGATGAACGGGATCATCCCGCTGCTGGCGACGAACGACTTTGCGCCGGGTGCGGGCGGCTTGCCGGACGGCGGGGGTACGGGCGATGACGAGCTGACGGAGGAGCTGCTCAACGCGGCGCTGCGTCAGGTGTGGGAGCAGAGCTCGGGCAGCGTGGACACGATCGTTGTGAACGGTGCTCAGAAGCGGAAGATCAACGAGTTTGCGAGCGCGAGCCGTCAGTATCTTCCGGAGGACACGAGCTTCCGGGACATGATCAGCGTGTACGAGAGCGACTTCGGCGTGTGCCGGGTTGTGATGAGCCGGTGGGTGCCGACGGACACGCTGCTGCTGCTCGATTCGAGCCGGATCGAGGTGCTGCCTTTGCAGGGTCGGAGCTTCCACTTCAAGCCCCTGGCCTCGAGCGGTGACTCGGTGCGTGGTCAGGTGATCGGTGAGTACACGCTCGAGCTTCGGAACGAGCGTGCGCACGCGAAGCTGAGCGGCCTGGGTGTGTGAGAGGTTGGTTGATGCCCCCTTGGCGGGTGGGGGCAGCGCTGCCGGGTGGTCGGGCACCCGGTGAGCGCGCCCGGTCCGGGTCGGCGGGTCCGGATCGGGTTTGTTGCTTGGAAGACGGTTGCGGGAATGAAGGGGGGCTGGCGTGTTTGCGAGCGATCGGGATCTCTTGGTGTATGAGCCGCGGCTGTTTCTTGAGACGGGGTGGCTCGGTCAGCTGCAGTTTCGCGAGACGGGCGTGGTGTCCGCGGGGCTTGCGGTGGTCGTCGGGTTCGACTTTGGCGCGGCTGGGATCGGCGCGGGTTCTGTCGTGAGCTACGGAGGCGGGTCGTACGAGGTTGTGCAGATCGCGGGGACTGGGCAGCTGGGTCTGTCGCGGCTTCGTGCGTCGGTGACGGAGGCGGTGATCTCGCCGCCGACGCTCGCGAGCGGTGAGATCGAGTCGTTTACGTTCGCACCTCAGATGTCTGTGGTGCACGGGCAGGTGCTCCGGATGCTCGGGATCGAGCCGGAGGACGGGCGTGCGGGTGCGTTGACGCAGGAGTCGGTGGTGAACCCGGGCGCGTTTACGCGGCTGGAGTGTTTGGGGACGCTGCACCTGGTGTATTCGGCTGCGGCTGCGGCGAGCGCGGTCGGCGGCGCTGGTCTTGGGTATGCGGATCGGGCGGTGATGTACCGCGAGCGGTTTGCTGCGGAGCGTGGGCGTGTGACCGGTCTGATCGACGTGGACGGCGACGGCGAGGCGGAGTCGGTCCGTCGGCCGGGCGTGACGCACCTGGTGAGGGGGTGAGCGATGCTTGTGCTTCGGCCTGAGCAGGTGGAGCTGGATGGCAGCCCTTGGCTTGGTGTGGAGTCGATCGCGGTGGAGCGGTCGGCGGCTCGGGAGGTCGTGGAGTTTGGGGACAAG
>JBCBNT010000091.1:0-12169 GCA_039821685.1 Planctomycetota bacterium | reverse complement strand
GTCCATCGCTCCGATCCGCTTCGGCGTCCCGCCGGAGATCACTCTGTTGACGCTTCGCTCTGTGTGACCGCGTTGGCTTGACAGTCCCATTCCTCCGCAAGCACGCCCCATCCGAGCCGGTCGGTCGGGCCGTGGCCTTCGACGAAGTAGTCTCTGCGCTGCCGCACTTCAGCGGTGAGCCCGAGGGCTTCTGGGATGTGTGCCGATGCCGGATTCGCCGACGAGCAGTAGATCCTGATCCGCCGAAGCCCGAGGCCGCCCCGATCCTGCGGCCGCAGCGCCCACGACAGCACGTGCCGGCAGGCCTCGGTCGCGTAGCCGAGCCTCGTCTGATCGTGTGCGATCCAGTAGCCGGTTTCGGCCGAGGCGGTCTCTGCGCGGACATCGTGGATCCCGGTCGCCCCGATGAATCGGCCGCTTTCACGGACGAAAATGCCGAGACCGAGCTCGCGCAGCGGCTCGTCCGATGACGCGTTCGTCAGCTGCTCGCTGTAATACCGGGCTGCGCCGGCCTCGCCGAGCCTGGCCCACGGCATCCACGGCAGCAGATGTGCGGTATTCGCGGCAACCACCCGGCTGCATCTCGCGATCTCATCCAGCCTCACAAGCCTCAGCGTCAGCCTCGGCGTCTCGATCGTGGATGGAACGGGCCTCGGCGCACGCCAGCCGAGCCCCTGAGGCGTCATTCCGCTCTCGCTCGCGCACCTCGTCATACACCATCGTACGGCGGATACAGTCACGCATGCCGCAGCACGATTACCTCGGGAGATATCACCGGCAAATGCTCCTGCCGGAGATCGGTGACTCCGGGCAGCGACGGCTCAACGACGCATCGGCGGTCGTCATCGGCGTAGGCGCATTGGGCTCGGTGTCCGCGGAGCTGCTGGTCCGCGCCGGCGTCGGGCGGGTCGTGCTCGTCGACCGAGACGTCGTCGAGCTGACAAATCTTCAGCGGCAAACACTCTTTGCGGAGCGTGATGTAGGGCAGCCAAAGGCTCAGGCCGCGGCACGCAGGCTCCGATCGATCAATGGCGATGTCCGCGTCGAACCACGCGCCATGGATCTCGACGGGCTCACGGCCCAAGATCTTGTCGCGGGGACCGATGTCCTGATCGACGGCACCGATAACTTTGAGACGAGGTACGTCATCAACGATGCCGCGATCGCCGCGGGCATCCCCGCTGTGTTCGGCGGCGCCGTCGGTGTCCGTGGCACGGTGGTGCCGGTCGTCCCAGGCGGCCCGTGCCTGAGGTGCATCGCGGAAGAGGTGCCCTCCGGCACGGACACGTGCGACACCGTTGGCGTCTTCGGCCCGCTGATCCATCTCGTGGCGGCCCGGCAGGCGGCGATCGGTCTCAGGATCCTCCTCGGGTTGCCCGTCGATGCTCGGCTCGAATCGGTCGATGCCATGACGGGCGAGTGGCGCCGCCTCGACCTGTCAGCGGCCCGCGATGATTCGTGTGTCTGCTGCGGCCAGCGACGGTTCGAGTTCCTCTCCGGCTCCGCGGGCGGGCGGGCGGTACCGATGTGCGGCCGGGCAAGCGTTCACGTGACGCCCGCGTCGCAGCGGGGCATCGACCTCAGCGCTGTCGAGGGCGCGCTGTCACCGTACGGCCGCTTCGCAGCGACCGAGGGCCTCGTGCGTGGAGAGTTTGCCGAAGAGCAAGGCGACGGCGGCGCTGCGATCGGCATGATGGTGTTCGGCGACGGCCGGGCGATCGTCACCGGAACAACCGACCCCGCCCGCGCACGATCGATCTACGCGAAGTATGTCGGAGGATGACGATGTCAGAAGCAAGGACAGCCGCGGGTGCAGCGATCATCTATCAGCTCGCGCCGATCACCAACCTCGCAGCTGCGCTCTCGAAGGGCATCGCGCCCGAGCGGGCTGGGCGGTTCTGCGGCGACCAACACCACGCTATCCAGGCCAATCACCCGTCATGGATCTTCGGGCATCTCTGCCTCTATCCAGGCCGCGTCGGATCGCTGCTCGGGATCAAGAATGCTTCGCTCTCGACCCCTGAGCCCTGGGAAGATCTCTTCGGACCCAACTCGTCCTGCGTGGATGATGCCGACGGCTCGGTCTATCCACCACTCGACGAATTGGTTGCGACCTTCCAAGCCGTTCACGAGTCGGTGCGAGACGTGATCGCGGCCGTCGAGGAACCAGCCTTCGCTGCGCCGACACCTGTTGAGCGATACCGCGGCCGGTTTCCCACGGTGCTCGCCGCCGTGGGCTTCCTCATGGGCCCACACGCCATGTTTCACCTCGGTCAGCTCAGCACATGGCGACGAGTCGAGGGGCTCGGCTCTGCCATGTGACCGGTGGGTCTACGGGGATCAGGCCTCGGGCTGAACAAACGGATTCGATGCCTTCTCATGTCCGATGGTCGTGGAGGGCCCGTGGCCCGGAAAGACAGTCGTCTCATCGGGGAGCGTGTAGAGCCCGGTGCGGATCGACGCCGCCAGCGTCTCGGGGTCGCTGTTCGGGAAGTCCGTTCTGCCCACTGAACCGGCGAACAGCGCGTCCCCAGCGATGACGACCGGCGCCGAATCACACACGAACGACAACGAGCCCGGCGAGTGCCCCGGGGTGTGCCGGACGTGCCAAGAGAGTGCCCCGAGCGACAGCCGTTCGCCGTCCTCCAGCAGGCGGTCCGGTGCACCGACGGATACCGGCTCGCCCATGAGCGACGACAGATTCAGATCCGGATCAGTGAGCCAGCGTTGCTCAGCCGAGTGCACCGCGACGGGCATGCCCGGGAACGCCCGCCGGAGGTCCGGGATGCCCGCGATGTGGTCCGGATGCGCGTGCGTGAGCAGCAAAAGCTCGGGAACAAGACCTGTCTCATCGACGAGATCGAGCAGCGGCGCTGGCTCAAAGCCGGCGTCGACAACCCACAGGTGCTCGCCGTGGCGGACGGTATAGCAGTTTGTCTGGTAGGCACCGAGGGGCCGGGAGTCGATCTGGAGCGCTGAACCGGCCATCTGGCCGATGGTAGACTCAGGCGAAGGCGCGAAGGGAGGCGGACATGATCCGGAACATCGATCGGGAGCCCATGCATCGTGTCGAGATGGACGGGGCCTCCGGCGCCTCGATGGCGATTATGGTCGGCCGACAAGACGGTGCGCCGCACTTTGCGCTCCGGAGCTTCGCCGTCGATGCGGGTGGGCACACACCCAAGCACAGCCACGACTACGAGCACGAGGTGTTCGTCGTTTCGGGCGGCGGCACGGTCCTGCTCAAAGGCGAGGACCGGACGATCGCCGCCGGCGATGTGATCTACGTCGAAGCAGACTCGGAGCACCAGTTCCGCGCGGGCGACGACGGGCTGCGTTTCTTGTGCGTCGTGCCCGTCGATCGGAACTGCGGCGGCCAGACGCCAGGCAGCTAACGCCAGCGATCGGAGGATGCCATGAACGGACCGAATCGGAGCGTCTCGATCACGCTGCTGGCGCTCGCAGGAATCGTCTCGCTCGCGCTCGTTGCCACGGGCGTGCTCCGCGAGCGGCAAGGCGGCGCGGGCGAACCCGCCGTGCACGCCGGTGCGCTCGGCCTGATCATCACGACCGCGGCCGCGGCGGTGGTCATCTCGCTCCCCGGCGGTGGCGCCCGAGAGCAATCATCCGAGGCCGACAGCGGCACGCTCCGCGCGATGCGCGATGTCCAGAAGGCGGTCGAACGACTGAGCCAGCAGGGGGCCCTGTCCGATGACGCGAGGCGTGTGCTCAACCGGTCGAAGGAGCGGGAGCTGCTCTGCCGCGCGATCGAGGAAGACGTCCGCCGCCACGACTGGGAGGCCGCGCTCGTGCTCTGCCGGGAGCTCGCCGAAAGGTTCGGGTACGAGCAGGAGGCCGACCGATTCCGATCACAGATCGACATGCTCCGCGCCGAAAGCCTGGACGAGGAGATCGCCGGGACCATCGCCAAGATCGATGCGTTGATCGTGGAACGTCGCTGGGACGATGCCGCCGCCGCTGCAGCGCACGCCGAGCAGTCTTTCCCCGCGACGCAGAGCATCCGCACCGTCGTGAACCGGGTCGCCCGCTCCAAGGAAGCGTACAAGTCCGACCTCGAGCGTCGGTTCCTGATGATGGCGCAAGCCGAGCGGGTCGACGAAGCGATGGACCTGCTCCGCGAGCTCGACGCGTATCTCACCGAACGCGAGGCCGAGCCGCTGCAGGAGGTCGCACGAGGCGTGATCGGCAAAGCGAGAGAGAACCTCGGCGCCGCCTTCAAGCTCGCGTATCAGGACAGGGAATGGGGCATAGCCGTGAGCCTCGGCGAGCAGATCGTGTCGCAGTTTCCGAATTCACGGATGGCCGAGGAGGTCTCGGGCGTGCTGGCCGAACTCCGAGACCGGGCCGCCCAGGCCTGAGGTCCTCCGATCACTCGGCCCCGCGCGTCCCGGCGGACCCGTCGGACTCGTGCTTCGAAGCCCCGGGATCTGTAGAAGTACCTGTATCCAGATCCTGTCGCGGCGTCTGATGATGGTCCGACGTCCAGAGGTACACCATCAAACCAACGATGCCGAAGATCAGCAGCGCATCCGCGACGTTCGACACGTACGGCCAGATCTCACGACCCGCGACGGTCACGCCCGGCAGCGGATGGATGAAGTCTCGGACGCACGCGAACGTCAGGCGGTCATAGAGATTCCCGAGCCCACCCGCGAGCAGCAGGCCGATCGATGCGTGGGCGATCCAGTCCCGAGAGCGGGTCCACCCCGCGAACATCGCAAAGCCGAGCACGATCGCGACGATCGTGAAGCCGATGAAGAGCACCCGCTTGCCCGCGCCGAGCCCGAACACCGCGCCCGGATTGAGCACGAGCGTGAACTCCAGGACGCTCGGCACCACGACGACCGGATCGTGCCGCGGGATCAGCGTGCCGAGCGCATCGGTCGCCATGACTTCTGCTCGAGTGATCACAACGGGTCGGCCGGCGACGCGCTCGAAAGCGAGCTGCTTCGACCACAAATCCGCCACGAGCCCGACGGCGAGCACCACGAGAAGCACTCCCCACGCCCGGGGGCTCTTCCAGGTCGGGCCAGATCCGGACCGGCCCGTCACCGCGGTGCGCCGCGACGCTCGGCATCGCGGGCCGCCTCAATCGAGAGCCGGGTCCACGGCAGCTCCTTGAGCCGCTCGGCTCCGATCGGTTCCTTCGTCACCTCGCACACGCCGAAGACGCCCTCGTCGATCCGCTTGATCGCCTCGTCGATCTCCCTGATCAGCTTGCGATCCGCCTCCGCGAGCCCGATGGAGAGCGACTGGTCGTACGCGTCAGACCCCTGCTCGGCGACATCGAGCGCCGGATCGCCGCCGCGATCACCCAGGGCGGCCATGCCCCGCTCCATCTCCTCGACGTCCCCGGCTAGCTCGCGCCGCTTGAGCATGAGCGTCTCTCGGAATGCATCCAGCTCACGCTTCTTGTAGGGCGACTTCACCTTGCGTGCCTTCGCATCGCCGTCAGCAGCATCGCCAAACGTGCTGAACTCGCTTGTCGGTGCGTTGGGCCCCGACGGGATGAGCGGCTGGCGCTTGCGCTTGTTGAGAAGTGATCCGAGCGTCGACGGCGGCGGGCTGAACTTCGGAGCCGCAGCCTTCTTCCGAGGCCGACTATCGACGATCGTGATGCCCTTCCGCGCGGGCTTGCCGTCTGCGCCCTTTGCGTCGCCCTGAGCACCGGTCGGCTTTGATCCGGTCGCCTTTGAGCCAGTGCTCTCGGCAGCCTTCGAAGCCTTGGCCTCGGCTTTGGGCTCAGTCTTCGTGGCGGTCTTCGCGGGTGCCTTGCTGGGAGCAGGCTTCTTTGCCGGGGCTTTCTTCGCCGGAGCCTTCTTCGCGGGTGCTTTCTTCGAAGGCGCGGACTTTGAGGAAGCCGCCTTCTTGGTGGCGGCCTTCTTCGCCGCCGGCTTCTTCGAAGCAGCTTTCTTGGCCGTCGACGTCGAGGCAGCAGCCTTCTTGGCCGGGGCCTTCTTGGCAGCCGGCTTCTTCGTCACGCTCTTCGACGCCGCCTTCTTTGAAGCAGCCTTCTTGGCGGGCGCCTTTTTCGAGGCGGGTTTCTTGGTCACAGCTTTCTTCTTGGCCACTCGATGCCTCGCGGTTCTCGCTGCACCCACAACAGATCAGAGACCGAACACGGGCGGGTGCGCAGGGACGACGGTAGGTACGCCGAGGCTTCCGAGTCAAAGCCGGCCGGTCCCCGAACCCAGATATCAGGCGTCCGCCGCGTCGGCTTCCTGGCTGGCCTCCGATTGGGCCTGCTCGGCGACCTCTCCGAGCTTCCTGAACCGCTCGTACCGGGCATCGAGAAGCTCGTCGATCGGCACGCTGATCAGCCGGTCGAGTTCGGAGCTGATCCACGCCGAGAGGCTTTCCGATGCCCCGTCCGGCTGTCGATGCGCTCCACCGACAGGCTCTTCGACCACGTCATCGATGATCTGATTCCTGAGATTGTCGGAGGCCGTGAGATTCAGGGCGACCGCAGCCGCGGAGTTCGTCGTCTCGTTCGCCTGCTTCCAGAGGATCGCGGCGCAGCCTTCCGGGCTGATGACCGAGTACCACGCGTGCTGCATCATCGCGACTCGATCCGCCACCGCGATCCCGAGCGCGCCGCCCGAGCCGCCCTCGCCGATCACGATCGAAACGATCGGCGTCCGGAGCCTCGACATCTCACGCAGGTTGACCGCGATCGCCTCCGCCTGCCCGCGCTGCTCAGCGCCGAGCCCTGGGTACGCGCCGGGCGTGTCGACGAGCGTGACCACGGGGATGCCCATCTTCTCCGCGAGCTTCATCTTGAGCATCGCCTTGCGGTAACCTTCCGGGTGCGCGCACCCGAAGTGGCACGCGATCCGCTCCTGCGTTGTTCGGCCCTTCTGATGCCCGATGATCATGCACTTGTGGCTGCCGATGCGCCCGAGCCCCGTGATGATCGCCGGATCATCGCCGAACCGACGGTCGCCGTGAAGCTCGGCAAAGTCGCGCACGAACCGCTCGATATAGTCCCTTGATTGCGGCCGATCTGGGTGCCTGCTGACGCGAACCGTGTCCCACGGGTTCAGCTTCGCGTACAGGTCCGTCAGGATCCGGTCACGCTCGGCCCGCAGCCCATCGAGCAGCTCGCTCCTCGCCGCCGGCTCGGGCTCAGCCACCCCGACCGGAGCGCCCGGAGGAGGCGTCTCGGCCTCCCGGATCCGCCGCTCGATCTCCGCGACGGGCTTCTCAAAGTCAAGCGTGTAAAACGTGCTCATGCCGGCCTCCTGCCTGCCGCGACGCGATCAGGGCGCTCACGATCTGGAACACTCTGCCACGCCGTCGTCCTCAGCGGAAGGGCTGGACATGCCCCGCCCCGGCGGATTCTATCCGAGAGAAGGGGAGCTTCGCATGACCGCAACCGTCCGTCCGACATTTGATCGGCCTCTTGCTGTCATCGGAGGCGGATCCATGGCCGAGGCGATCGTGCTCGGCGCCCGGCAGTCAGGA
The DNA here is from genome assembly GCA_039821685.1 of Planctomycetota bacterium. Lineage (GTDB taxonomy): Bacteria > Planctomycetota > Phycisphaerae > Phycisphaerales > UBA1924 > JANQQZ01. Next base: position 4,684 of record JBCBNT010000091.1, on the reverse strand, counting down.
GCACTCACCGCCGAGGTGTGCGTCGCGGATCCCAACACCGACCGACATCCCGTCTTCGGCGGCGGCGTGCGATCCGCGACCGAAGCGATCGAATGGCTCGACACGCGGCCATCCAACGCTGCGATACTGCTGGCCATCAAGCCGCAGGTCCTCGATGAAGTCGGCGAAGAAATCGGGCACGCTGTTGGCGATCGGCTTGTCATCTCGATCCTGGCGGGATGCGGGACGGACCGCGTGCGGCATGCGATGGGCGGCAGGTGCCCGGTCGTGCGCGCGATGCCCAACACCCCGGCGTTCGTTGGCCGCGGCACGACGGCGATCGCCGTAGGGCCAGCCGCGGCAGACGCCGAAACCGCCGCCGCCGAGTCGCTCTTCCGAGGTGTCGGGTCCGTGGTGGTCAGGCTCGATGAGTCGCTGATTGATGCCTTTACGGGTGTTGCCGGCAGCGGCCCCGCGTATCTCTTCTACCTCGCTCAAGCCATGGAGAAAGCCGCGGTCGACCTCGGGCTCCCCGCAGCAGATGCGGGCACGATCGTGGCGGAAACGCTCGCGGGCGCCGCGGAGCTGCTCCGTCGGAGCGGCGATCCACCGGCCGTTCTCCGTTCACGCGTGACGAGCAAGGGCGGCACGACCGCAGCCGCCACGACCGTCTTCGACCAGGCCGGGTTCATGGCAACCGTTGTCCGGGCGATCACGGCCGCGAGAGATCGCGGTCGCGAGCTGGGCGGCTAGAAATCTCGCCTGCCGAAGATCACGCAGCACAACACGAGCACCACGCCCTCGAACGCCAGGCTGGTACCGAGGATCCAGAGCATCGATCGCGACTCGAACACCCGCCGTGCCTCGGCCTGCGATTCGCTCCGGCTCACGCTCACCCTGCCCGACTCTCGATCGACGGTCGATTCCTCGGGCTCGTCGTTCCCCGAGAACGCCCGCACCAGCGCCTGTCCCTCTTCTTCCGTGATAACGAATCGCTCAAGGAGCGCGATCGTCTCCCCCGTCTTCGGCAGCACGGTCTTCACGACGTAGGCCGCCGATACCCAGGGCTGGAGCTTCGCCCGCTGATCTTCAACGTCGCTAAGCCGATTGCGAAGGACCGGGACGAACGGGTTGTACTCGCCGATCTCCTCGTCGTCCGGCCGGAAGCCTTCCGGCACGGATTCACCCGCCGACTCACGCTCCTGCACGATGCGCCGGGTGGCCTCCGCCTCGCCGCGGGCGATTGTCTGCTGCAGCGTCTCGATCCTGACCCTCGACTGCGCGTCAACGCCGACAAGCGTCGCGTCGGCAAAGTTGATCAAGAACAAGACGAACCAGATCAGGAGCGTGAGCAAGAGCGAGGCGATCGTCGAGCGGGTCAGCAAGCCCACGAGCGCCATGATCGCGAACAGGTACGAGTAGAACACCACCACGATCGGCACGGCAAGAAAGACCTTCGGAAGCCACTCTCCGCCCCGCAGGCCCAGCACCAGAAACGCGGCCGCGGAGAACAGCAGCACCTGCAGCGTTGCGAAGAGCAGACCCGTGCTGTACCGGGTCAGGAAGAGCCGTGTGCGGCTGATGGGCTTGGCGACCATCGAGTCGATCACCCCGGAGCTGATGAGGCTCGGGACCATGCCGGCCGTGGTGATGAGCCCAAGGATCGTCGCGATCCACGTGAGCCAGATGCCCATGCCGAACTGAAAGAACAGGAACTTGTACAGGGCACTCGGCGGGAGCGTGTCGCTGGTGATCGGGATGAAGTCGAGCCGAAACCAGAGCGCCGTGAACCCCTGCTCGTCGATCCCGATCGCTGCGAACGCGCTCGCGACAGCCGCCGACAGAATCAGCGTGATCCAGAAGAGCTTGCCCGCGGCGAGCTCGCGATACGCGTCGACAAAGAGCGCAATCGTTTGTCGCACGGACGTGGTCATGCGTCATCCTTCCGTGCGGCACCGGGCGAGAGCGCTTCCCCCGTGTGCGGGTCGGTGACCGCTTGCATGAACAGATCTTCGAGGGAGGGCCTGGTGGACCGGATCTCTTCGATGACCGCCCCGGCCGCACGGAGCCGATCGATCTCGGGCTGGACGTCCGCCGGATCGGTGCTCTCAAGAGCGATCACGCCGCCGTCGGTTTCAATCCCGGGCGAGGAGGCCTGGTCGATGCGGATCCGGTAGCCCCGCTGGCCCTCGGTCAGCTCGTCGAGCGTGCCCTGCTGCGCGACGACGCCCTTGACAAGGATCGCGACGCGGTCGCAGACCATTTCCAGCTCGCTGAGCAGGTGGCTGTTGATGAACACGGTCTTGCCCTGATCCTTGAGCCGCTCGATGACGTCCCTGATATCCCGGCGGCCGACGGGGTCGACGCCGTCGGTCGGCTCGTCGAGCAGCACCAGCTCCGGGTCGTTGATGAGTGCCTGCGCGATGCCCACGCGCTGCCGCATGCCCTTCGAGTACGAGCGGAGCCTGCGTTTCGACCAGTCGCTCATGCCGACGAGCTCGAGCAGCTCGCCCGTCCTTCGGCGGCGCGTCCGCCGATCGACGCCCGCCATCGCACCGAAGAAGTCGATCACCTGCGCACCGGTCAGGTAGCCGGGGAAGGCGTGGTGCTCGGGTAGGTAGCCCACCTTGTTCAGCGCCGCCTTGTGTCCGACCCGGTGCCCGAGCAGCGAGCCCTTGCAGGCCGAGGGCGAGATCACGGTCATGAGGATTTTGACCAGAGTCGACTTACCGGCCCCGTTCGGCCCGAGCAGCCCGAACACCTCGCCCCGGTGGACGCGCATCTCGATGCCACGGAGCGCCGGGGTCCCTTCGCGGAAGAGACGCTTGTATGTCTTCGCGACGTGCGACAGATCGATGGCGTAGTCGGTCGTCTTGTTCGTCTTGGGCGGCATGGCGTGAGTGTATTGGGTGCTCAGCCGCCGAGCTTGCGGGCGACAACGTGGAAAAGGTGCCAGTGCTTCTGATTCCCGGCGGCGTCCTTGGCGTCTTTCTCGTCTTCGCGGAAGGATTCGAGCAGGAATCCCTCGAAGAGCCGCTCGGCCTCGGTGCGCGAGAAATGCGACCGGTCGGGGATGCCGGCCCAGCCGTCGCGGTCTCCGAAGATCTGGCCCGCGAACCGCCCCCCTGCCGGAAGGGCGTCGACGATGAGCTTCCAGACCCGCTCGAAGTGCTCCGGATGGCAGAACGGCAGCGAGAAACTCGCGTTGATCAGGTCGGCGGCAGGCAGCTCGCTGAGCGTCTCAAAGGTCTCGACCCGGGCGGTCAGACGATCCGCGTGGGTCAGGTCGGGCCGCGAGGTCAGGAGCTCGATCCCTTTCGGGTGCCCGTCGGTCGCGAGGACGGCCCAGCCCCGCCTGAGGAGCTCGGCCGTGTCTCGCCCCTCGCCCGCGCCAAGATCGATGGCGAACGGCTTGCGGTCAGCGCGGAGTCCGTCCGCGTCGAACAGAGCCAGAGCGTCGAGGAGCGTCTGCCGAGGCTCTCCCTGCGCGACTGCGCGGAAGTAGCCGGGCCAGTCGCGGGTGCGACCGAAGGCAAAGGCGGCGGGCTGCGGCGAATCGGTGGTGCTCATAGTGTGAGGGTATGTACAAGGACCTTCGGAGCTTTGTGGATGCTCTCGACCAGGCGGGCGAGCTCGTTCGTATCACCGAGCGAGTCTCGCCCGTGCTCGAGGTTGCAGCGATTACGGACCTCGTGAGCAAGAGCCGGTGCCGAGGCGAGCCGAGCGCGTCGGCGAGGCTCAACGACCCACGCTTCTGGGATCGCGGCGGGCCCGCGCTGCTCTTTGAGAACGTCGACGGGAGCGACGTGCCGCTGCTCATCAACGCCTACGGCAGCTACAGGCGGATGGAGATGGCGCTCGGAGCCGATCGCGGGTTCGACGGCATCGGCGAGAGGATCGGCGAGCTGGTCAAGCCAGAGCCGCCCAAGTCGCTGGGCGATGCGATCGCGAAGGCGAAGCAGTTTGCGCCGCTGCTCAAGATCGGGCCCAAGCGTTCAACGAAGCGGGGGGCATGCCAGGAAGTCGTGCTGCGCGGGGATCGGATCGATCTGACAAGGCTCCCGATCATCCGGTGCTGGCCTCACGACGGCGACTTCGCTGCTCTGGGCTATCCGGGCGGCGTGAACGACGGAGTGCCGGGCATCGAGCGGGGCGACGACTGGGACGCCTCGCACAGGGGGCGATATATCACGCTCGCGGGGATCCACACGATCCATGCGGACGACGCGGGTGAAGCCAAGCCCTCGTCGCACAACATCGGGATGTACCGCGTGCAGCTGCTCGGCAAGGACCGCGTGGCGATGCACTGGCACATGCACCACGACGGGGCGAGCCACTGGCGATCGTGGAAGAAGGCGGGTTCTCGTGGGGGCGAGCCGATGCCGGTGGCGATCGTGCTGGGCGGGCCGAGCGTGCTGCCGTACGCGGCGACCGCGCCGCTGCCGCCGGGGATCAGCGAGCTGCTGATGGCTGGGTTTCTCAACGGCGGGGGGGTCAAGCTCTGCCGGGGCGCGAGCGTGCCGCTGTGCGTGCCGGCCGACGCCGAGATCGTGATCGAGGGCTACGTGAACCCCGACGCGGGTGTGATCGGGTTCGACCCGCGCACGGACGGCGAACTGGGCGAGGGTGCTGTGTTTGAGGGCCCCTTCGGCGACCATACCGGCTTCTACTCGATGCCGGACCGCTACCCGATCGTCGAGGTGAC
>JBCBNT010000090.1:0-12263 GCA_039821685.1 Planctomycetota bacterium | reverse complement strand
TGCGGCCTCGTCGATGTCATCCAGATGAAAGCCGATGCCCAAGCCGAGCTCATGAGCCAGGCCCAGACTCAGGCCGCCGAGCTCTTCGAAACCGCCGACACCAACTACCTCGCCGAAGCCCGCCGGAGCATCGAGCGGCAGCTCACCTCGCTGCTCGCGCTCGTCGACGCCAACGTCGACATCATCTGGAAAGACGATCTCGAACCGGCTCCAACAGAGCAGCCGACGCTCCAACTCCCCGAACCAGCCGAAGCCGCGCACGAACTTATCTAGCTGACGGTGCCACGGGCTTCCAGCCCGTCAACACCCTCGTCTACGCCGAACTCGGGTGCCAGATCGTCTTGAACTCCAGCACCCGCTCGATCTGCGCCGGCGACGACCAGCCGCCCGCGTCCCCCGGCACATCAAACACGCTCACGCGCTTCATGTTCTCAGCAGCCCCGCGTTCGAGTTCCGCCCGCGTCTCGCCATCAACGCCGCACGCCACAACCGCCGAGATCCCCCGGTGCGAAGCGAAGTGGGGGGCCAGCTCGCCGAGATCCCCCGTCAGCAGGTTCACCACCCCCGCCGGCACATCGCTCGTCTCAAGCACCTCGCCAAACTCAACCGCCCGCGCGTTCGTCCGAGATACCAGGCACACCACGCTGCACCCGCACACCACCGCCGGCCCGATCGTGCCAACCAACCCCAGCAGCGAAGGCTCATCCGGAGCCACCACACCAACCACGCCCACAGGCCCCGGCACCGTGAAATTGTGATAAGGCCCAGCCACCTGGTTCGCCGACCCAAAAACCTGCCCGTACTTGTCGCTCCACCCCGCGAGCGACACCAGCACATCCACCGCCGCGTCCACCTCGCCCGCGCTCGTCATCGCCTCAAACGATGCCCGACGACCCTCAAGCATCTCCGCGATCCGGTACACGATCTGCCCCCGCAGATACCCCGTCGCCCCCGACCAGCCCGCCGAAGCCTTCTCAGCCGCCTCAACCGCCCCGCGCAGGTCCTTCCGCGACGCCAACGGCGATTTCAGCCGACCCCCCGCGTCCGACACCCGGCCCGATTCGCTTCGCACAAACGACCCACCGATCAGCATCTTCAACGTCTTGTCCACATCCACGCGTTCCATAAACCCAGCCTAGCCGAGGCAGGCCGCCCGCACTGAGATCCCAAGAATCCAAACAAAATGCAAATAATTTGTTCAGACCCCCACAATTCAGCGTTACAGCCCGCGCGTCGGCCTTGCTTTCGACTACGCTTCACGCGGAAGAATTCCCTCTGGGTCGCAGCCCGGCGGGATGGGACAGAGAGATAGATCCTCATTCGAATGGAGAGACAGACATGAAGACCGCGATCACTGCGCTGGCCATCGTTGCTGGCACCACCGCTTCGGCCCAGACCCTCAACGCCGTCAGCAGCGGCTCGAACAACTTCCTCTCGGAGTCCGTCACCGCCGGCGCCCTCGTCTACAACGGCAACGCCTACCTCGGCGATGGCGACTTCGGCAACGGTGACTGGGATCCGGGCGACATGTTCGGCCGCACCACCGGCGGCGTCACCGCCGGCGGCGCAGCCGCTGGCCTCCCCTTCGCCATGCAGGACGACTCGGCCGGCTCCTTCCCGACCGACGGCGTCGGCATCATCAGCGAGTTCGACACCACCACCGAGTTCTTCGGCGTCGTCGACACCGCCAACAATGTCAACGGCTCGGGCTTCGGCACCGCCGACTACACCTGGGCCGACACCGGCGCCAACACCTTCGTCGACAGCTTCTCTGTCGACGTCGCCGCCATCGGCGACTTCGAAGGCAGCGACCAGTACCGCTGGGACATCTCGACCGACGGCGGCAGCACCTTCACCAACATCGCCTCCGCCGCAGCCAACGAGGACATCTCGTTCCAGTACACCATGGACAGCGGCGCCCTCTCCACCCTCAACGATCCCATGGTCCTTGACGGCACCATCCTCACCAACGACTTCGCCACCTTCACCTTCGACAACCTCAACCTCGCCGTCACCGGCGACATCGTCCTCCGCTTCGTCGGCGCCTCCGACGGCGGCTCGGAAGCCTTCGCCTGGAACAACGCCAGCATCGAGGTCGTCCCGGCTCCCGCCTCGGCCGCCCTCCTCGGCCTCGGCGGCCTCGCCGCCGCCCGCCGCCGCCGCTAATCCGGCACTCGCCTGACAACGTCAGGCATAACGCAAAACCCCGACGGGCCCCGGTTCACGCCGGGGCCCGTTCCTTGTGCACGACACGACGCGGCCCGGCTGCCGCCAAGCCCACCGCGTGCGACACCCGCTCATCGCCGCCGTCGTCGGGTTCCACCGACAACCATCACCATCCCGAGCAGCACCGCGCTGCTCGGGCTCGGGATCGCTGATGCGATCCGAAGTCCAACCCTGCCACCTGGTATCTGAGGAGAGTCTGCCCCGATGAATCCGATTGCATCCTCATTTGTTAATAGGCCGCGGTCCTCGCCGGCAAGAGATCCGCCCCAGATCCGGGTGCGCTGCTCCTGTCCTGGAAGATACGTTTCAGTCCACTCCGTCGCGCCACCCGACACATCGAGCAATCCCCAAGGGCTCTGTGTTTCCGGATACGCTCCGACCGGGATCGTGAGCTCGTTGAAGCCGGCCTCGTCAACCCGATACGAGGTCTCCGCACCGGGTTCGCCGGGCAAACCAGGTGTCAACGGCTCGTTGTTCCCGTTCGGGAAATCCCAGTACCCACCCTCACCTGGGCCGTTTCGGTTTGGGTCGTAATGAGCGGCTTTGAACCACTCGTCCAGACTCGGGATCCAGTACCGAGCATCGGGGCTTCGGGACACCTGATCGAGCAAGTCGCCGGTGTCAGGGTCGCTTTCGAATGTCGTCGTGTCGTACGCGCCAAAGTTGATCGCATCGGCTGTCGCGGCCTTGTCGTTGTGCAGCCAGTTGGCATATCGCGCAGCGAGTCGCCAGCTGATGCCAACCACGGGGTAGTCACCAGATTCCTCGCTGAACTGCGTGAACCGCACCGTTCCGTCAGGCTGAAAGGACCCCGATGCTCCCCAGAACGTTGGAGCCACGATCGATGCCCGGTTCGGATCGATGGATCCGATCACGTTCATGAACTCGATGAACTGCGATGTGCGTGTCTCGAAACGGGCGATCCGATACTCGTAGTTCACGGCACCGGGGTTTGTAATCCGCCCAGTCACGTCGGTTCCCATCCACGGGTCATTGCCCGCATCACCAATCGTGACAAAGTCGAACCCGTAGTCGGGAGGCGGCTGCTGGGCGAACACGCCCTGCACACCGATCAATACCCCCGCCGCCACGGCTGCTGTTTCCTTCAACACGCTGCACCTCCGTGTCTGACGGCCGTGTTGTCAAGGATGGTCGACAGCGTCGAGTCCGTTCGGCCGCGATCACCGGACGCCCGTCTACGAGAGCTCCACATACCCCCGGAGACCGTGCACCCCGCCCTCGCGCCCGAAGCCCGACTCCTTGAACCCGCCAAACGGGCTCGCCGCGTCAAACTTGTTGTACGTGTTCAGCCACACCACGCCCGCGTCGAGCTGCTTCGCGATCTCAAAGATCTTCGAACCCTTGTCCGTCCACACACCCGCCGCGAGCCCATACGGCGTGTTGTTCGCGCGGCTGATCGCCTCCGCCGGCGTCCGAAACGTCATCACCGCCAGCACCGGCCCAAAGATCTCCTCCCTCGCCACAACAGCGCTCGGCTGGACGCGCTCAAACAAACAAGGCTTGCACCAGTTCCCCGCCGCCGGCACATCGCCATCCGCCTGCCAGAACGAACCGCCCTCGGCCTTCCCAGCCTCAACATACTTCTCGATCGTCGCCAGCTGAGCCGCGCTGTTGATCGCACCCACGTCCGTGTTCTTATCTAATGGATCACCAACCCGGAGCTCTCCCATCCGCCGCTTGAGCCGCGAAATCACATCCGCCGCCACGCTCTCCTGCACAAACACCCGGCTCCCCGCGCAGCACACGTGACCCTGGTTGAAATAGATCCCCTGCACGATGCCTTCCACGGCCTGGTCGATCGACGCGTCGTCAAACACGATGTTCGGGCTCTTCCCGCCAAGCTCCAAGGTCAGCTTCTTCCCCGTGCCGGCCACAGCGTGAGCGATCTTCTTGCCGACCTCCGTCGACCCCGTAAACGCCACCTTGTTCACGCCCGGATGCTCAACCAACGCATTGCCCGTCGCCCCCGCGCCCGTCACGATGTTCACCACACCCGCCGGCAGCTCGATCTCTTCAAGGATCTCCGCCAGCATGAGCGCCGTCAGCGGCGTCGTCTCCGCCGGCTTCAGCACACACGTGTTCCCCGCTGCCAACGCCGGCCCAAGCTTCCAGCTCGCCATCAGCAAGGGGAAATTCCAAGGAATCACCTGCCCGCACACGCCCACAGGCCGCGCCTCGCGACCCGCAAACGCATACCCAATCTTGTCCGCCCACCCCGCGTAGTAGAAGAAATGCTGCGCCGCCAACGGCACATCAACATCCCGGCTCTCCCTGATCGGCTTCCCGCCGTCCATCGTCTCCGCGACCGCCAGTTCCCGCGAAAGCTCCTGGATCCGCCGAGCAATCCGGTAGATGTACTTCCCCCGCTCAACCCCCGGCAAGCCGCTCCACGCCGGCAACGCCTCCCGAGCCGCAGCCACAGCCCGATCAACATCCGCCGCCGAACCGTCCGCCACCTCCGCGATCATGGCATCCGTCGCCGGATTGATCGTCTTGAAATACGCCCCATCCGCGGGCTCAACAAACCGCCCGCCGATGAAGTGGCTGTACCGATCCCTGAGCCTCGGCCGAACCCCCTCCGGAGCCGCCGCATACTCAAAGATCCCGGTGGGCTCAATCATCGCCGGCCCGATCACACTCGCACTCGAAGACGGTGGGGGAGCTGTTGTCATGCCACCATTCTACGGCCTGCCCGCCCCACACTCCGGACACACCGCCAGATCCATGATCTCGTAACGACATGCAACACATTGGCCTTCGGCGAGGCGTCGAGAACGCACCCAAGAAGCGAGACGCACCACAGAGAAAACGAATACCAGAAGTGAAGCACCGTAGATCAGTGAGTTAAGAGCAAATCCCGATGTCAAAGGCATGATCGGCAAAATGCTCCAGTCACGCAATTGCAGCCCCGATGCCAGCCCGGTATCCGGCAAAGTGACTTCGACATGAATGGGCACACAGTGACTTGGATCCCGTACGCCATATTCATCCGCGCTGATGGCGGTCAGACTGGGAAACGGCCATCCCAATGAGACGATGTGAAGCCGATAGCTGAGATACGTCGAAAGCGACACCGCCGATTGCGTCTCTACGGCACCGATCGCAGACTGCCAGTGTTGTGCGGTCTGTGCCCGAACAGGCCAGTCTTGTGGAACCGATCGGTTCCAATCTTGGTGCCCTCTGACCCACGTTGAGTTTGCTGGCAGGTCTCCAAGCGGAGAAGCGGCGAGTGCCCACGCCACGAACACGTTGGCTACCGCCCCACAAGCAAAGCATGCCAGCAACAGGATAACCCACCGCCGCATCACGCCTCCGAAAAGTCATACCCCGCCGCGTACGTCCCCGTCTCCAGCTTCTGCATCTGCCGCAGCAGATCGTTCGCCAGCGAACTCGCCCCAAACCGGAACAGCCCCGGCGTCAGCCACGGGTTTCCATCTCCCGCGACACCGTTCAGCGTCTCGTTCACCATCACCAAATAGTGCCACGCCTGCTTCGCCGTCTTGATCCCGCCCGCCGGCTTCATGCCCACCAGCACTCCGTGCCGCGCGTGCGCATCGCGGATCGCCTCCAGCATCACCAGCGTCACCGGCATCGTCGCAGCCGGGCTCACCTTCCCAGTGCTCGTCTTGATAAACCCCGCCCCCGGCTCGTCCAGCAAGCCGCTCGCGAGCATCGCCGCGATCGCCACATCGCTCGCCCGCCGAACGTTATCGAGCGTTTCCAGCTCACCCGTCTCGAGGATTACCTTCAGGTGCGCCCCGCCCTCGTGGCAGAGCCGGCTCACCGCCTCGATCTCGTCGAACACCACCCCGTGCCGACCAGACAGAAACGCCCCCCGGCTGATGACCATGTCGATCTCGTCCGCGCCGTCCGCGATCGCTGACTCGGTATCGCGCAGCCGTACCTCAAGCGGGTACTGCCCGCTCGGAAAACCCGTCGCCACGCTCGCGACCTTCACGCCCGACCCGCGCAGAAGCCCCGCCGCCAGCTTCACCATCGACGGATAAAAGCACACCGCAGCAACGCTCGGGCAGTCATGCCCAGCCCACGGCGTCACCGCCTTCGAGCAGATCGACCGGATCTTCTCCGGAGAGTCCTTCCCCTCGAGCGTCGTGAGGTCCACCATCGACATCGCGAGACGCAGCGCGTGCAGCTTGCTCTCGCGCTTGATCGACCGCGTCGCAAAGGACTTCGCCCGCTCCGCCGCCATCACCGCGTCCACCGTCGGGCTCGCTGGGATCATGCTCATGGAGCGATCGTACGCAGAAAACCTCGCAAAGCCGAAGCCATCCGCTCGCGGCTCTCCTCGTCGATCCACAGCCCGTCGTGCGTCCCGCCCTCGATCTCCACGAGCTCACCCCGCGGCGCCGCAGCCGCGATCGCACGCCCATCCGAAACAGGGCAGATCTCGTCCGCATCGCCGTGCACCACGAGCAGCGGCACATCCACCCGCTCCGCAAGCACGCGCCGATCAAACCCCCGCCAGAAAGGCCCCTTCGCACGCGTCAGCCCGCACAAAAACAACGCCGGCCGCAGCGTCAAACGCCAAGGCACACCCATCCCTTGCATCACGTTCCGCGCCGGCGTCATCGGCATCGCATATGGCGCCTCCGCCACAACGCCGAGCACCATCCCCGCATCCACCCGGCCCGCCGCCTCCAAAGCCACACCCGCGCCCATAGACCACCCATGCAGCAACACGGGCGAACCAGCATCCGCAACGACCACCTCGATCACACGCCGCACAACCCGCCACTCGCCCGCCCCGAGCTCGCACCGCCCCTCGCTCTCACCGTGACCCGGCAGATCGATCGCCACAACCCGCGACACCACGCCCCGCAACGCCTCAAAGCGAACCAGAGCCGCGATCCGAGACCGGCTCCACCCGTGCACCATTACAACAACGACCCCCGAAGGATCGTCGCCCTCGATCGACCAGCACGCGCACCCATCAACAACGAACGACTCGTACGACGTCGGCCGATCCAACTCGCCCGGGTCACCGGGCCGACCACGCGCTACCGCCGACCCATACGTGTACCGCGGCACCCTGCCCAGCGACCACGCCGTGTACAGCACGACACCCAGCCACGCCACCAGCAGCCCAACCCCAAAGAGCTGCAATACCCCGATCACACCGAGCCCCCTACGTACCGAGCAGACGCGAAAGATCGTGATACGTCACGAACAAAAACACGCCCACGATCACCACAAGCCCAGCCAGCGTCGCCACGTTCTGCACCACCACGCTCACCGGCTTCCCGGTCACCTGCTCCCACAGCAGAAACACCATGTGCCCGCCATCGGTGATCGGGATCGGCAAGAAGTTGATCACCGCCAGGTTCACGCTCACCAACGCGAAGAAAAACAGCAGCCACACCACGCCGCGATCCACCAGCGTCGACCCGGCGTGCACGATCCCCACCGGACCGTTCAGCACCCGCGGCGCGATCGTCCCCTGCGCAAGCCTCGCAAACGTGAGGTACGTCATCACCATGATCCGCTTCGTCTCACCAAGACCGAGCGCCACCGCGTCCACCGGCCCCGTGCTCCGGAGCACTGTCGTCTCCATCTCAAACACCGCCGGTGCATTCCGAAGCGACAACGCCGCCGGCATCGACCACGCCATCCCCGCAAGCTCCACCCGGGCCTCCTCGGGCACAGCGAGCATCACCCGCTCAATCCCAACGCCCTCGATCGGAGATGCGAGCTCGACCTCCACCTCACCAAACGCCCCGCCCTCCAGCGCAAGCCGCTGCAGAATCACCGCCGCGTCCCGCAGGCTCGACACGCCCTCGCCCCCAACCGAGATCAGCCTCGACCCGGGCCGCACCGAGGTCCTACCCGACGCACCCGCAGCCACCACCGGCCCGCCGAGCAGCACGCCCTCGACGCCATCCCCGCCATCCCCGCCGCCATCACCGACGAGGAACCCGACCGTCCCGTCCCGCTTGACCTCGAGCGACAGCGCTACCCGCTCGCCGCCACGCAGCACCACCGCCTCGACCACGCTGCCCGCAGACGCCCGGACCGCCCCGATCCCCTGCGCCGCGTTCGGGTACTCGTACCCCCCGAGCCGCGCAAACACATCGCCCGTCCGAAGACCCTGCTCGTACCCGCCGCTCCCCTCCGCAGCGAGCCCGACTGTCATCACCGGCGAGAGCCCGAGCAGGCTCACAACCGCAGCATCGCCGCCCCGCACAGGCACCAGCACCGTCGGCACCACCGGCACCGGCTCGATCATCCGCTCAATCCGAGACCCATCGCCCGACACAAACCCCACACGCACCGCCGCGCCACGCCCCGCCGAAGCCGCCGACGACACCTCGTGCAAAAGCGACACCTCGTCGCCGTCGACAGTCGCCAGCCGCCAACCGGGACCAACGCCACCAAGACCGATCTCCTCAAACGCAGCAACCAGCGACGGCTCGACACCCACGCGATCCGTCAGCACCGTCGAAAACGCCGGCACGATCCCCGCCTCCAGCACGCCCGCTTCCGACCGCTCAGGCGTCAACCGATACAGCAACGCACCCTCAACGCCCGACCGCTCGATCTCCATCTCGATCGGCCGGCTCCCATCCGCCGTCAGCACCGCCATCCGCGCATCGTCAAACGATCGAGGCACCGACCCGTTCACGCCGACGATCCGGTCACCCGCGAGCAGCCCACTCGCCGCCGAGCCCTCGGGAAACGCCTCCGCACCAGCCGCCGGCGAACCCGCAGCCACGCCGCCAACGACCGCCGCCGGCGTCTCAAGACCAAGCGTAAACACCAGCACAAACAACGCCGCCGCCGACACCAGGTTCGCGACCACCCCCGCCGAGATGATCACCATCCTCTTCCAGATCGCCACCGAGTTGTAGCTGTCGGGCTCTTCGCTCCGATGGCTCGGGTCCGCATCGTCCTGGCCGAGCATCTTCACGTACCCGCCCAGCGGCAGCCAATTCAGCCGATACTCCGTCGGGCTGACTTGCCCAGACAGGGCTGAGCGTGCTCTCTCGCGGGCTTCGCCCCGTTCGCCCTGCGCCGTATACACAAGAGCCTGGTATTGCTCAGCGCTCGAACCGCGACGAAGCCCCATCCCCCGACGCCAGCTCAGCACCGCCGGCCCAAAGCCCACCGCAAACGCCTGCACCCGCACGCCCGCCCAGCGAGCCGCAACAAAGTGCCCGAGCTCGTGCAGAAAGATCACAAGCCCAAAGCCGAAAACGATCAGCCCGATCTCACCGAGCCGATCAAGAAGACTGAGCAACGCGTCCATGCAGCCATCCTATCGCCGGCGCCAAGCCGCGCCCGCCAATCGATCCATCGGCCAAAAACACAGGCGTCCCGAGTCTCCCCGGGACGCCCAGCAAATCACAACAGATCCAGCGAGTTCACTTCGCGTACTTCACGCTGCAGCCGTACACGCCGATCTGCGGCCGCACGACATCCGTCTCGCCGTTCTTCACCTGCGTCACCGCGAGCTCAAGGTAGTTCTGGCCCACCTCGCGGTAGCTGCTGTTGTCATCGATCGGGCCGTGGTACCGCACCACGCCCTCGGCATCGATCACAAAGATCTCGGGCGTCCGCTTCGCGCCAAATGCCTTCCCGACCTCGCCGCTCTCATCGAGCAGCACAGGGTAACCGATCTGGTACTCCTCCACGGCCTTGCGGTTCCGCTCAAGGCCGGCGCCCTGCTTGCCCGGCGCGCCCGAGTTGATCGCCATGAACACGATCTCCGAGTCGCCGGCAAACTTTGCGTGCGTGTCACGCATCACGCTCGAGTCCGTGTGAAACTTCTTCACGAACGGGCAGTCCGGGTTGAACCACTCCAGCACAACGGTCTTGCCGCGGTAATCGGCAAGCGTGTGCGACTCGCCGTTCGTATCGGTCAGCGTGAACGACGGCGCCGAATCGCCAACGCTCACCGGCTCAGCCGAGGGCCGAGACGAAAAGCCGCCCGCCACCGCAGCGCCGAGCAGCGCAACGCCCGCCATCAGACCACCGACCATCGTCCGCTTCTTCGCTTTCGTAAGCATGCCGCCCTCCAGAATCGCCGGGCACCGCGGCACGCGCCGCCAACACCCAACAAGGTTCATCGAATCCATCCGCCCTCGGGACCCGAGCATACGCCCAGCCCCAACGCCGGCTCACCACCCACTCACTCAGCCCCGCCGACCACATGCCGAGGGGCCTCTCCGATCACTGTTCGAACAAGCCACACCCCCGATGCACCCCCGCCGGCCGCGCCGTCCGATTTCCCACCACCTCCGCCGCCAGCCGCTTCCCCAGCCCCCTCAACACGCACCCAACCGACCACCAGCTCGCCCGCAGCACCAGAAAACCGCAGCGAGAGGGCCCCATCCCCGACACCCGACCCCAGCAAGCCCTCCACCGCAGCGCAGCCCTCGCCAGGAACAAACGTCAGCCGACCGCCCCCGGCCGAAGACACCTCCATCACCGGCCCGTCCCACGCCACACGGACCGGCTCCCCCCGCGAGCCCGTCAGCAGCCTCCCAAGCGACGCCCGAGCCGAATCGAAAAGCCCCGCCTCACCCCCGCGCGACGCCTCAGCCCGCACCGGAAGCGTGAGCGATACCTCCCGAAGACCGGGAACGCACCGATTCGCATCGCACGCGAGCCACTCAACCTCGCCGCGGATCGTCACCTCGCCGCCGACCGGCGTCTCCGCTGGCACCGACACCGGCACCATCAGCAGCACCGAACCCTCATACCCGTGATCCAGAATCTCACCGGGCTGGACAAACCGATGCCCCGCCGGCCACACAAAGCCGCCGAACGAAAGCCCAGCCGATCCATCCACGGCCCAGTCAACCGAAGGCTCGACGCCCGTGTCGTTCTGCGAAGGCTGATACACATGCCAACCCGCATCGATCGAGAACAGCACGCCGATCGCACCGCTCGTACCAGGAACCAGCGCATCAAGCTCAGACACGAGCCGCACATCCGCCTGCCCGTCAAACATCCCGCCCCGCTGCGCGTCCGACCCGCCAGCCGGTCCCATCGCCGCGAACAACCCAAGCGCGACCAGCACCAACCGAAGCGCACCCCGCATCTGCAACATGCCACGCCCTCCCCCTAAACCAAGCAGCGAACCCAGCTGCAAACCAAGCTGCGAACCAAGCCGCGAAACAAGCATCACCGCCTCCTCTGCCGCCCGATCAGCGTACAACGCCGACTCCAGAAGATGTTCAGGTCGCCTTTGCTCGCACCACCCGCAGCAACCGCGCGAAGCAGTCTCCCAGGAGAAGAACGCCCAACCAAGCCGCGCTATTTTCAATCATGCCAACTTTCACGACACTCCTGCCCCGACGAATCCCTGCCCCCGCCGCGACAGTCCTCGCCCTCGCCGCCGCAGCCACCATCGCCGGCTGCCCGCCAAACGTCAGCGAACGCGACATCGCAGCCGCCACCATCCAAGCCGTCCGCGACGCCGCATCCGCTCCGGTGTCGACCGCTACAGACCGCCCGCACACGCTCATCGACGCCCGCGTCCCATCCGCCTTCAAACAGGGACACCTCCAGGGCGCCATCAACCTCAACATCGCAGACATCACCCCCGGCGAGCCCCGAAGACCAGACCTCGCAGCCGCCAAGTCCCTCATCGTCTACGGACAAAACCCCGGCGACCCGCTCGCACGAGGCCTCGCACTCAGGCTCCTCGAAGCCGGCTACAAAGAAACAAGGCTCTTCCCAGGCGGCGTCGACGCCTGGACCCGCGCCGGCGGCGAACTCCAGACCGCCGAGTAACCCAGCCCGAGGTCAAGCCGCCAACCCCGGCGCTGGCCCCGATGCTGATCCCGGCCCCAAGCTCATTCCCGCGCCCGAGTCTGATGCACGCGCCAAATGGCACGCGCTCGGCACGCCGCGTTAGGCGATCGCGTTCGAAAGCCCCAGCGGCGCACCGCCCGTCACCCAGCCGCCACCCAAGAACCCGTCAAAGTGGCTCAGCTGCGTCACGATCGCCGACTCCGAATCAACCTGGATCGAGAAGAAGTTCAGCTGCGGCC
>JBCBNT010000089.1:0-12516 GCA_039821685.1 Planctomycetota bacterium | reverse complement strand
GAAGGCCCGGACCTGCTTTTGTCGCCGGAAGCGTTTCCAGTGTTTCGCGGAGGTGAGGGTACACCGCTTGGCGACGGATCCGTGTTCGAGCCCTACCGAAACCTTTTATACTCACAACTTTCGACCCGCATCGGTGTGAATCACCGTGGAGACACGGGTGTGTTCTGGCCTCGGAGAGAAGACCCCCTAGATCTTTTCGCACCAGAGATATTTTCGATGTGGATCGCGACTGATACCGGCGTAACCCTGCTATACGATAATGAATCAACTGTACCCGGGATCGCAGCATCATTCGTCGATGATGGGTGGCTCAGCGTTGTCATAAACGACCGACGTCCAGGAGCATCCTTGCCGGACCTTTCATTCAAGCAACGCATCGACGCTCCGGCAGGCAGTCTTGACGCCGTTTTCACCCACGGCGAGGGCGGATTTCAACTTGTCGCCGTCGAGGACGGTCCCGCGCCGGGAGCAGCCGGCTCGACCTTCGCGGACCGTGGGTCGAATCGCGAGCCATTCAGTTCGCCAGATATAAATGATCTTGGCGAGCTTGTCTTTGCGAGCCAAACCCGCATGGCCGGCATATCTTCTGATACTCTCATTCGTCATAATATATTAAATAATATATCAACGATCGAAATTTCAGAAGGAGATATTATTGATATTGATTCTTCGCCGACATCAGTCGATTGCGCAATCATCGCGGGAATACAGTACATCGCGGATTTCGACGGGGTAGATTCTATCGCACTCGGTGGCGCAACTTCTATACCAAGACTCCGCCATGGACTTTCTGATAACGGTACCATCGCCGTGTTGGCGAGCTTGGACACCGATGGCGATGGATCTAGCGATCATGAGTCGATTCTTGTAAGCCAGCGGATCGTCAGTGGCCCGTGCCTTGCCGATGTGAACGGCGATGGCGTCGTCACCCCCGCCGATTTTACTGCATGGATCCAGGCGTTTAACGCGATGAGCGCCGCTTGCGATCAGAATGGTGACGGTCTCTGCACGCCGCAGGATTTCACATCGTTCATATTGAACTACAACGCCGGTTGTCTCCCGACGCCGTAGGTCTGTATTCCCGGCCGCACAAACGTGCGGTCGGGGAATTAGTGCGCGTTCCGATGCACGAATCCCTTGCCCAGCGTCATGATCAGAATCCGCAGGTCGAACAGCAGGCTCCAGTGGCGGACGTAGAAGAGGTCGTACTGGAGGCGTTTGCGGAGGCTGGTGTCGCCGCGGAGGCCGTTGACCTGGGCCCAGCCGGTCATGCCGGCCTTGACGTGCTGACGGAGCATGTAGCCGCGCCAGTCTTCGCGGAAGCGCTCGATCAGCTCGGGGCGTTCGGGGCGCGGGCCGACGAGTGACATGTCGCCCAGCAGCACGTTGAAGAGCTGGGGCAGCTCGTCGAGGCTTGTTCGGCGGAGCCACGTGCCGACGGCGGTGATCCGCGGGTCGTCGCGCTCGGTCCAGGCGTTGGCCCGCTGTTCGTCCTCGGCGTGGTGCATGGTGCGGAACTTGTAGATGTCGAAGGTCTCGCCGCCGAGGGAGACGCGTCGCTGCTTGAAGATGACCGGGCCGGGCCCCGAGAGCTTGACGAGCGCCGCAACGACAACCATGAGCGGGCTCAGCACGACGAGCCCGCCGAGGGCGCCGGCAAGGTCGAGCGCGCGTTTGCTCATGCCGCCGAGCCCCTGCATGGGGTTCTCGCGGACGGAGAGGATGGGCATGCCATCGAGCTCGGAGACGAGCATGTTGTGCGGGGTGTACCGGGGGTTGACGTCGGGAACCAGCCGCACGTCGACGGGGTAGCGCTCGAGGCGCTTGAGCAGGTCTGGCACCTGTGCAGCCCGCGAGCCGGGCAGGGCGAGGTAGACCGAGTCGACGCGTCGGCGTTCGAGGGCGTCTTCGAGGTCGTCGAGCCCGCCGAGCACGGGTCGGCCCACGCACTCGGTGCGGCTTGTCTTGTCGTGGTGGCCCACGAAGTAGGCGACGTTGATGCCGGTCCAGGTGTTGCGCTCGATGGTGCGGCAGGTGATCTGGCCCAGGCGTCCGACGCCGACGATGCAGGCGTGCCGCAGGTTCCAGCCGCGGCTCCGGACGTGCCTGAGGATCGCGCGGAACGCGACGCGCTCGGCCGCGAGCAGGATGAAGAGCATCGGCGCGAGCAGCGTGAGCTGCAGCCGGGGCGGGTCGAGCCGAACGGAGCCGACCGCGGCGATCGGGCCGCCGGGCTCGACGGGGATCAGCGTGTTGCCCGTGAGCCACACGACGGCGACGACGGCTGCCATGGCGGCGATGACCGCTCGGCAGATATCGAGCGCCTCGCTGAGCAGCGTGCGGTCGCGGCGCGGGCGGTAGAGCCTGAAGGCCCAGAGCGCGTAGAGCACCATCGGTACCACGGCGTAGGCGAGCGGCTCACGGACGATGACCGACGCGTCGGCCGGGATCGGCTGCGCGAGCTTCCAGTGCCGCACCGCCCAGGCGAGGTAGCACGCGCCGAGCGCCGTGACGCCGTCGGCGGCGCTGAGCAGCATGACAAAGAGCTGATGGCGTTGCTTGACCACTGTCGCTCCGAGTCGGCGATCGCGTTTGGCGCGGGTCGCGCGGTTCGTGTCATCGGATCAACCGCGGCCGCTGCGCCGCTCAAGGAGTCTAGCCGACAGGCGGCCCGCGTTGCACGGCTCGTGCTCGCTCAGTCGGGGGTGGCGGCGTTGCCCCAGTGCGAGCCGGTGCGGACGGGCGTGGCATCGCCGAGCCGCTCAAGGGCGTCGCGGTCGTCGACGGTCAGCGTGTCGGCGGGCGGCGGGACGACCATGATGACCGCGTAGAGGTCGCCGGCGGGCGTCGATTGGCAGCCCTGGCCGCGGAGGCGGAGCTTCCTGCCGCTCGCCGCACCGGGCGTGATCGTGACGGTCGCAGAGCCGACGGGCGTCGGGATCGTGACGTTTGCGCCGAGCACTGCTTCGGAAACAGTCACGGGCAGATCGAGATACACGTCGCGAGACTGCTCGCCTTGCTCGGGTCGGCCGCGCCGGAAGATCGGGTGCGGCTCGATGTGAACCGTTAGGATGATGTCGCCCCGCTTGCCGGGCGAGACGGGGTCAGCGTGGCCCACACCGCGGACGCGCAGCTTGGCCTCGTGCTCCACGCCGGCGGGGATGGCGACGGTCACGCTCTGCGTCTGCCGGCCGCGCTTGATCTCGAGGGTGCGTTCGCCGCCGAGCGAGGCGGTGATGAAGTCGACGGTGATCTGGTGCCGGGTCTCGACGGGCCTGGGCCTGCGGGCGGCCCGGGTGCCGGTGGTGCCGGCGGCGCCGGCGTTGCCAAAGGGCGATCTGCCGCGTCCGCCGAAGAATGCGTCGAACATCGAGCCGAGGTCCTCGACATCGAAGTCAGTCTTGAAACCGCCCGGCGGCGCGTTGACCCCGGAGTGCCCGAAGCGGTCGTACGCCGAACGCTTCTCGGGGTCCGAGAGCACGGCGTAGGCCTCCTGGATCTCGACGAACCGCTCCTGGGCGCCGTCGTCCTTGTTCACGTCGGGGTGGTACCGGCGCGCGAGATCGCGGAAGGCCCGCTTGATGTCATCGTCTGTTGCCGAGCGCTCGATGCCGAGCACGGCGTAATAGTCACGCTTCGCCATAGGCACGATCGTAGAGCCCGCGGAGGCCCAAGCCGAACGGCTCGCACGGGCTACCGCGACGCATCTGCACCCGACGACCAGGACGCGATGGGCTCGCCCGAGGGGCCCGAGAGCATCGATACGCCCGCCCCGGCGGGGTCGGCGTAGCTTTCGAAGACGCTCCTGCCTGCGCGGTTGAGCAGGTAGAACGCGCCGCCGTCGGCGTCGACGAGCGAGCTGAGGCGGACGTCGCCGGCCTCGTCCGCGAGCACGGTCACGCCGCGCCCGAGTCTATTGGCGTAGGTGCTGGCGACCGTTGAGCCAACGCTGTTGCCGACGAGGATCTGGCCTCCATCGGGTCCGGCGGTGAGCGTCGCCATGGCGAGCCCGCCGGGCCCTCCGGCGGAGGTCGCGCCGTAGCCGCCGCTGCCGACGAACGTCGACGCGACGGGTGTGCCCGACGCGTTGTGGATGCGCATAAGCCCGCCCCACTGGTTCGCGCCGATCGCGGCGAGGGGCTCGCCCGCATCGCTCGAGACAAGGGTCGCGCCGAAGCCGGCCTCGTCGGTGAATGAGCTGTGCACCGGACGGCCCGCGGCGTTGTGCAGCGTGAGGAACCCGCCGGCATCGCCGTGACCAAGCCACGCGAGGCGGGTGCCGGCCTGGTCGAACGTCTCCACCGCGCCGGAGCCGTCGGCATCCGCCGAGACAACGACCGCCCCGCCCGCAGCGCCGGACACAGCGAGCAGGCCCGCGCCGTCGGACGAGCCGAGCGTGAGCCGCGTGTCGCCCTCTTCGCCCGCGATGCGCGTGAGCCCCCGCTGCGACTGGTCCGCGTATGCCTCGAACACCGGCCGGCCCGAGGCGTTTCGAATAAACAGCGTGCCGCCTTGGGCGTCAGAGCCGAGCGTGAGCATCGATCGGCCCGCGGCATCGACGATTTCGAGCCGCTCCGCCTGCACAACCGTTGCGCCGACGTAGCCCGACCACGCGCTCGTGCCCGCAGCGGCCAGGACCGACACGGCCCCGACCGCCCCGAGAGAGACCGCAGCCAGCCGCCACCGCCGCGCGCGGCGTTCGGCTGAAGCGAGGCCCTGTTCGAGCCCGGTCAGGCGTTCGGCGATCGTGCGGTCGGCGGTGTGTGTGCTCATGCGGCGGATATCGGCCTGCGACGGGGCAAAAAGAAGCAACGCCCGCCGGAGCGGGCGCTGTTCTTGATCTTGCGGACGCCCGGATCGGGCCGCCTGTTCGGGTGGTACCGACGGGCCCGGGGGGTTACTCGCCTTCGGCCGCGGCTCCGTCGATCGCTTCGGCCTCGTCAGGGTTCTCGCCGGTCTGCTCGGCCCGCTCGATGAAGATCGCCTCGACGTCGAAGAGCAGGGTGCTGTTGGCGGGGATGCGGGCGTTGGCACGGCTGCCGTAGCCGAGCTCGCTCGGGATGATGAGACGCCGCGCGGCTCCCTGGCGGATGCCTTCGGTTCCCATGAGCCAGCCCTCGATGAGCCTCCCCGGAACGAGGTATCGGAAGGGCTCGCCGCGATCGCGTGAGCTGTCAAACTTTGTGCCGTCGGCGAGGAAGCCTGAGTAGTGCAACGCGAGGAAGTCGCCGTCGGCGACCGGTTCGCCCTCGCCCTCGGTGTAGTTGATCTGGATGAACTGGTGCGACCAGTCCGGGCTCTCGAGGCGAAGGACGTCGACGAGCCCGTCGGCCCGGCTGAACGTCACGCCCGAGTCGCCGCCCCAGACCACGGTGCCGTCCGCGGCGAAGCCCGTGTCGACCGTCGTCAGCGAGGCGCCGTCGATCGAGATCTCGCTGGTCATCTGCACCGCGCCGCCCGAGCGGGTCGGGTAGGCGTAGGGCGTCTTCCCGCTGAAGCCGTCGCCCTCGGCGCTGAGGTCGATGTCGAGCGTGGCGATGACATCGTCACCGGTGATCGACTGCGGGAACCTGTCGGGAATGTGGGACATGCCGGCCAGCGCGGGGCCGGCTTCGGTGCGGAACTCGAGCGTCCGCAGGCGGAGCGTGCCGTCGAAGTCGTAGAGCTGCATGAGCACCTGGCGGTACGGGTTGGCCAGGTCGTCGGACCGCGACATCTCGGCGTAGAGCGTCCCGTCGATCCCGTTAAAGGCGACCGGCGCGATGCTCAGGATGATCCGAGCGCCCGTCTCGTCGATGGTGTTGCCGCTCTGCCACACGCCGGTGAGCATGTCGGCGGCCCGTGAGGCGGCGTCGCCCGCGAAGGACACCTCAACGGTCGGCGCAACGCCCGGGGTGGGCTCGGCGGCCGGCGGCTCGGGGGCGTCCTGACCGAACGAGGCCCCGGCGAGGGCGATCGTGGCGATAGCAGTGCTGAATCGGTGCATGGGGGTCACTCCGTGTGATCTCTCGTGTTTCTGACGGTTGCTGCCGGTGCCTCGCTGTTTTTAGGCGAGCTCGGGGAACATCTTTGTGACAACGCCAACGAGCTCCTCGACGTGGCTCGCGGATTCATCGAAGAGCTTCTGCTCGTCGCTCGTGAGCTTGAAGTCGACGATCTTCTCGACGCCGCCCTTGCCGAGCAGCGCCGGCACGCCGACGAACAGGCCCGACTTGCCGAAGTTGTTGTCGAGGTAGGCCGCGCTCGGGATGATGCGCTTCTTGTCTTTGACGATCGCCTCGACCATCTGCACGGTGCCCGAGGCCGGAGCGTACCACGCGCTGGTGCCCATGAGCTTGACGACCTCGCCTCCGCCGCCCTTGGCCCGCTCGACGCACTCGTTGATGGTGGCGTCGTCGAGCAAGTCGGTGACCGGGATGCCGTGAACGCTCGTGAGCCTCGGCAGCGGGACCATGTCGTCGCCGTGGCCGCCCAGCAGGAGCGCCTGCACGTCTTCGACCGAGCAGCCGATCTTCCACGCGATGAACGTGCGGAAGCGGGCGACGTCGAGCGCGCCGGCCTGGCCCATGATGCGGCTCGTCGGGAAGCCGGTGGCTTTCCAGGCCGTGTAGACCATCGCGTCGAGCGGGTTGGAGACGACGATCACGATCGAGTCGGGAGCGTGCTCCTTGATGTTCTCGGAGACGCTCTTGACGATCTTGACGTTGGTCTCGATCAGGTCGTCGCGGCTCATGCCGGGCTTGCGGGGCAGGCCCGCGGTGATGACCACGACGTCGGAGCCGGCGATATCCGCGTAGTCGGCGGTGCCGGTGAGCATGCCGTCGAACCGCTCGATGGGAGCGCAGCACGCCAGGTCGAGCATCTTGCCCTTGGCGACGCCCTCCTTGTCGGGGATGTCGAGCAAGACGATGTCGCCGAGCTCTCGCTGGGCAGCCCAGTGGGCGCAGGTCGCGCCGACGTTGCCGGCTCCGATGATGCTGATCTTGGCTCGGCCGGTGGCCATCGCGGTCTCTCCTGCTGACGTGTGAGATGGGCCAATCGGCGGGCTGTATGCAGCCTCGCCGTTGTACCTCACTCTAGGCCGATAAGAAGATGACGACGGCGATGCGATCGCATCAGAACGGCCTGGCGTAGGCGTCCCAAGGCCGATCGCGGTCGATCTCCGTCACGCGGAGCTCGACCAGCCGGGGCTTGCCGCCCCGCTCGTGGGTCGTGACGTGCTCGTAGTTCAGATTGCCGACGCCGTACGCGATGGCGTCCGCGACGGCGGGCATCCACGGGTCATCGACGGCGACGGTGCCCCCCGGCCTGACGATCCGCGCGAGAAGCGTGAGATCGATAAGAGCGCACTCGAACCAGTGGCAGCCATCGATGAACGCGAGGTCGCACCACCGACGCTCCGAGATCCACTCGGGCAAGGCGACGATCGATTCGCGTTCGTCGATCGTCACGCGGTCGGCGATGCCCGCTCGATCGAACAAGAGCGATGCCGCCCCGCCCCAGAAGCTCTGACCCGCGTACGGATCGATCGCGGTGTGCTCGCCCTCGACTCCGACCGCGGCGAGCCCTTCGAACATCGCGAGCGTGCTGAGGCCCGTCGCGCAGCCGACCTCGATGCTCGCGCGCGGCGCGCAGCGTGCGACGAGATCGCGAAGCAGGTCGCCGTCTTCGGGGTGCGGCGTGTGCGGCACGATCGGGAGTGTGCTGCCGTCGTGCTTCGGCAGCACGCCCTCGGCGTACACCGCGCTGCGGACAGCTGCGAGGCCGGGCTGAGTGGTTGTCGGCATCGGGCGCTCCCGTTCGAAGGACACCCGTGCTATCGGCGATCGGGCTCCCCTGCCGTCAGGCGAACTCGACGGGCAGCTCGCCCTGCCGGTCCGCGCCGGGCACGGGAAGCGTCACCGGCTGTGCCTCCCCCGCCATGATCGCCGGCACGAGCAGCGGCTGTCCCGGGGGCAGGTCGCTCGCCAAGGGCACAACGTAGTCGCGGACCGGGCCGCCCTTCGAGAAGTCGAACTGCCGGTACACCTGCCGCGGCTCGGAGCGCTGCTCGGCATCGGTGATGTCGCCGGACATCGCGAGGAAGCCGCCGATGACGTCCGCGAGCTCCGGCTCGATCGGTGCGCCGCCCGGGTGCCTCACGAAAGCGCACGGCGCGGGAGCAAAGACAGGCACGCCGGGCGTGGGCACGAACAGGTCGCCTGAGAAGCCTGCCCCGACCAGCGCCTCCACGAGCTCCGACGGGTGGGGGCAGATGAGCGGCCCGCCGGCGACGCACCACTCGATCCCCGAGCTGCTCGCGGCGTCGAGCGCCAGCTGCGCGTCGGACACGAGGTCGGCCAGACCCTCGGGCATGATCTCGCCTGCGAACGCGGCGTTGATCGCCGACGCGTGCTTGCGGATGCCGATCTCCGCGCGGTCGAGGCCGAGCGATCGCTCATCGGCATCGAGCGAGTCGATCTCGCCGAGCGCATGCGTCAGCGACTGCAGCGCGATGACATCGGCAACGACCGCCTTGAGCCGGCCCTCTGGCCCCTCGTCCGGCAGCGCGACGGCCGACTTGGCGAACTCTGCCCACTTGCCGAGCAAGGCGGCCCAGGTCATGGCGCGATCGTGGCGGTGGTCCTGGCTCGTCGGCTCGCTCATGGCCGATGCTAGTCGATCGGCGGCTGTAAACTCGCCGACACCTCGATCGGAGGATGCGAACGATGATCGATTACGCCGCCCACTTCCGCAGACGGTTTGTTCGCGAGCTCTGGCGTCGGCTCGGGCGTGACGCGGGCGACCGGCCGATCGCGCTGTTCGGAGCCGGCCAGCACACCGACTGGCTGCTCGACGTCGTGAGCGATGTCGAGCGGGGCCCCCAGGTCGCGATGATCCTCGACGACTCTTCCGCACGATCGGACATTGCCGACGTGCCCGTGCTCCGGCCCGATGATCCGCGGGCGGCCGATTCGGCCGGCGCGCTCTCGTTCGTCGTGGTCTCGTCGGACGCCGCGCCGACCGCTCTAGCCGAGCGTGCTCGCGGGTGGCTCGCCTCGCTTCCGTCTTCGCCGCGTGCGGAGGTCATCGAGCCGTATCGCGGCCTGCCCCCGGGCCCCTACCCGTCGGATGCTCCGAGTGATCGGCCTCTCGAAGTCGAGCGGACGATCCCGGCCGATGCCGATACGGACGCGCTCAACCGGGCCGACGCGTTGGGCGAGCCGCTGCCCGTTCCCGCCAGCAGCAACCGCGCGGGCTACGCGCCCGAGACCGATGCGGAGTACATCTCAATGGGCCGCGCCGAAGCCAATGCGATCCGAGCGGTGCTCACATCCCACGGCGTCGACGTCGAGCGAGCAACCGACGTGCTCGACTGGGGATGCTCGACCGGCCGCGTGCTGAGGCACTTTCTCGATGTGCCGAGCCGGCCCACGCTGTGGGGCTGCGACATCGACGAGCACGCGATCGAGTGGGGCCAGCGGCACCTGGGCGAGCGGCTCAGGCTCTTCCAATCGACGCTCGATCCGCGCCTGCCGATGCCGGACGCGTCGTTCGATATCGTCTACGGCATCTCCGTCTTCACGCACATCAGCCACAACATCGATACGTGGCTCGCCGAGCTGCGGCGCGTCACTCGACCCGGCGGCGCGCTGCTCATGACCGTGCACGACGAGCAGACGTGGAGCCTCTGCGCGCAGCGGCCTGATCTGTACATCACGAAGCAGTGCCCACGCTTCGACTTCTCCAAGCCGCTGCGCGACGACTTCCGCTCGCACGGCCAAGGGCCGGCGTCACAGACGTTCTGGCATGCCGACGGGATCCGGCGTCGCTGGTCGGCGTTCTTCGAGATCGTGGGCTTCGAGCGGCTGTCGTTCTGCAGCGGGATGCAAACGGGTGTGGTGCTCCGGCCCCGCGCCTGACCGAACCGCGCGATCGCTGCTCCGGACGGAAAAAAGGCGACCCCCGGGCAACGGTGGCCTGCCCGGGGGTCTGAGGAGTGGGCCGCGTCATCAGCGGCGGGCGTTGCACCCGCCTCGACGCGACCCTGGTGGTGGGTCGCTGGTTGTCGCCGGCGAACCCGGCCGATCCGTGGCCCGGCGGCCACGCCGCGGTGCAGGGTTTAGCTGCAGCCGAGGCTGTTGCCGCAGTTGAGGCACTTGTAGCAGTGGCCGTTGCGAACCGTGATGGTGCCGCACACATCACACGGCGGCGCATCGCCCATGTTCTCGCTCATGGCGGCCGAGAGAGCCGAGGTTTGGGCTTCGGCCTCGGCGATGACCGTTCCCGACATCGCATCGGCCGAAGCGGTCGTGGTCTCCGACGCGTCCGCGGCGGCCTCGACATGGATGATCCGCTCGGTCGAGCCGTCGCTCACGAGCGCAAGCTTCGGCTCGTCGGCCGGGCTGTTCGTACCCCCGCCGATGCGAGCGATCGGCCCGCTGTCGGACGGGGAGGTAGTCTGTGCAGTGCTCCAACGCTTGTCTCCTGGCTTCCCCTCAGAAGCCGTCATGCGCCCGCCGGCCTTGGCGGTGCTTCGCGACGGAGCGTCCTTGCTCTCACTCGAACCCTTGCTCTCACCCCGGCTCGGCAGGTTGGCCTCTCGGTAGCCCGGGATGAACTGCATGCCGAGCCAGCGGAAGATGTAGTCGACGAGGCTCTTGGCGAACGGGATGTCCTTGTTCGCCGTCATGCCCGCCGGCTCGAACCGCTGGTGCGTGAACTTGTTGACGAGCGAGTGCACCGGCACGCCGTACTGCAGCGCGACCGAGACCGCGGTCCCGAGCGAGTCCATCAGGCCGCCGATCGTCGAGCCCTCTTTGGCCATGGTGATGAACAGCTCGCCGGGCAGGCCGTCCTCGTAGAGGCCCACGGTCAGGTACCCCTCGTGACCCGCCACGTTGAACTTGTGCGTCATCGAGCTCCGCGTGTCGGGCAGCCGGCGACGCATCGGGCGGTGGATGACCTTGATGGTCTCGGACGCGGTCTTGCCCGCGTCGCCACCCGCGACCGCGTCGGCCACGCCGGCGACCGCCGCAGCGACCTCGACGTGGGCCTCGTCGATCGCGTCGATGTCCTGCTCGTCGTCTTCGAGATCAACGTCGGACTTGGTCGAGAGCGGCTGGCTCAGCTTGCAACCGTCGCGGTAGAGCGCGTTCGCCTTGATGCCGAGCTCCCAGCTGAGCCGGTAGCAGTCCTTGATGTCATCGACAGAGGCCTCGTTCGGCAGGTTGATGGTCTTGCTGATCGCGCCCGAGATGAACGGCTGCGCCGCCGCCATCATCAAAATGTGCCCCTCCGGGCGGATGAACCGCTCGCCCGTGGGGCCGCACTTGTTCGCGCAGTCGAACACGGGCAGGTGGTGCTCGTCGAAGCCCGGGGCACCCTCGATGGTCTGCGTGCCGCAGACGAGGCGGTTGAGCTCGGCGATCTGCCGGTTGTTGAGACCGAGCGCCTTGAGCAGGTTGAAGCTCATGTCGGCCTTGGCGGACTCGGCATCGATGCCGCAGGCCTCCAGCACCTCGTCGCCCAGGCTCCACGCACCGAACGCGAAGCCCAGCTCGAACACGCCCGGCAGCGACGCCTCGATCGACTTGAGCGTGTCCGCCGACACGCCCTTCCTGAGCAGCCACTCGGCGAGCGTCTCGCAGTCAGCCAAGCCCGGCACGTCCTCGGGCATCGGCACCGCGAGGTTGAGCGTGCCGAGGATGTACGTGGTGATCAGCTCGGTCTGCTGCTCGCTGTAGCCGAGCGTGGCGAGCGCGGGCTCGAGCGAATCGTTGGCGATCTTGAAATAGCCGCCGCCGGCGAGCTTCTTGAACTTCACGAGCGCGAAGTCGGGCTCGACGCCCGTGGTATCGCAGTCCATGAGCAGGCCGATCGTGCCGGTCGGCGCGATCACGCTGACCTGCGCATTGCGGTAGCCGTAGTACTCGCCGAACTCGAGCGCCTCGTCCCAGGCGTCGACCGCGCGGTCGAGCAGGTCCTTGCCGTTGGCGAGCCGGAGCTTGCCGGACTTGACCAGATCGTGATCGATCGGCACGGGCCTGATGCGCAGGTCTTCCCACTCGCTGGCCTCGCGGTCGATGCCGTGCGCCGCCCGCTGGTGGTTGCGGATCACGCGGAGCATCGTCTCCTTATCCGCGTCGTACCCGGCGAATGCTCCGTGCTCCTTAGCAAGCAGCGCGCTCTGCCTGTAGCTCCGGCCAGTCAGGATCGCCGTCAGCATCGAGCAGATCGCCCGGCCCTCGTCCGAGTCGTACGCGATGCCCGCCTGCATGAGCATCGCGCCCAGGTTGGCGTAGCCCAGGCCCAGCGTGCGGTATCGGTAGCTCAGCTCGGCGATCTCCTTGCTCGGGAACGCCGCCATCAAGACGCTGATCTCGAGCACGGTCGTCCACAAGTCGGTCGCGTGCTCGTACCGCTCAATGTCGAACGTCTGCGCGTCCGCGTCGAAGAACTTGAGCACGTTGAGCGACGCGAGGTTGCACGCCGTGTTGTCGAGGAACATGTACTCGCTGCACGGGTTGCTCGCAT
>JBCBNT010000088.1:0-12634 GCA_039821685.1 Planctomycetota bacterium | reverse complement strand
GTCTTCCCCGAAGAGCTCCGCGGGATCGCCGTCGTGCCCACGGCCCTTGGGCCCGACGCGGGCCTGCTCGGCGCGGCGATGCTCGCCCGTCAACGCCTCGCCGACACCGAGAATTGAGCCGGATCTCAGCTCGTTGGCTCGCCAAACGATGCGGAAAAACGGGCCGCCCGCCACGGGCTGTTCGTGTCGAACAGGCTCCGCCGCGGGCGCCGCTGGATCCGCACCGGCCGACGCCGGATGACTCGTGGACCCCTCTCTCCGTTCTAGTCGTTCTCGTTGATTTGCCGCAACTCCTCCGGCCGACCTGTTCTGCAAGGCTTCATCGCGAACGGCTCTTGCATCGGTCGGTCAGGCGGTCAGCCCCGGAGGATCTCATCGATCAGGTTTGCGACCGCCGAGTCGAGCTTCTCTTCGGTCACGTAGGTGCCGTCTTCCAGCTCACGCCTGACCTGTGAGGTCAGGTCGGTTCGGATGTCCGACTGCGCGGCCTGCCTGGCCTCGTCGGACAGGCTGACCGAGTCGGCCGGTCGCTCGCGGCGGATGGACTCAAGCCGTGCCAGGTCCGCGGGGTTGCTGCCGGACCGATCGCTCGCCGATGCCCGGTACGAGCCCCCGTTCGGGGCCCCGATGCTGCTGATATCTGCCATACCGTCCGCTCCCTCATACAGTCGAGCGTGTTCGTGGCGAATCGACTCCTCGGCCCGCGGTGCCACCCAGCGCAGGGTCCGGCCTGTTCTCGGGCACTCCCACCGACAGGTCCCCTGTCGTCGCCCGAACGGATCAACATCTTGTTGATGCCATCTCCGTCACACACAGGGTATCGGAGAGCGCACGGATGACCCTACAAAGTTGGCCCCTGCCGGATCAATCGATCGAAATACATGTCAGAAAGATACTTGCATGAATAACGCGATAACGGACCTGAGAAAAAAACCAGAAAAAGCCAATGCTGGATCATGGGTCCCATCTGTTTGGTATTTGAAATGGTACCACAAGGCAGGTGTGTGTCTGTTCGGTGCGTTCCTTGCGCTTCTTTCAGTCGGTTGCGGCTCAAGCCCCGATGGCATCGCGGATCCGGCCTCGGAGTCGTCGGCCCTCTTCGGTGGTGCAAACCGGGGCGGACCACAAGGCGGCTCGGCATCCGACGGCCGGTGGTCGATCGGGCTGATGACCTTTGCCGGACCGGGGCAGGCAGCGGCCGCGGAGCGGGCGGCGGCGGATCTGCGGCGGCTCAGCCCGGTGCTCCGCGGGGTGTTCGTCGAGGCCCGGGGCGACCGCTCGGCGGTGCTGCTGGGCCGGTTCGCGTTCCCGCCGTCGGCCGAGATCGTCGAGACGATGGCCGCCGTCCGCGAGATCGAGGTCGACGGCAGGCGACCGTTCGCGACCGCATTCTTTGTGCCGCCGGTCGAGGGCCCGGTCGGGGAGTACGACCTGCGGACCGCCCGCGAGCGGTTCGACGCCGACTGCACGCTGCAGGTCGGTGTCTACGGCCGGATCGACGGCCGCAGCCCATCATCCGACGAGATCGCCCAGTTCCGTGCGAGCGCCGAGCAGGCGGTCCGCGATCTGCGGTCGCAGGGTGAGCAGGCGTTCGTGTTCCACGGGCCCACACTGAGCATGGTGACCGTCGGCGCGATGCGGTTTGACGACATCGAGGCCGACCCGTCTGTCCTTCGGTCGCTGCAAGACCGGTTCCCACACAACCTGCTCAACGGCCGCGGCATCAGAGAGAAAGTCCAGACCGAGCAGGGAGAGGACTGGCGTCTGCAACCCAGCACGCTCGTTGGCATCCCCGAGTAGCGGCTCCCTCGGTCAGCCCGGTCAGCCCACGCCCTGGATCCAGAGCGGCTCGATCTGCACGGCCTGCCACCGGCCCTCGTGCTCCTGCCAGTCGATCGCCCACCACGAAAAGACGGGCAGATCGCTGCCTGAATCGACCGCCCGGACGCGCACCTGGCTTCGGCCCACGCGCGGCCCGTCCATGCCCGCCCGCACCTCGACCGGCGATACCTGCCAGAGCCGACCGGTGAGCCGGGATCGCACCGTCGAGATGATCGCTTCCCGATCGCCCAATGAGCCGACGGGGATCCGCAGGCCCCGCAGCGACACCCGGCAGTCGGGGTGCAGCAGCCTGGTCATCGCTGCCGAGTCGACGGCCGCTGTTGCGACCGTGAGCTCCGCGGTCGCGGAGAGCAGGCGTTCACGGTCGGTGGTCACGGCTCCGCCGATCGCGATGGCCGCGGCAACGGCTGCAGCGCCAAGCCCCGCCGCCGCCAAGGCCCCCCGACGCCGGCCGATCCGCAGCAGCACCATGACGATGACCAGGGCCGCGACGCCGAGCAGCACGGCGGTCGGCACGGGCCGCTCGAAGAGCCAGACTTGCAAAGGGTCGGCCGGCGGGAGCGCCGGGATGTCCGACGGCTCCGGCGCGAGCCCCTGAGAGCCTGCTCCGGCCGATGCGAAGCCAGATGCCACGATCCCGAACGCCCAAGCCGGCATGGTCACGGTGTGGAGCCCTTTCGCTGGTTCGGCCGATGCCTTCTCCGGACGACCCGCCAAGGCCGACGCCGGCCTCGGGTCGCCGCGCACGCACCACGTTGCATCAACGCAGCACGAAGGACTGTACGGCGATGGGCACCAGATCGGTCGGCGAACCCGGCGCAGCCTCGGCCGAGCCAAGCGGTGCGCGGTTCGATACCAATCTCGTGGCGCTCGGGTTGTTCGAACCCGATCTGGCCCGCCGGATCGCAGAAACGCCCCCGCGGGGCGACGTCGAGTTTGTGCTGACCGATGACGGGCTGCTCTCCGGATCGATCGTCGACGACTGGGGCCGGCGGACGCAGCTGGCGAGCCGCCGCCGGCCGAGCGACGAGGCGGACCGGCTCGCGGGCCGCGTCGACCTCGACAATGCCGCGGTCGTCGTCGTGAACGGCTTCGCGATGGGCCACCATGTGCGGTCGATCCTCGCCCGCGCAAGGTCCACTGCGCTCGTCGTGGTCTACGAGCCCGACCTCGGGCTCATGCGGGCGGTGCTCGAGAGGCAGGACCACGCCGCGTGGCTCGGCGATCCGCTCCTGAGGTTCATCACCGACGCGGCAGACAGCACCGCGCTCGGGCGAGCGCTCGAAGGGAGCGAGGGCCTGGTCTCGCTCGGGCTCGAGATCCTCGATCATCCGCCCAGTGAGCGACGCCTGGGCGACACGCCCGCGACGCTTGGGGCCAAGCTCGCCGAGATCGTCCGGTCGATCCGGACCAACGTCGTCACGACGCTCGCGCAGGCGGATGTCACCGCGCGCAACCAGCTCATGAACCTCGACCGCTACGTGGCGTGCGACGGGATCGCCGATCTGCGAGGCTGCTGCGCGGGTCGGTCCGGGCTCGTCGTCAGCGCGGGCCCGAGCCTCGCGCGGAACCTGCACGTGCTCGAGCAGCCGTGGGTCCGCGAGCGCGCCGTAATCGTTGCCGTGCAGACCATGCTCAAGCCGCTGCTCGAGCGGGGCATCCGCCCGCACTTCGTTACGGCGCTCGATTACCACGAGATCAGCAGGCGGTTTTACGAGGGCCTGACCGCGGCGGACGTCGAGGGCATCACGCTCATCGCCGAGGCGAAGGCCAACGCGGCGATCCTCGACGCCTGGCCCGGCGCAATGCGGTGCCCCTCCGACCCGTTCCTCGACCGCGTGCTCGGCAGGGATCCGGGCGAGCGTGGCACGCTCAAAGCGGGCGCGACCGTGGCGCATTTGGCGTACTACGTCGCCCGGCACCTGGGCTGCGATCCGGTGATCCTCGTGGGGCAGGATCTGGGCTTCACCGACGGCCAGTACTACGGGCCCAACGCGGCGATCCACACCGTGTGGGGGAGCGAGCTCGGCGAGTTCTGCACGCTCGAAACGCTCGAGTGGCAGCGGATCAAGCGCATGGGCGGCAAGCTCGTGACCGCGGCCGATCACCTCGGCCGGCCCATGTTTACCGATGACCAGATGCAGACCTACCGGCACCAGTTCGAGCGAGACTTCCAGGCCGATACCGCGCGCGGGCTCGCGGTCATCGACGCGACCGAGGGCGGCGTCGCCAAGGCTCACACCACAACGATGATGCTCGCCGAAGCACTCGATGCGTTCCGAGACGGGCCAGCGGTCGAGATCCCGCCGGCGTCGACCGTCGGCCGAGACGACGCCGTGCGCGACGCGGTGGACGTGACGCGCAGCGTGCGGGGCGATGTCTGGAAGGTGGCGGACCTGAGCCGGCGCTCGAAGGCGATCGTCGAAGAGATGATCGAGCACGCCGAGGATCAGCCGCGGGTCAATCGGCTGATCCGAGACGTGTACGCCCACCGCGATGAGGTGAAGTCGCTCGACCCGGCGTGGGAGCTCGTGCACCAGATCAACCAGCGTGGCACGCTGCAGCGAGCGCGGGCCGATCGGGAGATCCATCTCGCGGACGGCTCGCCGCTGGAGAGGCAGCGGGCGCAGATGACACGGGACGCTGCGAACCTTGAGGGTCTGGCCGGTGCGGCCGACGAGCTCGGCTCGCTCATGGACCGAGCGATCCGGGCGCACGAGGGCCGAGCGACGAAGATCACGCGCGAAGAGCCCCGCGAGCGGGCCGACGCAACCGGCAAAGACCCGCAGCGCGTCTGGGCTGCGGTGACCGTGGATCCGCAGCGGTCTGACCTCGGCATCAAGCGGGAACTGGGCGAGCCGCTGTTCGAGGGCGCATCGGCGCTCCGGCTCACGCTCGAACGTCTCGCGGCCGTCAAAGGCATCGAGGGCATCGTGCTCGCCACGGCAACCCCCGGCGAAGCCGCAGCTGCGGCGGGGATCGACCCGTCGGGCGGCGTGATCGGTGGGCGGCCCGTCCGGATCATCGAGGTCGATGCCGAGCCGATCGCCGACCGTCGGCGTGCCGTGCGCGGGGCCCGCGCGTTCACGCCTCACCAATGGCGGGGCGGCATCGCCGGCTGGACGTACATCGATGAGATCACGCACCCCGAGGCGCTCTGCGACGCGGCCGCGGCGGTCGACGCCGACGCGCTGCTCGTGTGCGGCGCGGACTGGCCGCTCATCGACGCAGAGATCGGCGCCGCGATGATCGAGCGGTTCAACGAGAACCCATCGCAGCACGGGCTGGTCTTCAGTCAGGCGGCGGTGGGGCTGAGCCCGGCGGTGCTGGGCGTGCCGCTGATCACGTCGATGCGCGACAAGCGGGCAGAGTCCGGGGCGTTCGCGTCGATCGGGGCCGTGCTGGGCTATTTGCCGATTCAGCCGGCGAACGACCCCATCGCCGGGACGGGGTGCCTGCTGGTGGACGCCTCCGTGCGTGATCTCGGCGAGCGGGTCACGGCTGACACACCCGAGCGTCGAAGCCTGTGCCGAGCGATGCTCGCCCAAGGCGCAGCGAGCTCTGCTCTCGAGACAGCGGCGGCTGCTCGATCGGTGCCGATCGAGCGGGGCTCGCCGGAGCATCTTGTGCTCGAACTCGTCGGCGCCGATGGGTCGCTGCTTGATGCGGATGTCGCGGTCGCGGCGATCAGAGAGGCGGCGGGAGCGCGGCCCGACCTCTGCGTGACCCTGACCGCCGCACGGTCGGCGTTCGACGCTGCGGAAGTGCTCGATCACCCGTCGCTCGCTCGGATCGCGCACGGCGCAGCTGGCGCGGGGGCGCTCGCGGTGCACGTCCGCACGCGGGCGTCGGCCGACACCGCCACGACCCTCGGGCTCCTCGATCTCGGGCTCGACGCGATCAGCATCGACCTGATGGCAGACGATCGGCACACCTACGAGCTGGTCGCCGGGCACGACGGGTTTGACGCGTCGCGCTCGGGCGTGCAGGCGCTCATCGCCGGTCGGCAGCAGCGCACTACGGCGGACGGCGTGCCGCTGCCCTGGCTCGTCGCGAGGGTAACCCGCCGGGACGCGATCTACGAGCAGATTGATTCGATGTATGACCGCTGGCTGCTCGCGTGCGGCGCTGCGGTGATCGATCCGCTGCCCAAGGCCGTGCCGGGTGAGCGGATCGCGCCGCTGCCGGTGCCTGCATCGGCCGCGGATCGCCTGGAGTCACGCACGATGCACGTGACCACCGAGAGCGCGAGCGCATTGGGCGATGGGCTTCTGGCAGCGTGGCGCGGCGGTGCCGGTGCGTTGCGGGCGGCAAGGACAGAAGGGACTGTTGCGTCCCCGGTGGAGGTCACGCTGACATGAACGCTCTGGCGATCATCCTCGCCCGCGCGGGCAGCAAGGGCGTGCCCGGGAAGAACGTCCGCCCGATCGCGGGGAGGGCGTGCATCGAGTGGACGATCGACGCGGCGCTCGCTGCCGAATCCGTTTCGCGTGTTGCGGTATCGAGCGATGATCCGAAGGCGATCGACGCTGCTCGTGGGATGGGCGTCGAGGCGGTGACCCGACCTGCCGGTCTCGCGCACGATACCGCGACGGTTGACGACGCTGCGCGTCACGCGGTCAACGAGCTCGGCGGGCTCGACGTGCCGATCGTTATTTTGTACGCGAACGTGCCCGTGCGGCCCGCAGACCTGATCGACCGCGCCGTCGATCGGCTTGTCGCGACCGGGTGCGACAGCGTGCAGAGCTACGAGCGGGTCGGCAAGCACCACCCGTGGTGGATGGCGCGCATCGATGAAACGAACGGCGAGGTGTCCCCCTGGCAGGGCGACGTACTCAACCACGGCGTGTTCCGCAGGCAGGATCTGCCGCCGGCCTATCTGCCTGACGGCGGGGTGATCGCGCTCACCCGCCGGGCGCTCATGCGCGAGATCGACGGAGCAGGCGACGGCCCGCACGCGTTCTTCGGCGTCGACCGCCGGGGCATCGTCTCACCCGAGGGCTCGGTTGTTGATATCGACACCGAGGCCGACGTTGTGCGCGCCGAGCAGGTGCTGAGCGAGCGGCTGTTCACCGCTCGGTCGCGGGTCCGGTCGGCGTAAGCATGAAGATCGGCGATCGGCACATCGGCCCGAAGCACCCGCCCTACATCATCGCCGAGATCGGCGTGAATCACGACGGCGACCCTGATCGCGCGGTCATGCTCACCGAGAGCGCCGCGCGGGCCGGCGCCGATGCCGTGAAGCTGCAGCTTTTCGAGACCGATCGGCTGATGTCCAAGGCGGCGAGGCTCGCGGCGTATCAGAAGTCAGCCGGCGAGACCGACCCGTTTGCCATGCTCCGCCGGCTGGAGCTCTCGATCGATCAGATGGCGCCGTCGGTGGAGCGTGCGCACGAGCTGGGGATCCACGCGATCGTGACCGTGTTCAGCGTCGAGCTGGTGGAGGTGGCGGAGCAGTTGCCGTGGGACGCGTACAAGAGCGCGAGCCCGGATGTTGTCAACCGGCCGCTGCTCGAAGCGATGGCGGCGACGGGCAAGCCGCTGATCGTGAGCACGGGCGCGAGCACGCTGGACGAGGTGACGCGGGCAGCCGGATGGCTCGACGGCATCCGCGATCGGCTGACGATGCTGCAGTGCGTGAGCAGTTATCCGGCGCCGGACGCGGCGCTCGGCGGCATCCGCGCGATCGCCGAGGCGACGGGTCTGCCGGTGGGGTACAGCGATCACACTGCTTCGATTGAGACGGGCGCGATGGCAGTCGCGGCAGGTGCGGCGCTGCTCGAACGGCACGTGACGTACGACACCAGTGCGGCCGGCCCAGACCACGGCGCGTCCCTCGAACCGGTTGGCTTTGAGCGCTACGCGGATCGTGCGAGGGCGGCGACGCGTTCCACGGACCAGTCGATCGTCGACAAACGTGTCCTCGCGTGCGAGCAGGACGTGCGGGCCGTCAGTCGGCAGTCGCTCGTTGCGGTGCGCAACCTGGCGGCCGGCGCGGTTCTGACGCTCGACGATCTGACGATCAAGCGTCCCGGCACGGGCATCGAGCCTTGGCGGGTGGACGAGGTCGTCGGGGCGACGGTTGCTCGCGATATCGAGGCGGACATGCCGCTGATTGAAGAGGATTTGTCGTGATCGGCCCCGACTGGTCGGGCCCGGAGCGCGATCGGCCGCGGGCGGGTGACAACGCGCGTCGGCGGATCGCCGTGGTGACGGGCACGCGTGCGGAGTTTGGGCTGCTGCGACCGGTGATGCGGGCGATTCAGGTTGAGCCGTCGCTCGAGCTGCTCGTGATCGCGGCGGGCTCGCACCTCGTGCAGCCCGCGCAGACGTTTAAAGAAGTGAAGGCCGAGTTTGAGGTGACGGACTCGATCCCGATGCAAACGGTCGGCAGGGTCGGGCGGTGGCACGATGTGGAGTCGCTCGGCCGGGGCGTGTCGCGGTTCGGTCGGAGCTTCGAGCGTGTTCGGCCCGACGTGGTGCTGGTGCTGGGCGATCGGATCGAGGCGTTCGCGGCGGCGTCCGCGGCGAGCATCGGCGGGCTGCCGCTCGCGCATATCCACGGGGGTGA
This sequence comes from Planctomycetota bacterium, assembly GCA_039821685.1. Lineage (GTDB taxonomy): Bacteria > Planctomycetota > Phycisphaerae > Phycisphaerales > UBA1924 > JANQQZ01. The sequence goes on along the minus strand of JBCBNT010000088.1, from coordinate 4,221 downwards.
CCTGGCCGAGGGCGTGGCGGACGAGGCGATGCGGCACGCGATCAGCAAGCTCGCGCACCTGCACTTCCCTGCAACCGAGGCCTCCGGGGCACGCTTGCGGGCCATGGGCGAGGCGGAGTCGCGCGTGCATGTCGCAGGATCGCCCGCGATCGATGGGCTCGCGGCGATCGATCCGATGGCTGACGGCGAGGCGGCTGAGCTCGGCGACCCGCACGCGGTGCTGCTGATGCACCCGACGGGTCGGCCCGACGAGGTCGAAGAAGCGTCGGCGAGCGCCGCGATCGATGCGATACTCAGCGGCGATCGGCGGGCGCTGCTGCTTTCACCCAACCTCGATCCGGGGCGGCGGGGCGTGGTGCGGGCGATCGACGCGGCACGAGATCGGCCCGGCGTCGTCTGCCGAGATCATCTGCCGCGCGAGCGGTTCGTCGCGCTGCTCAAGCGGCTCGCCGGGGTGCCCGGGGGCGTCCTTGTGGGCAACAGCTCGGCGGGGCTGATCGAAGCGGGGGCGGTGGGCATCCCGGTCGTCAACATCGGCGACCGCCAGCGGCAGCGGGAGCGCGGGACGAACGTTGTCGACGCGAAGGGCGAGACGGCCGAGGCAGTGGGGTTGGCGATCGGATCGGCGGTTGCGATGGATCGGTCGTCGTTCAAGCACCCGTTTGGCCGCGGGGAGGCCGGGGCAGCGGTGGCGAGGGCGCTCGCGGCGGTGAGTCTTGCGGACGCGTCGCTGCTGCGGAAGCGTTGGCACGGGCTCCGGTAAGTCGGCTGATCTGATCCGTCGCAAGCAGGTGCGGGTGGTTGTCGGGGACGGGTGGCTGCGCGTTCGGTGCGGTTTCGTTTGCGCGACCCCGGAAGAGGGGGGGACGCTGAGCGGGCGCGGTTTCCGGTCTCGGCCGCAAGTGGGGCACCCGAGGGTCCGATGACTCCGTCGGACCAACGGGAAGAAGGAGCCCCAACGATGGCGACCGACGTGCAGCGAGAGCAGATCCTGAGCGAGGCGATCGGCGAGATCAGCCACATCGCGACGCTTCCGGAGATCACCCTCAAGATTATCGAGCTGGTCGAGGACCCGTCGTCGACGGCCCAGGACCTGCACAACCTGATCAGCATCGACCCTGCCCTGTGCTCGCGGGTGCTGAAGGTGGTGAACAGCTCGTTCTACGGCCTTCCGGGGCAGATCGCCTCGATCAACCGGGCGATCGTGATGCTGGGCCTGAACGCGGTGAAGAACATCGCGATCGCGGCGAGCCTCGCGAAGCTCTTCCGCGGCGGGCAGCTCACGCCCTACTTCGCTGCGCGTGACCTGTGGGACCACTCGATCGCCTCGGCTGCGGCGACCAAGCTGCTGGCCGACAAGCTGGGCTACGGGCTGACCGACGAGGCCTTCCTCGCGGGCCTGATCCACGATATCGGCTTCATGGTCGAGATGCAGTACGACCGCAACAAGATGATCGACGTGCTCGATCGCGTGAAGCCCGACACCGACGGCGTGCCCTCGGGCGACATGCTCGAAGCCGAGGCCGAGATCTTCGGCGTGACGCACCAGGAGTTCGGCTTTGCGCTCTGCGAGCGGTGGAAGTTCCCCAAGACGCTCGCGAGCGTGACGCGGTACCACCACAACCCGAGCGAAGCGCCGAGCGAGCACCGCACGCTGTGCAACCTGGTGTACGTTGCAGACCGCATCTCGGCCGAGCACGAGAAGGGCTTCCGCCTGGATCTGCCGAGCCTCGAGTACGACAAGGGCGTGCTCGAGCAGCTCGGCCTGTCGAGCGAGCAGCTCGCGACGATCCGCGAGGAGTTCCCCTCGGCACTCGAAGACATCTCCGAGCTGATCGGGTAAGACCCGTCGGCTCGATCGTCACGCCGCCGCTTCGTGCTGAAGCTGCAGCGTGATGCGCACAAGTCTCTCTTCTCCCTCCGGGCGGCTTTGTCTTGCAGGCAGAGCCGCCTTTGTTTGCGCGATGTTGATGGGCGGGGTCCGCTGCGGATTCCGCCTACGCGTACGCAGCAACGCTGGTGCGATGCTCGTCTTATTCGAGCGAGCGAAGTTGTCCAGGTTATGTGTGTGGGGCTGGGGATCAGGCCGCGTGGCGGATCGCGTCGTCGGCGTGGTCGAGCTGGCCTGTGCAGGCGCGGTCGACGAGCAGGACCATCTCGGCGAGGTCGGGCTTGGGCACCTGCACGCTGGCGCCGACCTGCTGGCCCTTCTTGGCGTTGTCTTCGCTGATGAGCGAGCTGAAGAGCACGACCGGGAGGCTTGCGACGGCCGGTGATTTCGACGCCCGGATCTGCGTGCACAGGTGCAGGCCGTCCATCTGCGGCATCTCGATGTCACTGATGATGGCGTTGATGGGCCGGTCTTCGGCGGTGTTCTGGATGGTGTTCCAGGCGTCGGCCCCGTTGGAGAAGACCTCGAGCCCGGTGTAGCCCGAATTGCGGAGCACTTTGGTCATGAGGTCTCGCATGAAGGGCGAGTCCTCGGCGAGGATGACGCGCTGGCTCGCGCGGTCGACGCCGTGCGGGTTGTCGACCTGCTCGACGTGGAGCTTGTCTTCGAGCAGGATCGCGTCGGCGACGGATTCGAAGTCGAGCATGAGCACGAGCTTGCCGTCGAGATCGATCACGCCGGTGCAGGCGGAGATCTCGGGGCCGGCGCGGTCGGAGGTATCGATCGAGTGGACGTCGGGCGCTTCGCGGACGGCGGTCCAGGCGAGGCGGTAGATCTGGTCGACGCCGTCGACGACGTAGCCCGAGCGGAGGCCGTTGAACTCCATGATGATGACGCGGTTGGCGGGGTCTGCGGGGTCGACCTCCCCCAGATCGAGGTGCTTCTTGAGGTCGATGAGCGGGACCACCTGGCTGCGGAGGTTGATCATGCCCATGACCGAGGCGTGCCGCATGGGGCTTTCAGATGGCGTGGCGAACCTGATGACTTCTCGGACCTTTGCGACGTTGACGCCGAAAAGCCCGCCGGCGAGGCGGAAGACGAGGACCTCGAGCTCGTTGGTGCCGGCGTCGAGGAGGATGTCGTTCTTGCTCGCGTTGCTCGCGTTGTTCATGGGTCGTCTCCGGTGCGCGTGCCGGCGTGGCCGGTCATCCGGAGAGGTGCATCGGGATGGCGGAGAGCCGGCTTGACCCCGGCCCGGCGGCTTGAGCCCGGTTTTGGCGGGCCGGGCCGGGCTTTCGGCCGGGGGTTGCGCCTTGGGTGTGGTTTCAGCTGCTGGCGTGGAGCTTCGCGAGGCGGTCGTTCCAGCGGTCGATCTGGGCATGGGCCGTGAGGTCGAAGCTCAGTGGCGTCAGCGTGATGTGCCGTCTGAAGAGCAGGTCGACATCGGTGCCGGGCTCGGTGCGGTGGAAGTCGAGGCCTCCGCCGGCGGGCCAGTAATAGGGGTGGCCGGCGGGGCTCTGGCGTCGTTCGAATCTGTCGATGAGCCCGTGGGTGTTCATTGGGCAGACGGTGATGGGCATGGCCGCGTACGGGTCGTGGGGTGCGCCGGCATCGGGCCCGGCTTCGCCCCGCGGGGCGTCGGCCTTGGCGGAGGGGTCTTCGCACCGCGGCACGTTGATATTGACGCACGAGTGCGGCTCGATGGACCCGCCCGAGAGCACCGCGTCGATCGCGGCGCGGGCGTGGGCGGCGCCGGCGTCGAAGAGCGTCTTGCCCCGGCCGAGGTGCAGGCTCACGGCGATCGACGGGATGCCGAGGAAGGCGGCTTCGATCGCCGCGGCGACGGTGCCGGAGTAGATGACGTTGATGCCGCAGTTCGCTCCGGCGTTCATGCCGCTGATGACCAGGTCGGGGCGGGTGCCTTGGCCGAAGCGTTCTTGCCAGAGCTCGCTGAGCGCGATCTTGACGCAGTCCGCGGGCCTGCCGTCGACGGCGAACCCGGCGGGGTCATCGCAGGGCGTTGCCATGAGCGGCTCGCTGAAGGTGACGCCGTGGCTCGTGGCGGATTGGACCGTCAGCGGTGCGACGGTGAAGACCTCGCCGATCGGGTTGTCTCTGGTGAGCGCGGCGTGCAGGGCCCGGATGCCCGGTGCGCGGATGCCGTCGTCGTTGGTCAGCAGGATTCGCATGGCGGCAGGGTATCAGGCTGCCGCGGCAGTGGATCAGCGTCCGAGTGCGCGGCGGAGCGGGTCGAGCGACGCGCCGAAGCGCTCGTGCCGCTTGACGCTCGAGGAGTAGACCTTCTGCCGGACCTGCTCGCGGCTCGCGGT
>JBCBNT010000087.1:0-13231 GCA_039821685.1 Planctomycetota bacterium | reverse complement strand
GCTGTCCGTGCCGCGGACAGCGACATGACCGCGCGGGCGCAGGCCGAAACGACCAGCCCGGCGACGTACGACGGCATGCCGCGGCAGTCGGTCACGGTCGAGCCGATCGGGCACGAGTTGTGGGACGCAACGGTTCGGTACGCGCCGGACTCCCAGCAGCAGTCGACGCCGCCGCAGACGGGCGAGAGCACGTTCGCCTTCGACACCGGCGGCGGCACCCAGCACATCACCCAGAGCAAGCAGACGGTCGGCACCTACGCGGCGTCGGGCACCACCGCGCCCGACTTCCAGGGCGCGATCGGCGTGACGCAGGACGCGGTCGAGGGCGTGGACATCACCGTGCCGATCTACCAGTTCAGCGAAACGCACTATCTGCCCGCGGCGGCGGTGACCAACTCGTACAAGGGCGCGCTCTTCAACCTCACCGGCAAGGTCAACAGCGGCGGCTTCCGCGGGTTCGCCGCTGGCGAGGTGCTGTTCCTCGGGGCGACCGGGGCCCGCCGCGGCACCGGTCCCGACGACGACTGGGAGATCACGTTCCGCTTCGCGGCCAGCCCAAATGTCACCGGGCTCTCCGTCGGCTCGATCAACGGCATCAGCAAGAAGGGGTGGGAGTACCTCTGGGTCCGCTACGCGGATCAGGAAGACACGAGCGCGAACACCATCGTGAAGCGACCCGTCGCGGCGTACGTCGAGCGGGTGTACGACCAGGGCAGCTTTGGAGGGTTCGGCATATGAGCGGCGATGCTCTCCGCAAAGTCCGAACAGGCGAGCCGCTCAAGATCCCGGCGGCGGCGTACAACGCGTTCGTCGATGCCGCGGTCGGGCACCGCTCGCGTGACCGTAACGCCATGGCCAACCCGCAGCGCGAGATCGTGCCGCGTGGCGTCGTGCTCGTGCGTAACGACTCGGAACAGACCATCGAGCCGTTCCACGCGATGGCGATCACCGACGTGCTCGTCGAGCCTGGGGATGACGATCAGGAACGGACGTTCTACAGCCGCACGCCGCTGACGGGCGAGATCGCGACCGAGGATTCCCGGTCACTGGAGTTCGTTCTGGCGACCCAGCTGATCAAGGCCGGCGAACTCGGGCGGTGCGTGCTGACCGGCGTGACGCCAGCGCGGGTCTACATCACGAACGAACTCGACACGACCTGCGAGATCGAGCCCGAGGAGACCGTGCTCGCCAGCCGACCAATGGGCGGCGTGCCGATCTTGTGGAAGGAAGACGGCGTCGGCGAGAAGTGGGCCGTGATCGAGATGGGCCGGCCGTCATCTGGCCGCGTGACGGCGATCCTCGGCGAGGCTCAGCCAATCCCCACCGAGAGCAACCGGTGGCGGTACCCGTGGCGGGAGGCCCGCCTCGACGGAGATCCGGGGAGCGAGACCTACCTCCGCTACGTGGCGGTACCGGAGGGGCTTTCTTCGCAGCGTCCGACAGGCGGTGAAGACCCCACGCTGCTCGCGATCAACCGCTTCGAAGCCCATCACATGGATGGCGGCGTCGATGGATCGGGCTTCGAGGGTCTGCTCGGCCTCGGCCCCGTCTGTGATCTGCCCGGTGTGCTGCCTGACTGCCCGCCCGCGCGATCGCTTCAACCGAAGCTGGTGCCGATCCCCGAGGGGGTGTGCGTGCAGCTCACCTGCGAGCGCAACAGCAGGGGCCGGCCGGTCTGGGTCTTCGAGGCGATGACGTTGATGGAGTTGGCCGACCCGGCCGACGGCGAGCGGAAGTTCAACCTGTTCGTGGAGGGTGCGGGATGAGCTCTCCCACGGACACCACCACGAACGACCTCGACGCCCGCCGCGAGCACGAACGCAGCAAGTACGTCGAGCTGGCGTCGCGCCAGGGCTCGGCGTACGGGGCGACCAATCACGGCCGCAATGCCATCGCGATCGTAAAGCGATGGAAGCCAAGGTTCGTTGTTGACTTCGGCTGCGGCCGCAACGACTTCATCGCCGAACTCCGCCGGCACAGCATCGACGGCGTCGGCGTGGACTTCGCCTTCCCCGAGGCCGACATCAAGAATCCGATGCACGAGACCAAGCTGGTCGAGGGCGTCGCCGACGTGGTGACAAGTTTCGATGCGCTCGAGCACCTGCTCACCGAGGACGTGGTCCCGGTGCTGAACGAGATGCGACGGGTCGCCCGGCCGCGGGCGTGGTTCTGCTTCTCGATCTGCACCCGACCCAGTCGCGTCACTGTCGCTGGCGAAAATCTCCACCCGACCGTTCGCCCCCTCTCGTGGTGGGTCGATGTGATCGGCCGGGTTGGCGTCGTCAGCGATACGCGGGCGGCGGGCCGTTACCTCACGGGGAGGTTCAAGTGAACAGCCCCAACCAGTCCGACATCGTCGCGCTCCAGCGTGGCCTCAAGAACCGGGCCCCGGCCCGCAACGGGCTGCGGCTTTACACCGCCGACTTCGACTCGATCTCGCTCGGCGGGTTCTACAAGGGCCGCTCGGCGTTCCTTGTGCTGTCGGGCCCTTCGCTGAACGATATCGATCTCTCGAAGCTTGATCGCCGCGGCATCGTCACGATGGGCGTCAACAACTCATGGACGGTGCACCGTCCGACACTGTGGACGTGCGTCGATGATCCCGGCCGGTTCATCGATACGGGCTGGAAGGACCCCGGCGTGCTGAAGTTCGTGCCGGTCTGCCACTGGGGGCGCAAGCTCCGCATTCAGGTGGGCGACGGCACGATGCGCGACAGCGCGTACCGCGTCGCGCAGATGCCGAGCGTGCTGTTCTTCCGCCGCAGCAACCACTTCGACCACGATCGCTTCCTGACCGGCGACACGGTGCCGTGGGGCAACGACCCGAAGTCCACCGACTCGCTGGGCATCAAGGGCAAGCGCAGCGTGATGCTCGTCGCGCTGCGGCTGCTGCACCACCTCGGGTTCCGGACGGTGTATCTGCTCGGCTGCGACTTCCGCATGGCGGCTGATCACAAGTACGCGTTTGACGAAACCCGTGAAGCTGCGGCGATCAAGCACAACAACGTACTCTACGACTCTCTGAGCCGCCGCTTCGAGGCGCTGCTGCCGCACTTCGAGAAGCATCGCTTCCGCGTCGTGAACTGCTCGCCGGGCAGCGGGCTGGGCGTGTTCGAGCGGATGCCGTATGAGGAGGCGATCGCTGCGGCGAGCGCCGAGTGCTCGAAGTCGATCACCACCCAAGGCTGGTACACGCCGGTTGATGCCAACCGCGAAGTTGCCCGGGAGGCTGCCGAATGAGCGAGCCGACTCGGTACTACCTCTATATCCCCGTGTGGGCCACTGGCCGCGCCCCGCAGGGCGGCGGGTCGAGCGACTACTCGACGCCCGACACGCCCGAGTCCTCGTACGAGACGCCGGCGAGCAGCACGCCCACGCCGTCCGAGGGCACCAGCTACTCGACCACCGGCGACGTGATCTTCACCACCGGGCCGAGCGGGACGCCCACGCTGACGTTCTACACCACCGACGCGTTCACGAGCGACAGCGGCACGCCCGACAGCACCGCCCCGAGCTCGACCGACGACCCCACACCCAGTGAACCAAGCGGCGGCGGCTCGACCGACGACCCGAGCGGTGGGTCGTCCGCTGCGTCGTCGGCGGCTTCTTCGGGCTCTGTCCCGACCGACACCGATCCCACCTTCAGCATGAGCTCCGGCGACTCGTCGATGGCCTCGACCGACGACCCCGGCTCGTCGGGCGGTGGCGGATCATCCGGTGGCGGAGGTTCCAGCGGCGGGGGGAGTGGCCCCGGAGGCTCGGGCCCAGGTGGCAGCGGACCGGGCGGGTCCGGTCCCGGTGGATCCGGATCGGGCGGTAGCTCCGGTCAGTCGAGTATGCACTCGTCGATGGCCAGCAGCGGCGCATCGAGTGGCGAGAGCTCCGGGTCCGGCTCGAGCGAGAGCTCGTCCGTCGAGTCGCCGAGCGACAGCTTCACCGATCGACTCACGCTCGGTTCTGAGGGCACGATCAAAGACACCACGGTCACGATCGGAACAAGCTCCGACTCGTTCACGGGCACCTTCACCACCGATCCCAGCGGCACCATCGTCGCCACGGAAGTCACGCTCGATTCCGGTTCGGGCTCCGGCTCGGGCTCGGGCAATGAGGCGGTCGCTTTCGGCGCTATCGCGGCCCCGTTCATCGAGGGCGGCATGGAAGGCGTCCCGCCAGCGAACTGGCAGATCGAATCGAGCACCACGCAGGAGGCACCCAAGTGATCCCGAAGATCGTCTACACCGCGCACCTCGCCGAGACGCCCACGCCCGAGTCATTCCGCACGTGGCGAACCGAATGGCAGCAGCACCACCCCGAGTGGGATGTCCGCGTCATCACGCTGGACGACCGCGAGCCGATCTTCAACCATGCCCAGTGGGCCGAGACGTTCAAGCTGCCCGAGCCGGCGGGAGCGGCGTCAAGGCTCAATATCCTCCGCTATGAGCTGCTCGCCCGCGAGGGCGGCGTGTTCGTCGATCCGGACCGCTTGCCGATCCGGTCGATCGACGAGCTGGTCGATGGCGTCCGCGCGTTCTGCTCGACCACGCAGCAGCACGGCCGCCCGCACCTGCTCTCGCCGGCGGTGATGGGGGCCGTCCCGTGCAACGCGGCGCTCTGGCACTGCGTCCGCGACCTCGCCCACTCGATCCTCGTCTACCGCGGCATCTGGGACCAGACCGGCCCCGGCTACCTGACCCGCGTCATCAACGAGCACGGTCACTTCCGTGACGTCGTGCCGTACCACTGGGGCCTCTTCGAGCAGGCCGAAGCTGATGCCCGCGCGCATGGCGGCGCGTACCTCTACAACGCCAGCATCAAGCCCGTAGAGGCCGTCGCCTGATGGCCGGAGCGTCGCCCATCCCGAGAGTGCTGCACCAGATCTGGCTCGGTCGCGGTGAGATGCCCGTCCAGCAGCGTCGGTGGCGACGCCGGTTCGCCGAGATGAATCCGGGCTGGACGCTCCACCTCTGGACCGACGACAAGTTGCCGTTCCCGATCCTCAACCGCCGGGCGTGGGACGCGTGCCTCGCGATCGGCGGCGTCCCCGGCTGCGTGATGCGTAGCGACATCCTCCGCCTCGAACTCATGGCCCGCCTCGGCGGGGTCTACCTCGACACCGACATCAAGCCGGCCCGGCCGCTTGACGCCTGCTGCCCGCCCGGCGTGGCCGCTTGGGTCGCGTGCGAGCAGCGCGAGATCGTCTCGAACGCGGCAATGGGGTTCTTCCCGGGCCACCCCGCCGCGTGGCGGGCGGTCAACGCCATCGAGGAGTCGTTCTTCGAGCGGCGGTACGTCGGCGATCAGGCCGGCCCCGGACTCGTCGCCCGGATCCTGCTCGAGCACGACGATGTCGTCCTCTGGCCGCCGGCGTGCTTCCACCCGCGGGTGGGCGAAGCGGTCCGGAACCCGGATCTGCCGCGGCTGCTGATGCAGGCGCATCTCTTTGCGGGGACATGGGTAGAAGGGCGGCAGAGCGATCATCAGCTACTCTGGCAGGCGAACAGCCCCGTTGGTGCTAAAGCATGAGACCGAGCATGACTGCGGCCATTGCGGCCATGGTCAGATCCTCCACGAGTGTGACCTTGGTCATGGGCAGGTTGAGTGCAGTGCCGAGGCAGGCACACCGGATGGCTCGCTTGTCGAGCAGGGCCTTGAGCACGCCGGCGGCTCCCACGAGCATCAGTACGAGCGTGACGGCATTGGTTACGACTGGCACCCAGGCGAGCAGATAGGCGACACCGAGCATCAGTTCGACGAAGGGGTACGCCCAGCCCCATGCGGGGACCTTGCGGGCAACGAGGTCATAGCCGCGGTAGGCGGAGACGAAGCCTGGTGGATCGAGGAGCTTAAAGAACGAGAAGACGATGAAGAAGCCGGCCATGAAGTGCCGCATGAGGGGTTCCGCCGACCAGTTGCCGGTGCTCACCGCGACCAAGAGCGTGACGCCGGCGATGAAGCCCACGATCAGGAAGAGCGGGTAGAGGCTCTCCTTGGGTTGCTCTTCAACCATCGCGTAGTGTTGACGAGTCAACGGTTCGGACGCGGGGGCCGCTGGCTCTACCTCATCCACGGATGTCAGCGCGTAGTCGCCGGCTGATGTAACGGCGTCTCTCAGATCGTCGTTGTCGGGGAGCGGGCGGCCCAAGATGACAGCCTCCCCCCGCTGGGGCGACACGTCAGCGGATTCGATGCCGTCGAGCTTGAGCAGCGAGGTGCTGATCTTGCTCGCGCAGCTGCCGCAGTGCATGCCGCTGATTCGGAGTGTCGCGGATTGAGTTGTCACCTAGTCTACCTCGCGTTCTTGTACAACAGCTCGATCAGCTCATCGCTCGCCTGCTCGAACTCGGCTTTGCCGAGCTTGGCGGCATCCGCAACACAGTGCTTGAGGTGGTGCCGAAGGAGTTCCTTGCCAACCGACCGCATCGCGGACTGGACGGCGGCGATCTGCGTGAGGATGTCCACGCAATAGCGATCCTGCTCGACCATCTGTGCGATGCCCCGTACCTGTCCCTCGATCCGCTTGAGACGGGCGAGGTTGCGTGCACGGTCTTCATCAGAAACATGTGCTGCTGATCGATCCGGTGGTTTTTTACCCATACCCCCTAAGGGTATTTAGAACGTGACCGGGAGTCAAGTGTCACCATCGGCAGAGTGATCCTGCCCGCTACGGATGAACCAAGCTTCGAGCCCGAAGATCAAGACCATCGATACCAACCCCGCCCCGACGACGAACGGGTCTGTCGTGAGCTTGAGGTCGAGGAACGCCCCGAGCACCACGGCGTCGGGGGCATGCTTACTCCTGTGGCAGCTTCGAGAGGTACTTCTGCGGGTCGGCCTCGAACTTGGGCAGACATCCCGCGCAGCAGAAGCGGACGAGCTGCGTCCCCGCGACGATCTCGACGGGCTCGCCCATGGAGCCGAGTTTGCCGCCCGCGACGACGCAGGTGTCGATCGGATACGCCTCACGCTGCGCGTCGGCGTACGCCTTGTCGAGCTTGGCCATGTACTTCGCGGGCTCGTTGACAAGTGACTTTTCGCACCCGCCGCAGCAGAAGCGGACGAGGCGATTCATGTAGATAAAGTTGACCGGCTCGCCCATGGAGCCGAGCGGACCGCCGACGGGGCAGGTATCCATGGGGTAGTCGGGAAGCTGGACTTCGACGATCTTCTTGTCGAGCGTTTCGAGGTGTTTGGCTGGATCAGCCTTGAACGCTGCGGCGGCGTCTGCGCTCGCGAGGCGGACGAGTCGGTTGTTGTGGACATGGTCGATCGTGTCGTCGCCGAGCTTGTCACCGGTGACGATGCAGGTCTCGATCGGGTAGTGCATGAGCTGCTGCTCGACGATCTTGGCGTCGATCTCACCCCAGTACTTGGCCTTGTTGCCCTCGAACTCGCCGAGGCAGCCTGCGCAGCAGAAACGCACCTCACGGTTGTCGTAGACCTTGACAACCGGATCGCCCATCGATCCGAGCGGACCTCCGATAGGACAATCGGTCAGCGTGTAGGGATAGGTGGGCCCGGCCACGCCGGCGCCGGTTGCCGGAGCACTCGGCGCAGCCTCGCGTTGCCCGGGCTCGCGTTGGGCGACAGCCATCGTGACGAACTGATCCTTGCGGGCGTCATCCCACGCGAGGAACTGGTTGCCGCAGCCGGGGCAGCACAGCCCGATCTGCTTGCCCTTGTACTCGACGGTGCCTGCCGAGGGGACGACAGGCTCCTTACCGATGGGGCACATCGCGTTGATGGACGCGGCCTCCGTGCCCGCCTCCGCTTGGGCGGTCGCGAACGGGTTGAGGGTGCAGACGCAGAGTGCGGCTGCTGCGATGCTGAATGACTTGAGCATGATCAGGCTCCTTGTGCTTCCGATGAAGCGGTTTGGGTTGAGGCGGCTTCTGCCGGCTGATGGGATTGGCCGTGAGACGCGAGGCGGAACTTCCACTCCGCGACCCAGCAGTACAGGATGGGAACGACGAACCAGGTGATGGAGGCGACGGCCATGCCGCCGAATGACGGGATGGCCATGGGGACCATGATGTCCGAGCCCCGCCCGGTGCTGGTGAGCACGGGCAGCAGCGCGAGGATGGTCGTGGCGCTCGTCATGACCGCGGCGCGGATACGGAGGTGACCACCATCGACGACGGCCTTGCGGATCGCTTCGACCGAATTGGGCTTCTCGTCGGCCATCGACTGCTCGATGCGTGTCGCCATGATGACGCCGTCGTCGGTGGCGATGCCGAAGAGGGCGAGGAATCCGACCCAGACGGCAACACTCAGGTTGTACGGCTCGATCTGGAACAGGCCGCGGAGGTTGGTCCCGAGCAGCGTTGTGTCGAGGAACCACGGCTGGGCGTAGAACCACAGCATGATGAACCCGCCGCCCCACGCGACGAAAACGCCGGTGAAGACCATCAGCGTGACGCCGACCTTGCGGAACTGAAAGTAGAGCAGCAGGAAGATCACCGCGAGCGCGAGCGGCAGCACGATGCTCATCCGTTTCGCGGCGCGCACCTGGTTCTTATACGACCCCGAGAACTCATAGCTCACGCCCGGCGGGACGATGACATCCCCAGCGTCGATGGCGTCCTGGATGAAGCGCTGGGCATCCTCGACGACGGTGACCTCGGCGAAGCCGGGCATCTTGTCGAAGAGCACATAGGAGACGAGGAACGTGTCCTCGCTCTTGACCATCTGCGGCCCGCGGCGGTACTCGAGCGTACTCAACTCGCGCAGGGGTACCTGGGATCCTGACGGAGTCGGCACAAGGATGTCGCCAAGCGTCTCGGGCTGGTCACGCAGCTCGCGGAGGTAGCGGACCCGGACCGGGTAGCGCTCGCGTCCTTCGACCGTCATGGTCAGTGGTTTGCCGCCGATCGCGACCTCGATGACCTCCTGCACATCCGCGATCGTCAGCCCGTACCGCGCGATCCTATCGCGGTCGATGTCGATTTCGAGGTAGGGCTTGCCGACCACACGATCGGCGAAGACCGCGAGCGGCTGGACGCTGGGCACCTGCTTGAGCAGGCGTTCGAGTTCGAGGCCGAATGACTCGATCGATTCGAGATCGGGTCCGTAGACCTTGACGCCCATCGGAGCGCGGAAGCCCGATTGGAGCATGACAATGCGAGTCTCGATCGGTTGGAGCTTCGGAGCGCTGGTCACGCCCGGCATATCCGCGGCCTCGACGATCGCGTCCCAGATGTCCTGGTTCGACGCGATCTCGTCTCGCCACTGGCGGAACGGGCGGCCGTCCTCGTCCTCGATCAGGTTGCCCTGATCGTCGCGGACGAACGCGTCGGCCTCGGTGTTGTAGCGGAAGTTAAGGCGTCGACCTTCGGCGTCGGTGCGGTACTCGCTCTGGTACTCGATGATCGTCTCGACCATGGAGATCGGGGCGGGGTCGAGCGGGCTCTCGACGCGGCCAATCTTGCCGACGGCGAGCTCGACCTCGGGCACGCTCATGATCCTCCGATCGAGTTCCTTGAGGATCTCGGTCGCTTCGCCGATCGATGCGTGGGCCATCGTGGTCGGCATGTAGAGGAATGCGCCCTCGTCGAGCGACGGCATGAACTCGCTGCCGAGTCCCGGGAAGGCGTGAGCGATCTCGACCGTGGTCTCGTTCTGCCGGACCGACTCGGGCAGCCAACCCCAGACGCGATCGAAACCGAGCCAGACTGTGATGCCAATCAATACGACGCCAACCGCCGGGGAGAGCCCGATGAGCTTGTGGCGGAGCGTCCACGCGAGCACATGCGGGAAAGCGAGCCGAACGAGCCAGAACGCGAGCAGGAGACCACCAACGATGGCGCCGATGAAGACGCTATTGCCGACGAGGCCCGGCTCGGGCCCGAGCGGTTCCCACGCGCCGGCGAGCACAACGAGCACGATCACGACGGCGACAAGATTTGCCGACCATTGCAAGCCGCGGGCGACCAGCGACGGGAGCCAAGGCTTGGCGAGGTAGAACGCGCCGAACGCCGCGAGGATCAGCCCACCGACGGTATGCAGCCAGATCGCGATCGCGATACCACCGAGCAAGAGAGCCGCAGCACCGATGGTGCGGAGCACTTTGATCCGCGGGCGGAAACCCATAAGCACGTGCGCTGCGGCCGGCAGGATCGTCAACGCGATAATGATCGAGGCGATCAACGCGAACGTCTTGGTGTACGCGAGCGGCTTGAACAGCTTGCCTTCGGCGGCCTCCATCGTGAAGACCGGCAAGAAGCTGACGACGGTCGTTGCGACCGCGGTGAGCACCGCCCCGCCGACCTCGCTCGTCGCGCGGTAGATCACTTCGAGGGTGGGCTCTTTGCTCTCTGCCTTCTCCGACTCTTCGAGGCGGCGCAGGATGTTCTCACTGAGCACGATGCCCATATCCACGATCGTACCGATGGCGATCGCGATGCCCGACAGGGCGACGATGTTGGCGTCGACGCCGAACGCCTTCATGCCGATGAAGGTCATCAGTACGGTGATCGGGAGCATCGCCCCGATCAGGAGGCTGCTCCGCAGGTGCATGACCATCAGAACCACAACGATGATCGTGATGAGCACCTGCTGCGAGATCGCAGCATTCAGGGTCTGCAGCGTCTCGCGGATCAGGCCCGAGCGGTCGTAGAACGGCACGATGGTGACACGGCTCTCGGTGCCGTCGGCCAGGACTTTCGTCGGTAGCCCTGAGGCGATGTCGGCGATCTTGCCCTTGACCCGCTGGATCGTCGCCATCGGGTTCTCGCCGTAGCGGACGACGACCACGCCACCGACCGCTTCCACACCCGCCTTGGTCAGCACGCCGCGACGCAGCGCCGGCCCGAGGGACACCTTGGCGATGTCGCTGACAAGGATGGGCTGGCCGTCGCGTGCCGCGATCGCCGCTTGTTCGAGATCGTCCACGCTCTCGATGAAGCCGAGGCCGCGGACGATGTACTCGGCTCGGTTGACCTCGATCGTGCGTGCGCCGACATCGAGGTTGCTCTGGCGTACCGCACCGATGACCTGCTGGAGAGAAATGCCCGCAGCCCGCATCGCATCGGGGTCGACATCGACCTGGTACTCCTGCACGAAGCCGCCGATCGACGCGACCTCGGAGACACCCTCCACGCCGGCAAGCTTGTACTTGACGATGAAGTCCTGGATGGACCGGAGTTCTTCGGGGCCCCAGCCGCCTGCGGGGTTGCCGTCCTCGTCCCGGCCTTCGAGCGTGTACCAGAAGACTTGCCCAAGGGCTGTCGCGTCAGGGCCGAGCGCGGGCGAGACGCCGGGCGGCAGGGTGCCGGCTGGGAGCGAGTTGAGCTTCTCCAGCACGCGCGAGCGCGACCAGTAGAAATCGACGCCGTCCTCAAAGACGACGTAGATCGTTGAGAAGCCGAACACGGAGTAGCTTCGGATGTCCTTGACGCCCGGGATGCCGAGCATCGCGATGGTCATCGGATAGCTGATCTGGTCGTCGATGTCCTGCGGGCTGCGGCCGGGCCACTCGGTGAAGACGATTTGCTGGTTTTCGCCGATGTCGGGGATCGCGTCTACCGGTACGTGGTCGCGCGGCAGATCACCGAGGTCCCAATCGAACGGGGCCACCAGCACGCCCCAGAACAGCGTGCCGATCAGGACGATCGCGACCACGAGCTTCTGTTCAAGACAGAAACGAATCAGGGCATTGAGCGGACCGCGCGGGGCATGTGGTTGGAGGTCATTCATCGCCGTGCCCCTCGTGTGCGTCTGCCGACGGGACGGTGTCGAGCGGCGGGAATGTCTCGCGGACCTCACCGCAGCGGAGCATCTGATCACCGAAGTACGGGTTGTTGATCTGCGTGCCGCGCTGGAGCCAATCGGCACCCTTGTTGTCGAACGCCATCGGGCAGTGGGCGAGGTTCCATGCCTCGCTGCCGCGATGCCCGAACCGGCGCTGGAGCGCGATCACGCCCTCGCTCATCCGTTCGAACCGGGCTCGCGCGGTCTCGATGCTGGTGATCGCGTCCTCGATGCGCAGCCGAGCCGCGGCCCTGCGCCACTCGGCGAGCGGCTCACCGACGAGTCCTGCTTCCTCAACGAAGCTCAGCGCGGTCGTGATGTCGGTCGCCGCCTGGACAAAGCCGCCAAGGTCATCGGCTGCGAGTGCCTCCTGCGCGTCGAGGTACGCCGCGTAGACGGGCTTGAGTGCAAACACAAAGCTGTCGGGCACGGGCACTCGGCTTGGCATGTCGGGCATCGAGCCGCCCGCCATGCCGCCGTGTCCTGCGTGGGGGTTCCCGCCGCCTCCGCCACCGGGCGTCATCATGCTCGGCTTCGCGGCGATCTGCATCGCGCTATCGATACGGAACGCGCCATTGACTACGACCGAGTCGTTGCGGTTGAGCCCATCGCGCACAATGTAGAACTCCCCCGCGCGCGGGCCAAGGACGATGGCACGGCCCTCGTAGGTCGGCTTCTCTTCGCCCAGGACCTCGACATACACGACCGACCGTGTACCGGTGAAGAGCACGGCTGAGCGTGGGATCACGAGCGGCTCTTCGATGCCGGTCGGATCGCCGACCACGCCGAGCGATTCCGCGGGCACCATGTCCATGCCGCAGATGTCGCACTGACCCGGTCCGTCCTTCACGACCGTCGGGTGCATCGGGCTGACCCAGCGGCCGGCGAGTTCGTTGCTGATGACCGCGCCGTCAGCCGCGACGCGCGTCCTCACCACGGCCGACGCGAACATGCCCGGCTTGAGCCGACGTTCGGGGTTCTCCACGGCGACGCGCACCGCAGCGGTCCGGGTCCGCTCATCGACCAACGGCTCGATGAACGAGATGCGGCCCTCGAATGTTTCCCCGGGGTGCGCCTCGACCGTGAAAGTCACACGCTGACCCCATCGCAGCATCGGGAGCTGCGACTCGTACGCCTCCATGTCGAGCCAAAGCCTCGACAGATCGGCGATGGTGGCGATCGGTGCGCCGGTCTGGACATAGTCGCCCTCGCGCACAGCGAGGTGCGTCACCACGCCGCCGATGGGAGCGAAGATGGTCAGGCGATCTGAATCGAACGAGCCGTCCTCGACCGCAGCGATCTGCTCGCGCGTGATGCCGAACAGGCGGAGCTTCTCTCGCGATGCGGACAAGGTGTCGCGCGTCGCAGATCTCACGAGGTCGCTCGTCGCGGTGCTGTTCTCCGACGCGGCCTTGGCCTGGCGGAACTCCTCGAAGGCCGCTAGAAGGTCGGGGCTGTAGACCTCAGCCATGTGGTCATTCCGGGC
>JBCBNT010000086.1:0-13264 GCA_039821685.1 Planctomycetota bacterium | reverse complement strand
TCGGCGTGCCGCTCAAGGGCACCGGAGCACTCAGCAGGCCCATGGCCGTCGAGGTGCGCGCGGAGGGCTACCTCCCGGCGATCATCGAGTCGATGCCAACGCCCACCCGCGGCCAGCGGCTGCTCGTGCTGCTCGCCCCGCTCGGGCAGGCGCCGAGCCCAAGCCCCACCCCAAGCCCCACCCCAAGCCCAGGCCTGAGCCCGGACGGGCCCTGATACGCCCATGGCATCGGCAGCCCTGAAGCCGGCATCGCGGATCGACCGGCCCAGGCCGCTCACGGCCGCCTACTTCGCGATGTGCGGCGTCGTGCTCTACGGCGGCTTCGCCAGCAACAACAACATGCTCTACTGGTTCGTCGGCATGGCGATCGGCGCCGTGATTGTGCACGGGCTCATCGCCGGGCCGCCCATGATGCGGGCCCGGCTCGGGCCCGTTACGCTCCCGCCCACCACAAACGTTGGCGTTCCGACAAGCATCCGAGTGCGCGTGGTCAACGCGGGACGCAAGCGGAGCCTCCGAGCGATCCGTGTCCTTGCCGAATTCGAAAGCGGCTCGGGCCACGCCGTCGCCGGGTCGGGGGGAATCGTGCTCGTCCCGCCCGATGCGTCATCGGTCGCCGGTCTCGATCTCACGCCCGCGCGGCGGGGCACCTACCCCCGGTGCACCGTCCGCCTGCGGACGCAGTTCCCGTTCGGCCTCTCCGCCAAGACTCTCGTGTTCCGACCTGATGCGACCCTCATCGTGCTGCCCGCACCGGCCGAGTTGACCCCGGCCGACCAGCGCGAGGTCCGCGAAGCCTGCGCTGCTTCGGACGCCGCCTCCGTCGAGGGCCCGCTCCGCGAATATCAGCCGGGCGATGCACGGCGGCAGATCGCATGGCGAGCCTCAGCCCGTGCCAGAAAGCTCATCGTCCGGGGCCCCGAGTCCCAGCCGGCCCGCCGCGTCTGGCTGGATATCGACGTGCAGACAGAACGACTCACCCGCCGCGAGCTGGCCGCCGAAGCCCTGCTCGCCCGTGCACACGCCATCGGTGAAGCGATTGAAGCAGCCGGCGGTCAGGTGGGCATCATGCACGGCGACTCCGGCGTGATCGTCGCGGGGCGAGCCTGGCGCGAAGCCATTGCATCGCTTGGCGACAACGCCCGGCTCGACGCAACCGCCCAGCCCAGCGCACGAGACGCGACCATCCGGCTCGCTGCTGCCGGCGCGACAAACGCCGCCGATCGTCGTGCAGGGGCGATCGCGTGAGCCGATCCTGTCAGCCGATCATCGATCCGTTCGTGCTCGCGCCCGCGGCGATCGCCGTTATTGCCTACACGCGAGCCGAACCGGGCGAGGTCATTCCGGCGCTCGCGCTGCTCGGGTGCATCGCCGGCCGGGCCTGCCAGCTCACGCTCGGATTCACCTTCCGCACGGTGCACACGTCCGCCGCCGTCCTGATCGCGATTGCGTACGTGGCGATCGACACCTCCGCAGCGGGCTTCAGCGTCGAGCTGTTTGCCGATTTCATGATGCTGCTCGCGGTGATCAAAGGCTTCGAGCCGCGGACGCCCCGAGACGACCAGCAGATCCTCATCATCTCGGTCTTTCTCGCGCTATCCGCAGCGGTCTCGAGCAACGAACTCGGAACGGGCGCGCTGCTCCTGCTTTACATCGCGTCGCTCATGCACGCCTCGATGCGGCTGCAGGGGGATGCCGCCGTCTGGCCCGCCCCGGTGCGAACACCGCGACGCCTCGGGAGGCTTGTCGTGCTGGGGTACATCGGCGGCGCCGCCGCGGCCGCGATGGTGTTTGTCGTCGTGCCCCGCAGCGACGGCCGGCTCGTGGGCAGCGGTCTCACACCCTCCGCTCAATCCGTCACCGGCTTCCGCGACTCTGTCCAACTCGGGACAGGAGGCCTGATCTCGCAGGATCAGCGCGAAGTCCTCCGGATCAGCGTCGACGCGGACTCGCGGCCGGCCCTGCTCCTCAGCGAGCCGAGGGACGGGCAGATCAGGCTCCGCGGCGACGCGCTCAGCGTCTACGACACAAACCGCGGAACCTGGAGCCGCGCCGACCCGCCCGGCCGCGGCGAGCGGACCGACCGCATCGGGCCCGGGTCGACCCTGATGCTCAGCACCGCGCGGCCCTCAGACCGCATCCGCATCACCCAGCTGCCGGGAGCGAGCAGCCGCGGCACCATCTTCACGATCTGGCCAACGGCCCGCGTGCGCTTCGATGACACGACCGGAAACGTCCGGATCAGGAGCGCCAACCGCACGCTCCGGTTCACCGACCCGCCAAGCCGCGCGATCGAGTACGACCTGCAAATCGCGACCGATCCGGGGCGATCCTTCGACGAGACCGTCGCGGCCGAACTCGATGACCAGCTCATCAGCGATGCGAGGCAACGCGCCCTCGCCATCCTGAACCAGGCGGGCGCTGACGCAGCAGAAGCCGTATCCGACGGCCCCGCAGCCCACGCCGCGGTCGAAGCGCTGTCCGACTGGCTCCGCTCGGAAAAGAGCTACACGCTCGACATCCCGCCCGCGCCTCCGGGACGCGAGCCCACGCTCTGGTTTATCGACGACGCGGAGGCCGGGCACTGCGAGTACTTCGCGTCGTCTCTCGCGCTGCTCTGCCGAGGGCTCGGGCTCCAGAGCCGGGTGATCACCGGGTACCTTGCCGACACGCCGATCGCTGGCGGTGAGCCCGTCCGCGTGCGACGAGCTGATGCGCACGCGTGGGTCGAAGTCGAGACCGAGCCGGGCCGGTGGCGGGTGTACGACGCGACGCCCGCCGCCGATGTCCGCCGCCTCGCCGGCGAGCCTGGCCCGCTGACCCGGTGGCGCAGCGTCGTCGAGTCGTTCTGGCTCTCGTCGTTCGTTTCATTCGATGGCGGCGATCAATCAGCGGTTTTCAGCCGGATTTCGTCGCTGCTCGAGGTCCAGTCGCCGCAGGGCGATGCGGGTTCGAGCGACTCCGGAGCCGACGGCCGGCGGTGGCAGCTCATCGCCGCGCTCCTCGCATTCTCCGCGGTCTGTGTCGTTCTGCTTGTCGTCAGGCTCCGCCGCACGCAGAAAGCAGGCGACCGGGCCCGGCACGGCTACTCCGTGCCGGCAGATGTTCTTGAAGCAGCCCGCGCGCTGCAAGATCGGTGGAACGAGGCGGGCACCCCCAGGCCCGCGGGCCGGACCCTCGTCGCGCACGCGTCGACGCTCGATGACGGGTCCCAAGCCGATGCCGCTCGGATCGAGCGGGACGCCCATGCGGCAAGGAGCTAGCCCGCGATCTCCGAAGGGCACGTCCGCGCCGACACGCTCAGCAAGCCCGTCCGAGAACCCGGGAGCAGACGCAACTCGATCAAGCGGCGCACGCGGATCGACGATGGCTCATCCGATCGACACGCCCCCTTGTCGAAGGAGATCCGACGTGCCCGCACGCCGATCACGCACCGAGCGGTGGAAAGACTCGCTCTCGCAGCTCGCCCACAGACGCGGCCCAATCGAGATCAGCGTCGCCGGCAGCGAGGCCCGATCGCTCAACTGGCGGGTCAGGGTCCTCGAGGTCTCCGAACGGGAGATCGTCGTCGAGCACCCCGTCGCGCTGCGCCGCCGCGTGCCGCTCACGGAGGGCGCCGCGATCGTTGGAGCGCTCTCGATCGGTCAGAACCGCTGGATGTTCACCACCTCGGTCGTGTCTCTGCGGGGCGGATCGGCCGATGCCGGCACACCCGATGCCGTCGTCCTCAGCATGCCGACGACGGTCGAGCGTTGCCAGCGGCGATCGTTCTACCGCATCTCGACGGCCGAGCTGAGCCTGCCGCCCGTCCGATGCACGGGCCTGATCGAGCTCGCCGACGCCATCCCGCTCGAAGTTGCCGCGCGGGCCGCGATCCTCGACGCTGCGGGCGGGTCCGCGGTCGACCCCTCGGCGACGCGTGCGGCGTCCGTGCCGACGCGCGGCCCCGTCGGCGAGGGCGTGCTGCTGAACATCGGCGGCGGCGGCGCGTGCCTCTCGATCCCGAGCGATGCCACGAGCCTCCTCGACCGACCGGGACACTTCCTGCTTGAGATTGACCTGACGCCCACGCTCGCTCTGCCGCTGCCCGTGTCCGCCAAACTTGCTCATACCCGGATCGATTCGGGCCAGAACGTGCACGCCGGCTTCGCGTTCGAGTTCACGGCTAACCGGGATCACGAGCCCTTTGTCGCAGAGTCGATCTGCCGGTACATCGCGAGCCTCCAGTCGGGCGGCCGCGCGGGCGGATCAGGGGCCGCACGAGCCGCCTGAACCGAACGCTGGACAATCGGGTACAATTTCGATTGACCATCCACGCGACGGATCCGGACCCAGAACGATCGTCGCGGCTCTGAGCAGACCCTTCGGGTGACCCGCCCCCCCCTCGTTTGGGTGGAGGCAGGGTGCCCGTTTCGCCCGGCTTCCGGGCGACATCCGCATCGGGCGTGCCCCAACAGGGGCGGGCTTCATGTGCATCGCTTTCTGCCAAGGCCGCACCGGTCCGGACCGCCGCTAGTTAGGAGCAGCGACGTGGCGGCTTTGCTCGCACAAACATCGGACGGGGTCCCGCTCGGCTGGCTGATCGCCGTCATCGTTGCAGCCGCGGCGGGTGTGGCTCTGGGCGTGATCGCCCGCTCTGCCATCGCCGGCTCCACGCTTGCGAAGGCCCGCGCCGAGGCCAAGCACGTCGTGGAGACGGCCACCCTTCGGGCCGACACCGAGGCCAAAGAACGGGCGCTCGAGCTCGAGCGAGAGACGAATCAGCGCCGCGAGGCACTCGAGGCTGAGCTGGCCCGCGGCCGCGACGAGCTCAAAGATGCCGAGCGGAGGCTCGACCGGCGTGAGTCGCAGATCGAGAAGCGGGAAACCGCGGCCGACCGTGACCGCGACCGTCTCGACACCCAGATCGCCGCTGCCGATGCCCGCGCCGCCGAACTCGATGAAGCGATGTCCGAGTCCGAACGTCTCATCGATGAGCAGCGGACCAAGCTCCTATCGATCGCCGGCATAACCGCCGAAGCCGCCCGCGACGAGGTGCTCAAGCGCGTCGAAGACGAGACCCGGAGCGAGACGGCCAAGCTGGTGGTGCAGCTGACAGAACAGGCCGAAGCCGAGGCCCGCGAGAAGTCCACCGAGATCATCTCGATGGCCCTGCAGCGGTACGTGACAGAGGTCACGAGCGAGGCCACCGTCCGGTCCGTCGCGATCCCGTCAGACGACATGAAGGGCCGGATCATCGGCCGCGAGGGCCGAAACATCCGAGCGATCGAGAAGGTCACCGGCGTCGACATCATCGTCGATGACACGCCCGGCGTCATCGTCGTCAGCTGCTTCGATAAGGTCCGCCAAGCGATCGCCGTCGAGTCGCTCGAGCGGCTCATCAAAGACGGCCGCATGCATCCGACACGCATCGAAGAGGTCGTCGGCAAGGTGCAGTCCGAGATCGGCGACCGCATCGTGAAAGCGGGCAAGGACGCCGCGCTCGAGGTCAACCTCCGCGGGCTCTACCCGAAGGTCAGCGAGGCCATGGGCAAGCTGCATTTCCGGTCGAGCTACGGGCAGAACGTCCTCCGACACTCGATCGAGGTCGCGTTCTTCAGCCAGATCATCGCAGACCAGATCGGTCTCGACGGCGAAATCGCTCGCCGAGCAGGCTTCCTGCACGACATCGGTAAGGCCATGGATCACGAGCAGGAAGGGACCCACCCGGCCATCGGCATGGCCTTCGCCAAGCAGCACGGCGAAAAGGAGCCCGTGCTCAACGTCATCGGCGGCCACCACGGAGACATCCCCGCGACAAGCTTCTACACCCCGGTTGTCATGGCGGCCGATGCGATCAGCAGCGCCAGGCCCGGTGCCAGACGCGAGTCGATGGACCGCTACATCCAGCGGCTCAACGAGTTGCAAGACATCGCCCGCAACGAGCGCGGCGTGAGCGAGGCCTACGCCGTGCAGGCCGGGCGCGAGGTCCGCGTCATGGTCGATGCCGCGTCCGTCAACGACGATGAGGCCTACCTGATTGCCGGCCGCATCGCCAAGCGGGTGAGCGACGAGATGACGTTCCCCGGTGAGATACGCGTCACCGTGCTGCGAGAGACACGTGCGATCGAAGTCGCCCGATAGCAATGAACGCAGCCCGCAGCGAAAGAGACGGAGGCCCCTCACGCGTCTCACGGGGCTCCTTCTCGGTGTGGCGCTGATCGGCGGCTGCGGCGCTCGCCTGAGCGGCGTCGTGGAATCGGTCACGTTCTACGTCCCCTCGCGTCAGCCGTTCGAGACACCCCCGAGTGCCGAAGACGTCGTGTTCCGAGGCCCGTCCGGCGCCACGCTGCATGGCTGGTGGCTCGCCCGCAACCCCGCCACCGAACCCGCGGGAACGGTTTTCTTCTGTCACGGCAACGCGGGGCGGCTCCCCGATCACCTGAGCTTCGTCGAGGGCCTGCCCGATCGCGGGTTCGATGTCTTTCTGTTCGACTATCGCGGGTATGGGCGATCGAGCCCGAAGCGGTTCCTGAGCCGACGCAGCCTGCTCCGCGATGCGGATCGGGCCCTCGATGCCTTGCTCGCTCGATCACCACGAGTCGAATCACCGGTCATCCTGCTCGGCCACAGCATGGGCGCGGTCATCGGATCTGCGCTCATCGCCGAACGCGCGAGCGATATCGATGGCGCTGTTCTGGTGGCCGGGTTCAGCTCGTTCCCCCGCGTCGCCTCTGACTTCGGTGGCCCGATCGGCCTTGCGCTGATACAGAACGGGCTCGATATGGAGCAGAGCATTGCACGTTTTGGTGACGTGCCCGCTGTCATCGTGCACGGCGGCCGCGACCGAGTTGTCCGGCCGTATCACGCGGAGCGGATCGCGGCATCGGCGGTCGAAGCAGGCGTTGCAACGCAAACAATCGTCGCACCCGAGGCCGATCACGTCAGCATCTTCGACTGGCGTTTCGGCGTTGAGGACACGATCGCCCGGTTCGCCGAGGACCTGGCCCGCTAGTCGTTCCCGGCGTCCCAGCTCCACCGGAGCCCAGGGTGCACCGGCGTGATCTGGGCGCGCCGGAGCAGGTCCTCCGCGAGCGACTCCATCGCGAGCCGCTCCGATCTCATCCGCATCGCCCGTCGGAGCTCTTGCTCGACCTCTGCCACATCGACGCCGGTCGGCGGGACATCGCTCTCCACAAGCACGATCACGAAGCCGCTATCGGTCGCGATGATGTCCGA
Source organism: Planctomycetota bacterium (assembly GCA_039821685.1). Lineage (GTDB taxonomy): Bacteria > Planctomycetota > Phycisphaerae > Phycisphaerales > UBA1924 > JANQQZ01. Next base: position 6,046 of record JBCBNT010000086.1, on the reverse strand, counting down.
CAGCCGGCCGACCTCGCCCGCCCCGATCGCCTGCCGCAGCTCCGCCGGCAGGCCGGGGTCCGCAATGCTGACATCGCCAAGGAGGCCGCCGACGCGAGCGGTCGGATCGATCGATCGGGCCGAGGCGATCTCGCTCATCGCTGCCGCGATCCCGGCCGTGCCCGACGCTGCGATGATCTCACGCTTCGCGAGCGCCGCCTGCCTTGCCGTCGGAAACGACGCGACCCGCACCCGACGCTTCGGCCCGTGCCTTACTTCAAACGCGACGCGGAGCGCATCGTCCGTGACGTCCTGCGGCGGCTCGACGAGCGCACGGAGCGATGCGTTGCGGCGGAGCAACGCGGCGAAACGGTGAGGTCCGAGGCCGCGCGTCCGGAGCAGCGCCGACGTCACTGCCTGCGACGATTCGCCAGACCCGACCGAGGCTTCGAGCCTGACCCGTTCGGCTTCGATCTGCGACTCTGTGATCTCGATGCCGCGATCGGCGAGCTCACGCTCAAGCTCTCGGTCGAGCGCGAGCTCCCGCATGGCATCCGCGCCGGCAAGCTCGGCGAGCACCGGGACGAGGTCGGCAGCCCGTGTCGGAGCGCCGGACACGATCGCGAGCGGCCTCTCCGCGTCACCAGCCCGCAGCGGCTCGGTCTGCTCCAGCCCGCCTGTCGGATTCCAGTCCGTCGAGCCGCAGCCGCCCGATACGAGCATGATCGTCGCGACGAGGACCGCGGTTCGGCATGCAATGAACGGACGCATAGCATTCATCAGAGCCCGGTGTCCGCCCGACGTCAACCGCCGCGGGCCCGTTTGGAGGCACGCCGATCAACGACCGGCCCGACCAACCCAGCCCGCTGAACCGGCGGCAGGAGGCCTCAAACCCCCAGGGCGTGCTCGTGCTCTGCACATATTGCGGCTCGCTCTCAACGAGCACGCAGCGATGCACGGTCTGCGGCGGCCACTTCGATCTGCTCAGCCGGCAGCGGACGCAGAACGGCATGGGCCCTTGGTTCATCCGCGATCAGGTCAACCCGTTCCACCCGGGCTGCTCCTACGAGACCCTGCGGCGGCTCGTCGCCCGGGGCAAGGTGCGGCCCGACACGGTCGTCCGCGGCCCGACAACGAGGCAGTTCTGGAGCTTCGCGAAGAACACGCCGGGCGTCGCCCACCTCCTCGGAGCGTGCCACGCCTGCGCGACACCGACCCGCCCGACCGCGCCCTCGTGCCAGTCCTGTGGCGCTTCGTTCATCGTCGCTGAAGACCGGCAGACCCTTGGGCTCGCGCCTGTGCAGCTGCTCCCGGGCGATACCGACCCCTCGGCCGTCGCCGACGCTGCCTTCGGCCCGACCGCACCCGACACGCCGGTCGCGTCGGCCACTGCGCCTCGCCCTCCGGTCGAGCCGGCCGCGCACGCTGCTCCCGCTGCTTCGCCCGCTGCTCCGACCGCTTCGCCGGCGAGCATCCGAGGCCCCGTCCGCCGGAAGTCGAAAGGCCCGGTCATCGCGGTGGTCGCGTCCGTCGCGTGCGCCGCAGCCGTCTTCGGAGCGCTGGTCGTGGTCAGCAACAGCACCGCGGGCTCCGAGGATCAGCCGGCAGAGGCCGCTGCTCTTGATCCGAGCCAGGCGGCCGAGCAGCGTGAAGCGCCCGACTCGCCAACCGCGGTTGCCGCGCTTCAGAGCGACCTGATTGAAGCGGCAACCCCGAACGAGCCTCGCGCTCTGAGCGATGCCGCCGAGCCGTCGCCAGACATCGAGCCGGCTGCCGAGCCGGTCGGTGAGCCAGAAACGCAGCCAGACACCGACGAAGGCACGGATCAAGAGACCCTTCCCGATGTCCCGGCAGAGCCGGAAACCGAGACCGATGCTTCCCCGCCGGCTCCTGATGTCGCAACGGAAGCCGCCGACTCCCGCGCGATCACGATCGGAACGATGACCCGTGCCGAGCTCCGCGAGGCCATCACGGCCTGGCGGGCCTCGGGCGACGACTCGCTCGTCGCCGCCGCCGAACGCCGATTTGCCCAACTCGAGCTCCGCGCCGCCTTCGGGCCGGATTGACCCCGTCCCAAAGCCGCCTGCTGGATCCTCATTTCGAGGGCTGCCACCGAGCGATTCGTCCCGGTGAGGGGTAGGCAGCCTCGTAGATATCCGTTATGCTCCTTTGCAGCCTGGGTTCTCTGGGTGTGTCAGGCCGAGTCGGAGCACTGCTATGTTGAACCGTCGCCCGCGAGCGGGCTTCACGCTTATCGAGTTGCTGGTCGTGATCTCGATCATCGCCCTTCTGATCGGGATCCTCCTGCCCGCGCTTGGCAAGGCTCGCAAGCAGGCCCAGCTCGCGGTATCGCTGTCCAACCTGCGTCAGCAGATCGTTACGCAGCGTAGCTATGCGGCGGATAATGACGACCTTTTCCCGACGTTTCAGGCGAAGCCAGGTGAAGTGCCGCAGGCATCGCCTCAGAACAGATCGCTCGCTCAGCAAACCCTCTCGCTCAATCCCAATGACATCAATGGTGCTGCGGCAATCCAGCAGATGATGATCTTCCGAGATCTTTACCCCAATGCGGGCTGGCCGGAAGGGCCTATCCCGGGTCATAACCCGTTTGTCCTCTACAGCCATCTGATCACGCAGGCCTACAGCGAGACCTCTCTGCCCGACGAATCGGTTGTTTCGCCGGCGGACCGGGTTCGTTCGGCGTGGCAGAGAGACGCAAACGAGTTTCTCGACTCGTTTTTGCCGGGAGGCGATGAGTCATATCCCATCCGACCGCCCGCTGATCCCCCGAATGCGAACCCGCCGACGAACGCTCCATACCGTTGGCTCTTCAGTTCTAGCTATCAGATCGTTATGTGCGCTATTTCAGCTGATATCGGCGGTCCCGTCGGCCAAAACGGCTTTACGAGTGGGGGGATTCCGAAGCCGTTCCGTACCTTTGAGAAGCAGTCTTCGCAGGGTTATTCTGGCGCTGGCTTCCGCGCAAAGGTTGGCGAAAGGCGATTCGGAGAAGTGAGATCGCCTTCAAGCAAAGTTGTTATGTATGAAAACTATGATCGGTACTCCGGGCAGTCGACCCGGTATATGGGTTTCGAGGATGCCAGGGTCCCGGTAGCGCTGTTCGATGGCAGCGCGAGAAACGTCTCGGTACGGGATTCGAACCTCGGCGGACGTCCGAACAACCCGGCATTTGGTGCCATTCAAGGGCAAGTTGCCAGCTACAATTTCATCCCCGATCCCGTTTTCGACGACAGCAATGCTCCCGGACAACGCTGCCTATTCAGGTTCGACCAAACCAGGTGGGGCCTCCAAGGCATTGACTTTGGTGGTGAGCCGCTCGGCGACTTTGCTCGAGGACAGGCTTTCATCGACAACCTACCGGACAACTAAGGCGGACCATCCGGGCGTACCCTCCGTTATGACACGAGCCATCAACTTTTCCGCGGGTCCCGGCGCGGTCCCCGAGGCGGTCATCCGCCAGGCGCAGGCCGATCTCTGGGATCTCTTCGGCACCGGCATCGGCATCCTCGAGCACAGCCATCGAGGGGCCGCCTTTGACCGCGTGCTCGCCGAGGCTGAGGCCGACTGCCGCGAGGTCGGGGGGATCCCCGACAACTACCGCGTGCTCTTCCTGCAGGGCGGCGCCACCACCCAGGGCTTCCAGGTGCCCATGGCGTTCCTTCCCGAGGACGGCACCGCCGACTACTTCCACACCGGGAAATGGGCCACCGAGGCGATCCACGAGGCCAAACGGTTCGGCGGCGTGCATGTCGCGGCGAGCAGCGAGCCGACGCGGTTCGACCGCATCCCGGGCGATGCGGAGGTGTCGTACTCGTCGTCGCCCGCGTACGTGCAGTTCACGAGCAACAACACGCTCATGGGCACGCAGTGGCACCGCATGCCCCCTGAGCCGCCCGCCGGGTCGTGGTTCGCGTGCGACGCATCGAGCGATATCTTCTGTCGGCCGATCGACGTGACCAGGTACGGGCTGATCTACGCAGGCGGGCAGAAGAACCTGGGCCCAGCGGGGACAGTGCTGGTCATCGTCCGCGACGACGTGCTCGAGAAGCAGGCCCGCGAGCTCCCTTGGATGCTCGATTACAAGGTCCAGGCCGAGCGGGAGAGCCGGTTCAACACGCCGCCGACGTTCGGCATCTACCTTATGGGTCAGTCGTTCAAGTGGATCCTGTCAGAGGGCGGGCTCGGCGAGATGCAGCGTCGTGCGGAATCCCGGGCGAGCCGGGTCTATGAGGCGCTCGATGCCTCGGGCTTCTACAGGCCGCACGCCAGAGCCGAGGACCGCTCGATCATGAACCTCACCTTCTTCACGCCGACACCCGAGCTCGACGCGGCCTTTGTCGCCGAAGCTGACGAAGCGGGGCTGAAGAATCTGAAGGGCCATCGCGAGGTGGGCGGCATGCGGGCGAGCATGTACAACGCGTTCCCCGACGCCGGGGCAGACGCGCTCGTGTCGTTCTTGAAAGAGTTCGAGGCCCGGCACGGCTAGCTCGCGACGGTCGACCCCACCCGGGCGAGCACGGCTTTGAACACGAGGTCCACGCTGATCTGTTCCATCATCGCGCGGCCCGCCCGCTCGTCTTTGTGAGAGACGCCTTCCGCCGGTGTCGACGCCTGGATGACATCCGCGTCGCGGCGGTACGGCCCGACCCGCGAGACGTCGGTCGGTCCGAACAGGCCAACCGCCGGCCGATCGAACCCCACCGCCATGTGCAGCGCAGCCGAATCGTTCGCCACCACGCAGGCCGCGCGTTCGATGAGTGCCATCAATCCGCCGACGGAGGTCCGGCCCATCCGATCGCTCACCGGGCCCTGCAGAAGCTGCTGGCATTCTGCTTTCTCTGCGTCCGTGCCGACGACGACGACCGGTCCGATGCCCTCGTCCGCGAGTCGGTGCGCGAGCTGCGTGAAGCGGTCGATCGGCCACTGCTTGCCTGGCCAGATGCTCGTAGGAGCGAGCACGATCGGGCTGCCCGACAGGTCGGTGTCAGCTTCGACTGCTTCTTGGCATTCCGGGGGGGCGTAGAGACGCATATCGATCAGCGGCGGCACCCCAAGCGGCGCGAGCAGGCCGAGCATGCGGTCGACGGTGTGCTGCGATGCGCCCTGTGCCACGGGGTGCGTGAGAGCGAGCCAGCCGAGTTCGCGGGCGTCGGCGTGGCCTACGCGGATTGGTGCTCGCGTGAGCGCCGCCAGTGCCGCCGACCGTGCGAGTCCCTGCGCGTCGATCACGATTGAGTAGCCCGCCTCGGCCAGCGCTGCGCCGAGTTGCTTGAGCGCTCTTGGCGACCTGCCCACGCGTGAGCGATCGAAAGGAACCGCCCGATCGACTGCCGGATGCGCGCGGACAGCGTCGAGAAACGGCGCGTTGACCAGCCAGTCGATCGGCGTGTCGGGCCACTGGGCCCGCAGGCTCGCGACGAGCGGCACCGAGCGGCAGACATCGCCCAAAGCGCTCGGACGGATCAGCAAGATGCGCGTAGGAGCCTTCATGCGATCAGGGGCCAGCGTTCCTCACCGATCAGCCGGGCGAGCCCGCCGGGTAGGTGCAGCAGGTTCGATCGGTCTCCCAGACGGTCACCGCGTCGAGCCGTGCTCCGCGGTCGGCGATGGGGGTGTCGAGCAGGCGATGAATGACGCGGGCGATGTTCTCGACGCTCGGCATGACGCCGTCGGGGCCGAACTCTTCCGTGTCGATGTTGAGATGCGTGTGGTCGAAGCGGTCGATGACCAGATTGATGCAGAGCTCTTCGAGGTCCCGCAGGCCGAACCCCGTCGCGCCGTCGCTGATGCCGACCGACACCGCGGGCTCGACGACGTAGTTGTGCCCATGGCCCGACGGGTTGTTGCACTTCCCGAAGATGCGCTCGTTCTCTTCGGCGGAGAGCTCGGGAGCGTGGAGCCGATGGGCGGCAGCGAAATCGAACCGCTGACGCAGGACGACGGCATCGGGTGCGGACATGTGGTGCTCCAGGGAGAGGGTCGGGGTGCGATGCCAGCGGACCGAGCGATAGAGGCCTTCGAGTGACCCGGCGAGACCGCCCGCGAG
>JBCBNT010000085.1:0-13305 GCA_039821685.1 Planctomycetota bacterium | reverse complement strand
GACCCGCGATCCCACGATGCAAAACGGGCGTGAGCGGGCATCCGAAGACCGCCCGCTCACGCACCAGAAGGAGAATCGTGGGATCGCGGGTCGGGTGGCCGGCCGACTGTTAGATGGGCCAGGGGACTCGGAGCCACTCGCCGGTGCTGGCGGCGGGTGAGCCGTCCGGCGTGCCGCTGGCGAACCAGCATTCGCGCTTGGCGGGTGCGGCGACGGCGCTGTAGATGGTTCGGAGGGTGGGCGGCGAGCGCATCTCGACGGTGTCGCTGGCGAGGGTGTCGATCAGGTCGTCGGGCCCGACCTCGGGCGGGTGGTGCTGGCAGATGTCTTTGAGGCCCTGCAGGCGGGCGGTGGTCGAGCTGGGCTGCGAGCGGGCGAGCCTCTGCGGGTCGGTCGGGTGGCGGGCGGCGGGATGGTTGGTCGCGAGGAGGTGGGGTCCGTCGGGTTCGATGCGGGTGTGGGTGTCGACGCCGCACTCGAAGACGGCGGCGTCGCCCGATGTGCTGTCGAGGGCGACGAGGATGATGCCGCGGTCGCGTTCGACGCTCGTGAGCATGGCTTCGAGGTCGTCGAGCGATGCGCAGGTTTCGAGCGCTTCTCTGAGCCAGAAGAGCCACGAGATGCGGGGCTTGCCCGAGGGCGGGAGCTGCTTGGCGTGCATGGTGTGGGCGTGGATCCAGAGGCCCTCGGCGTTGGCACCGGTATCGACGTCGATGTCGCCGCGGATGCCGAGGGCGATCACGGGGATGCGGTTTGGCGTGTTGTGGACGACGGCCTCGCAGCCTCGCAGGAGCAGCGGCGGGTACCAGTCGGTGTTTCGGGCGACCCAGCTTGCGCCGTGGAGCTGGGTGACCATGGCTGAGCACATCGGGCCGTCGGGAGCGCCGGTGTCGCCCGGGATCGCGATGTCGGCGTAGAGCAGGTCGGCGAGCTCGGCTGTGGGCCTCGCTGCGCCCGCTGCCATGGCATCGATTTCGATCTGGATGTGGTGCGGGAGCTCGGCGAGCCAGTGTTGCGATTGTGCTCGCATGGCGTCGGGCGTGAGGCGTTTGAGTCGGTAGAAGCGTCGCATGAACTCGCCGTAGATCCGGTCGAGCATGGGTGCGAGGTGTCGGCCGTGGTAGAGGCCGGCGTCTTGCGGTCGGGGCGGGAGGTTGATGACGCTGAGCGTGCCGATGCGCTGGGCTCCGTGCGGGGTCGGTAGGATGCGATGATGGACTCGGTCGGACTGTACACGGACGCGGCGGTGTATGACATCTTGCACGCGCCTGGGACGGCGGAGGATGTCGATGTGCTCTCGTCGCTGCGATCGCGTTATGCCGGGGGGACGCCCGATGTGTGGCTCGAGCCGGCGTGCGGGAGCGGGCGGTACCTGCGGGTGGCGGCCGGGCGTGGGTCGGAGACGATCGGGTTTGACCTCGAGCCCGGGATGATCGAGTACGCGCAGTCGCGGGCGGAGCGGGCGGGTGTGGCTGAGCGGTCGCGGTACTTTGTTGGCGACATGCGCAGCTTCGATCGCCGGGTCGGGCGGGCGTCTGTCGGGCTGGCGTTCAACCTGATCAACACGGTGCGGCATCTTGAGAGCGACGACGAGATGCACCGGCACTTCGCGGCGGTCGATCGCGTGCTCGCGCCGGGCGGGGTGTACGTTGTGGGGATCAGCCTGACGGTGTATGGGCTGGAGCCGCCGAGCGAGGACGTGTGGGAGGGGGCCCGGGGGCGGTGCCACGTGTCGCAGGTCGTTCAGTACCTCCCGCCGACGGGGGCGGACGGCGACCGGATGGAATCGGTGTACAGCCACCTGACGATCACGAGGCCCCGCGGTGAGGAGCACCGGCCGAGCCACTACGCGCTCCGGGCGTACGACCTCGCGGAGTGGCGCGGGCTGATCGATGGGAGCGCGCTGCGGGTGATCGATGTTGTGGAGCAGGACGGCGAGCCCTGCGAGGCGACGGCTCCGGGCTACGCGCTGTGGGTGCTCGGCTCGCGCGAGGACTCGGACTAGGACCGGGACTAGTTGACGTCGACGGCCTTGTTAAGTCTCGCGCGGCGTGCGGGGTCTTCGACGCCGACGAAGACGCGGGCGCCGGTGAGGCGTTCGACGCCTTCGGGGTACATGAACCGCCGGACGGATGCCGCTCCGGGCGGGAGCTGGGTGATCGATGACGTCTGCCTCGGGAAGCCCCGCGCGGCGACGTGGAGCGTGAGGTCGACGGGCTCGGCGGCGGTGTTGGTCACGACGGCTTCGATGGCGATGTTCTGCCCCGTGGGGTCGACGACGTGGCGCGCGTCGAGCTCGATGCCGTCGAGCAGGAGCTCGATCGTGGACGGTGCGCGGAGCCGTTCTTGGATGGGGCCGGAGCGGATGGCGACGTCGACGACAAACGGCTTGATGCCGGCGAGCTCGACGGGCGAGAAGGCGAGATCGATCGGGACGCGGGCGGTCTGTCCGGGGCCTGCGCTGAATCGTGCGACGCGTGGTGAGATGTCCCAGCCGGTGCGTCGGCCGGTGTCGAGGCGCTCGGCCGGCTGGAGGATGATGACGTCGCCGTCGATCGCGACGCGCCACGGGTTCGTGATCAGGATCTCTCTTGGGTGCGGGCCGAGGGTTGTCTGGATGACCGGTTCGTCGATGCGGATCGACGCGACGAAGAGGGCGAGCTCGACCTCGATGCCTTCGAGAAAGATCGGGGTGCGTCCGACGGGGAACTGGTGGAGGCTGATCGGGATGCCGCCGGCGATCTCTTGCTCGACGGGCTCGACGGTGCCGGTGAGATTGCCGAAGAGGTCGAGCGTTGTGACGGGCCGGGCGCCGAGGTTGGTCCTGATGATGGCGTCGGGTGTCGGTGCTGATTCGTTCCATGCGACGAGCCCGCCTCCGCGCGGATCGTCGGGATCTTCGGGGATGAGCAGGAAGGCCCGGACGCCCGGGGTGGTGGCGAGCTCGGCGGCGACCGAGCGGCCTCGGAGCCTGTCGGTGACCGATCGCCAGGCGGCGAGCGCGGGGCTGGGGCTGATGATGTTGTCTCGGGCCGAGACGTGCCACGGGTCGATCAGCTGGTGGGTGAGCGCAATGGGTTCGTCGGCGTTGCCCTGGTCTGGTGCTGCGTTTTCGTCGGGGGCGTCTGCTGCGGTGCGGGCGGCGGCGGCTTCGGCGAGCACGATCCGCTTGACGAGCTCGGAGACGATCTCACCCTGCGCGAATCGGTCGTTGTGGTTGGTGTCGTAGGCGAGCGTGAGGGAGGTGCTCGGGAAGAGCGATGAGGCTGCGAAGCGTTCGACAACATCGGCTCCGGCCTCGGGCCCGGTGCCCGCGCCCAGGGTGACGGTCAGGTCATCGAGCGCTCCGGCCTGCCAGGTCGGGAGCTCGAGATGGGGCATCGCTGCGATGCCGATGCGCGGCCCGGGGACGAGCTGGGCGATCTCGCTGCGGATGGCTGCGAGTGGCGCGGGAGCAATTCGGAACTCGGGCTCGGGGACGATCGGGCCGAGCCGCCAGCGTGACGCGATCTGACCGAGCCGGTCGAGGAGCGGGTCGAGGTGGGACGCCCAGACATCGCGGGGGCTGGCGAGGGCACGGGTGACGTGCCGCGGATCGATGACGAGCTGCTGCTGGAGCTGCTCGGGCACGGCTTGGAGCGCGATGACGGGTGAGCCCCACTGGTGCGTGGTGGAGCCGAGGAGGTCGAGGAGTGCCTCGGCGGCGGCTGGGGCGGATTCGGGCGTAAGGCTTTCGGGCCATGCGCCCACGGCGATGCCGGGGGTTGCGGCGTCGCGCGCGATGGCAGGCACGGCTTCGAGGAGCGCCGGGCCCGGCCGATCGACGGCAAAGGCGAATCGCACCGGCGTGGTGCGGTCGCTGAAGCCGCCTTGGGCGTCGGTGCGGATCGGCGATGGCGGCACGTACGCGATCGCGCAGCTCGCGCGGCCGACGGGCGCGTCGCCCGCGACGATCTCGATCGTCGCGCTGTACCAGCCGAAGCGGTCGAGGCTGATGGGCCAGGTCTTCGGCTCGGCGCTGGAGGCGACGGGGCGTTCGTCTTGGAAGACGGTGCGCGCTTGCAGGTCGTGGACGCTGAGCCTGGCGGTGAGCCGATCACCCGTGAGGTCGCGGACGAGGAAGGTGAGGGCGGGCGCTTCGGGCTCGGCGATGACGCCGCCGGGCGTTTGTGAGCCGACCCAGATGCGGGGGAGCTGGTTGACGATGAGGTCGTCGACCCACGCCTGGCCCGAGTAGTCCTCGGGGAAGACCTGGTGCTGGCCCAGGACGGGATCCTGGTATTGCTCGGGCTGGACGAGTTCGGTATCGATCTGGAGGAAGGCGCTGCGCGTTGAGATGCCGCCGGGGACCTGGATGCGGACGGTGTCCCAGGCGTCTTCGGGGAGGATGGGGTCGCTGGCGAACTCGGCGCCCTCGATGGGCTCTGCATTCTGATCGAGGAGCCTGGCGACGAGGCGGAACCTCGCGTGGGTGAGGCCTTCGCCTCTGACGTTGCACGCGATGGTGTAGTCGGCATCTGGAAAGACGGGGAGGGCCCCGGGGCGCAGGCGGAGGGCGACCGAGCCTCTTTGGATGGGGAGCCTGACGGCGCGCTCGCCGCTGGTTGCGTGCGCGGCATCGAAGCCCGCCCTGTTGAAAACGGGGTAGCCAGGTCGGTCGATGCCGGCGGACGGGTCTGACTGGGCGCGGAAGAAGTCTCCCGGGACTTCGAAGGGGTTGGTGGGCTCTTCGAAGTCGTAGAAGGCGACGGTGCGTCGGCTCGCGTCCGGCCGGATGGAATCCTGGTCGGCCTCCGCGCCATCGGGCTGTGGTGAGCGAACCGGGGGCAGACCGGTTTGGATCTGGGCGGCGGTGACGGCGGGAGCAACGAAGGCGGCGGCTGAGGCAGCGAGCGTGAGGGCACGGAAAACTTCGCGGCGATCGGAGGCTCGCTGGGAGAGAGGTGCGGACCGGTGGCGCGGGGGCGTCATGAAGTGGGTATCGGCAGGAATGAGCCTGGGGCTGGATGGGTTGGTCGCAGGCGTGCGGGTGTGGGTTGGCCGGGTTGCCGGGGGATTCTGGTGGATGGGCGGGGCCCGGTAGACTGCTTGTGTGGCTGCTTATCTGGCTGCTTGTTTGGCTGCTTGGCGGGGCCCAGGAGATTGACTGATGGCGATGCAGCGTTTGGATCGGTACGAGCCGGGGGTCACGCCGGAGGCGGGGGCGCGGTCTTTCTATGAGGTCATGCGGCATCGGCGGACGGTCCGGGCTTTCTCGGATCGGCCGGTGTCTCGGGAGACGATCGAGGGTGTGATCCTGGCGGCGGGCACGAGCCCGAGCGGGGCTCACAAGCAGCCTTGGCGGTTTGTGGCCGTGAGCGAGCCGGGCATGAAGCGGCAGATCCGCGAGGCGGCGGAGGCGGAGGAGCGAGAGTTTTACAGCCGCCGCGCGTCTGACACGTGGCTCGATGACCTGAAGCCTTTCGGGACCGACGCGAGCAAGCCCTTTCTCGAGATCGCGCCGTGGCTTGTCATCGTGTTCAAGATGATGAAAGCGGACGACGGGGGCAAGGTGTATTACGTCAACGAGTCGGTGGGCCTGGCGACGGGGCTGCTGCTCGCGGCGGCCCACCATGCCGGGCTGGCGACGCTGACGCACACGCCGAGCCCGATGGGCTTCCTCGGAAAGGTGCTCGGACGGCCCGAGCACGAGCGTCCGTTTCTGCTGATCCCGATGGGGTACCCGGCGGAGGACTGCGAGGTGCCCGCGCTCGATCGGAAGCCGCTCGATGAGATCTCGGTGTTCATCGAATAGGCCCGAGGCGGGCTAGGACGCTCGGCCGCTGCGGGCTCGGAACACCCTGAGGCAGAGCAGGAAGACGAGCCCGGCTGCGGCGAGGTGGCCGACGGCGAGGCCCGCTGTGATGCCGATGAAAGCGAGGCCGCCGATCTCGTCGTTGCCCGCGATCCGGTAGGGGAGCGCGGCGCCCGGTGCGGCGCTGGTCGCGTGTTCGAGCGTCGCGCCGAGCATGGCGAAAGGGCTGGTGACGAAGACCGCTGTCTCGACGGCATCGAAGAACGAGCCGCGCCCGCTCGACGCGATACCGGCGAGGATCGCGGCGCCGATCGGGATGCCGATCCAGATGATGCTCAGCAGGAGGATGTTGCAGGTGATGGCGTTGATGAGGCGTTTGAACAGCAGGCTGAAGAGCAGGCCGGTGGAGAGGTAGAAGATCAGGACGGGCACGACGATGATCGCCATGATCGGGATGTCTTGTGGCGCGACGTGGCCGAGCACGGCGGCGACGGTGAAGTGCGCGAGGAGCAGCACGAGCGGCACGGTGAGCCTGCGGAGGGCGGCGAGGATCTTTGAGGCGATGATCTCGCGTGCGCTGATGGGGACGGTGAGCAGGACCTCCCAGGTCCTGGCCTCTCGTTCGGCAGCGATGGTGCCGGTGGTCGAGATGGCGGCGAGGAGCGCGACAAGGGCGAGGCCGGCGAAGCCGAAGAGGAAGTGCAGGGATTCGTCTTGGATGCCGACGCGCTTGTAGGCCCAGCCGACGAAGGCGGCGAGGACGCCGCCGACCACGATGGCGTGCCAGACGCGCGGGAAGATGGGCGCGGTTGCTTCTCGCCAGTAGACGGGGAAGTCTTTGAGCTTGCGGAGCCTTGTGGCGTCGCGCTCTTTCTCCGATCGCTTGCGGGCGGACGGATCGCCCGATTTGGCGAGCTGCTTTCTGACGGACCACGCGGCGATGAGGACGACCGCGGTCGCCTGGATCGAGAGCCAGAGCGTTGTGACAACCCAGGGGTGGTCGACGAGCCAGCGGAGCGAGGCGGGGAGCCTTGCGGCGAGCTGCGAGGCTTGCGGCGCTGCCTCGTTGGCCGTGAGGAGGGCGAGCACGGCGGGCGGGCAGGCGATGGGCAGAGCGGTGAAAACATCGCTGAGCGCGCGGCTCGAGAGGCCCAGGCTGCCGAGGCCGAAGTAATTGTTGCGCGGACCGAAGACGGCGAAGATGAGCGGCGAGACGGTGAGCAGCGTGAGTGTGAGCGCGGCGTAGACCGTTGCGCCGGCGGCGTTGCGGTGCCAGGACGAGAACCACGCGGCGAGGGACGCGCCGAGATACGCGGTGGCGAGTGCGACGGCGCAGAACCCGATGATGGTCTCGGTGCTGACGCCGCCGAAGACGCGGAGGGCGAGGAGCGCGGGGGCGGCGATGCAGGCGAGGACGGCCGCCTCGTGCATGCGGGCGGCGATCTTGCCCGTGACGATCTGGAGCGGGGTGATCGGCGTGGCGGCGAGTGTGTCGAGCGTGCGGGCACGGCGCTCGTCGCAGATCGCGCCGGCGGCCAGGATCGGGCCGATGAATGCGAGCATGGCGAAGCCGAGCCAGAGCAGGCCGAGCGAGAGCTGCTGGACGACATCGCCGAGCCGCTGAGCCCGGTAGATCACGGATTGCGAGCCCCACCCGAGGTCTTGGATAGACACGGCGAGGACGAAGAAGGTGCCGATGGCGAGCAGGAGGGCGAATCCGGCGCGGTTGATGTAGGTGGCGCGTTTGCGGCCGGCGACGCGGAGCTCTCGCGCGAGGATCGGGTTGGCGACGAGCTGCGCGGGGATCGCGAGCAGGGCTCTGACACGCAGCATCATTGCAGCTCACCGTTTGTCAGCGTGAAGAACGCGTCTTCCAGCTTCGGGGCCTCGGGCGTGAAGGCGGCGATGCGGAGGCCCTCGCGGAGGACGAGCTCGATGGCGGCGTGGTGGCCTTTGACCTCGGGAGCGAGCGTGATCTCGAGCCCGGTTTCCGAGGCAGCGGCTTCGGCGATGCGCTCATCGGCGGCGATTGCCTGGGCGGCGCGGGCGAGCGTGGGAGGCTGGGGCGATTCGACCGTAACAGTGATACGGTGGCCCCGGCCGATGCGGGCGTAGGCGTCGTCGATCGATCCGGCGAAGAGGAGCCTGCCCTTCTCGATGATGCCGATGCTGGTGGACATTTCGGCGAGCTCGCTGAGAATGTGGCTCGAGACGATGATGGTTTTGCCCATGCGGCCGAGCTCGGTGAGGAGCTCGCGCATCTCGATGCGGGCGCGGGGGTCGAGGCCGCTGGCGGGCTCATCGAGCAGCAGGACCTTGGGATCGTGGACGAGCACCCGCGCGACGCCGAGGCGTTGCTGCATGCCGCGGCTGAGGCTATCGACCATAGCGGTGCGTTTGTCGGTCAGGTCGGTGAGCTCGAGCACGCCGTCGACGGTTGCGCGGCGCTGCTTTCGCGGGAGCTTGTAAGCAGCGGCGAAGAAGTGGAGGTACTCATCGACGGTCAGGTCGTGGTAGACGCCCAGGAAGTCGGGCATGTAGCCGATGAGCTTGCGGATTTGGTTGCCTTCGGTTGTGGTGTCGAGGCCGGCGACGCGCGCGGTGCCGGCGTCTTGCTTGAGCAGGCAGGCGAGGATCTTCATCGTGGTGCTCTTGCCGGCGCCGTTGGGGCCGATGAAGCCGAAGATCTGCCCGGCTTCAAGCGAGAGTGAGAGGTCTTTGACAGCGGTGAGGCCACCGAAGGACTTGCTGATGCCGTCGAGCTGGATCATGGTGCGTTCTCCGTCGGTGCTGCGTCGGCTGCCGCGGTCGGTATCGCGGCGCGGACGAGGGCGAAGGCGCTGCGCTCGGTATCGGCAGCCGTTTGGAACGCGGGCGCGGAGGGCGGGTCGGCGATGAGGATGTCGAGCCTTGCCCAGCCGGCGCGGGCGAGCGCGTTGAGGGCGGGCTGGCGGCGCGTTGGCTCGTCGATGAGCAGCGCCGCGGCGGCGCGGGTGATCTCTTCGTTTCGGCCGGCGAGCAGTGGTTGGTCGCTTTCGCCTGCGGGCTCGCAGAGGTAGGCGTCTCCCGAGCGGTTGCCCTTCCAGACGAAACGTTTGCCATCGACGCTGACCTGAGCCGCGAGGATGCGTGCTTCCGATCCGGCGGAAGGGGATGCGTCGAAGCGGAGCACGAGCGGGCCGTCGGCTTGTTCGCCGGTGAGCGAGGCCCGGAAGCCGTGGTCGACGGGTCCCTGGGCTCGAAGCGTGGCGAGCGACCAGGTGCGCGGCGGTATGCGGGCGGGATTGATGGCGGCGGCGGCGGTGAGCCCCGGGCCGGCCGGGGTGTGCGCGAACACGGTGCCGGCGACGGGAGCGCCGCCGATGCCGCCGGTGTTGAGCGGGCGCCAGGCTCGCAGTCCGGGCGTGAGGGTGAACTCGTCGCGGCTCGCGTGGAAAAGCAGCGCGGCGTCGGCGGACCAAGCGGCGAGCGGCGGCGGGAGCTCGGCCGCGGCGCTCGCGGGTGCGTCTGCCGGCAGCGCAGCGTTGGGCATGATGGCGTCGATCGTCGAGATGCTGCCGATGTCCGCCTTGCCTGTCTGCATCGACCGCGGGATGAGCAGGGCGGCAGCGCCAACGAGGATGATCCACGCCATCGCCGAGAGCCAGGCGGCGTGGCGTCGGCGGAGCAGGCCGAGCGCGATGTAATCGACCGGTCCGAGCAGGACGGCGAGCGCGATCGGGACGGCGGCGATGATGATGAACGCTTCAACGCCGGGCGGCGTGGTGGATGCGACGGCGTCGAGTGAGCGGAGCAGGATCCAATCGGTGCCGCGTCGCGAGACGGAGCGGGGATCGAGGCCTCCGGACTGCCTGACGCCCTCAACGATCGGGCCGGGTCCGTCTGCTGATGCGAGCGAGAGCAGCGCGGCGAGGTCGGGCGTCGGCCCGCGCGAGGAGAGCACGCCGAGCGCTTCCGGGGGCACGGCGAGCAGCGTGACGATGCCGAGCCCGTAGGTGCCGGTGGCGGCGACGGTTTGGCCGGTGTCGTTGGTGAGCTGCGGCATCCAGCCGGCGGCTCGCGCGATCGGGCCGAGCGCGATGGTCCTTCCGGCGGTCGCCTGGCCGCTCCGGGTCATAGCGATGGCGGTGCCGAGTTGGATGTCGCGGGCCGCCGGGGCGTCGGCAAGGAACGAGTTCCATTCGTTGCCGGGCTGATCAGTAAGGATGACCAAGCGGCCGCCGGCGGCGGTCCACCGGCGGAGGCCGTCGACCGATCGGGGCTGCACCGCGCCGAGGTCGGCCGCGTCGATGATGATCAGATCGGCGGCCGCGAGCGCGAGCCGGCTTGCGGGGATGTCGCCCGGGTGGACCGCTGCCGCGAGGACCGATCGGAACTCCGGCTTGGTCGCGGGCTGATCTTGGTCATCGCCGGGCGAGGGCTCTTCGGCAGCGATGTTGACCTGCGCGATGTCTTCGGAAAGCCTCGGCGTGGCGACGATGCAGAGCGTGTCGGGCGTCGACATGACCGGCAGCCTTGCGTCCGTTGGCCCGGGACTGGAGCGGTAGGTCGTCTGCGCGACCCGGCCGCGGTCTCGGTCGATCGCGGAGACGGTGACGTCGTCCGTCCACCACGGCAGGCGGACGGCGAGCGGGATGGTGGCGACGGCGTTTGGCGCGACGGCGAAGGGAGCGACGTGGGTGATCGTCTCGCCGCCGGCGCGGTAGGACACCTCGATGATGCCGGAGAGGGGGTTATCGATCGCCTGGACGATGATGTCGACCGGGGCCCACTCGCTCGCGATCGGGATGCCGCCGAGGCCAAAGTCGGCGAACACGGTGGGCTCAGCGGGCGCGTCGTCAGGCTGCGGGGCTGCAAGAGTACCCGCGGCGCACGCGGCTGCGATGGCGAACGTGATCGCGAGAGCAAGGCGTGCGCGTATGCGGGTCACAGGTAGACCTTCCGGTTGTACACCCACCACTCGAAAAGGATGATCACAAGGGCAGCGGCGAGGAGCCAGGGCCAGAGCCTGCGCGGTGCGCTGGCGGAGCCGGTCTCCGCAGCAGCGACGCCACCCGAGGCGAACGTCAGCGAAGGCTCGGGGCGGATGTCGGTCTCGCTCGGGTCGAGCAGGTTGACGGCGAGCGACCGGCGGACGCGGTCGCCTTCGACGGCGTCTCGGGCGGCGGCTTGGCCCGACCACTCGAGGGTATAGAGGCCGGCGCGGGCGACGGGGCCGAAGGCGATGCGTCCGTCTGGCGCCGGTGTGAGGCTGGTCCGCTGGATGCCGTCAGCTCGGAGCGAGACCCGCGCGGCGCCGGGCGGCAGCCGGGTGCCGATGGTGCCGCCGGGCTGCGCGGAGACGAGATCGACGGCGTCGGACGAGACGCCACCGAGCGCTTCGACCGCGGCTGCGAGGAAGACCACGTAGCTCACATCGAAGGGCCAGGAGGATCGATCGGGGTCGAAGGCTGCGACGATCGCGCGTGCATCGGCGGTGGCGGCGTCGATGATGACCGGGCCGACACCGGCTTCGGCGAGCACCGTGACGCCGGCGGCGGCATCGATTTCAACACGCGGCGCGTCGGCGATCGTGACGCGGCCTCCGAGCTCGAGGTCGCGCATGACCGGGTGCCGCTCGTCCCAGTCGATGACCTCGTCGAGCGGGACGCGATCGGTCACGGCGAGCCCGAGCCCTTCGGGCACGCCACCGAGCACGAGGTAGCTGCCCGGATCGAGCGGGCCATCGGGCACGACGCCGTCGAGGACGATCACGTCGTAGGCCCCGAGCTGCCCGCTCGTGCGCTGCTCGTCGAACTGCTCCGGCGAGAGCTCGACGAGGCTCCCGAGCGGCAGGCCCTCGAGAGCGAGGCTGGTGAAGAAATCGTCATCGGCGACGACGGCGACCGCGAGCCGCTTGGCGGGCGGGATCACGGCGAAGCCGATGTCGTCAGCCGGCAGCAGGTCGGCCTGGCTATCGGTCGGGCGGATGCGGATCTCGGCGGTTGCGCCGGCGGCGCGTTCGACGGTAAAGACGACGCCGCCGGTCCCCAGGGATGTCTTTGTGGCGGGCGCGATCGTTGCAGGCCTGACGCTGACGATATCACCTCCGATGCGCAGCTCGACATCGGCGTTGCGCTCCATGGGCGAGGTGGAGCCGAGCCCGACGAACACGGCGAGCTCGCGCGGATCTTCGAAGGAGCGTTCGACGCGGAGGCCGGTGATGCCGATGTTGTCGGCCCGGTCGGCGGGGCTCGGGTTGCCGACGCGGTTGTAGATCACGGCGTCGTCGGGGCCCGGTGTGATCTCGGCGGCGTCGGCGATGCGGCCGTCGGTCCAGAGGTGGACCGCCCCGATGACGGGCGGGAGGTCGAAGGTGGTGCCGTCGTCTTCCGTGCCGGTGCGTCGCTCGGCCTGGGCTTCGGCGAGGCGGAAGGCCTGCACGGCTCCGGTGGGCGCGTCCGTGGGCTCGATGGAATCGATCGCGCTGCGGAGCATCGCTTTGTTGCCGGTCATGACCTGGCGGATCTCCGCGGCGGCATCGAAGGCGATGACGGTCGCGCGGTCGCCCGCCGCGGCGTCGCCGTCGATCAGGCGGTCGAGCCAGGTCGGCTCGGCGAGTGCATCGATGAAATCGAGCGCCTCGCGCTTGGCCTGCTCGAGACGCGTCACGGGTTCGCCATTCCAGAAGCCGTCGGCGGCCGACATGGACGCGGAGCGGTCGATCATGATGGTGTGCCGATCGCCGGTGACGGGCGTGGCATCGAGCTCGGGCTGGGAAAGGGCGACGAGGCCCGCGATGACGGCGAGGAGCTGGAGGAAGAGGAGCAGGTTCTTGCGGAGCCGCTGGAAGGGGGCGTTGGCCTGCATGTCCTCGATCGTCTGCTTCCAGAGGAGCGTCGACGACACCTCGACGTCACGCCTGCGCAGTTTCAGAAAGTAGAGGATCAGCAGCGCCGGGATGGCGACGGCAGCGGCGATCGCGGCGAGCAGAGGCGTGGCGAAGGTCATGGGGCGTCACCCCCACCGCTCTCGCCGATCGCGAGCGGCTCTTCGAGCTCGATGGTCTGCGCGGGCGCGAGCAGGCCGGTGTCGTCGGGCAGCGGGTGACGGAATGTGATCTTGGTGAGCTCGTCGTCGACAAAGAGGAAGTTCATCACGCCCGGGCAGCAGGACCAGACGAGCCGCGGGCCGGCCTTCCAGATGTCGGCCTCGATCTCGCCGATGGCCTTCGCGTCGTCGAGCGCGGGGAAGGTTCGGTAGTCGATGTCCATGATGTCGAGGGTGCGGTAGACGGTGACCGGGGGCACATCGGGCGCGAAGTATTCGTTGACGGCGCTGTGCATCTCGTTGTCGCGCATGTAGAGGTGGATCGGGGCCTTGTTGTAGACGCAGCCGGTGAGCATCGAGAGCGCGATGACGCAGAGCAGCGGCTTCATCGCACCAGCCCCCGTCTGCGGAGGTAGTCGAGGATCAGCGTGTCCGCCGGGGTGTCGCTGCGGACGGTCATCTGGGTGATGTCGCGGCGTGCG
>JBCBNT010000084.1:0-13442 GCA_039821685.1 Planctomycetota bacterium | reverse complement strand
GCCGTCGCGGTCGGCAGCGAGTTCATCGCCGCGGGCGCTCCCAGGCTCGACGCGTCGCCGCTGCAGCCCGATGCCGGGGCTGTCGCCCTCGCGAGCACCCTCGATGCACTCGGCTTCGCCGACGACTGCAACGCCAACGGCACCGATGACCTCGTCGACCTCTTCATCGATCGCACCGCGACCGATTGCAACGGCAACGGCCGGATCGATTCTTGTGAGATCGCCGCCATGCCCGAGCTCGACGCCGACGGCGACGGCATCCTCGACGGCTGCTCCGCGGACTGCCCGCCGGACCAGAATCTCGACGGCCTGCTCTCGCCCGCCGACTTCTCCGCCTGGCTCCTGAACTTCAACCGCGGCTGCCCCTGAGAACTAGCACGCGAATTTTATAATGTCAGATTACCGTCCCCTATCGGCGGGGCTTCGTCCGTTTAGTGCTCGTGTTACCATAATAAGTATATTTTTGTGCATATGATTGGGCAAGAATTATTTCTTGACTTGTAGCAAAATTCTATGGTAAAAAGTGATAATACTTAATGGCGATAGATTGAAGGCCAAAGTCAGCATCCGGCGTTGTAGTTGATTACCCAAGACGTATAGTCGGCTATGCTAATGACACCGTCGCAGTTCTGATCCGCGGTAAGGTCACCAGAATTATAGTTATTTACCCAAGCGGTAAAGTCTGCTGGGGTTACAGCGCCATCTCCATTCTGATCCGCTAGGCAAGCCTCAGTGAACGATAGCTCAAACCTTACGCTCCCACCTGTAGTTGGTTCAAGGAAATTTCCTGGGCAGCGGGTTCCATCTCCGCCGATCGCCGAATTGGAGGTCGTGGATAAGTCGACGGTCACCAACTCGCTTGCGAATACCGTACCGTCAAAAACGCGGCTATTGGTTGGGCCAGTTATCGACGAAATCGTTGTGCCGCCAACAGAGAGTTGCGCGCTAACCAAGGCCAAGTAATTGAAAGCATCGCAAAATTGCGAGCCTCCGAATTGATCACTGTTTCCTTCTGAAGCGACCGCGTCAATCACAAGGCGTCCTCGGCAAGGCACTTCGAACGTTGCGGTTGCCCCCGCCTCCGCAGAAGATGTTCCGCCACAGCTTTGAGGAAACCTAGTGCTGCTATTAACTCTCACGACCCATTGATTGCCATTTAGACTAAGACAGGCATCGGCGCCCGCTTCTGAGCCAGAGCCGTCCGTAGCTGCGCAACGACTTGTTGACTCAGACTCTCGGCAGGAATTGATGCTAAATGATCCAGTGTCGCTCTGGTTCGCAGGGGCATCACACGAAAAGAGCGGCGTGAACGGTGGGCAGGATGGTGAAACGCCTGAAAAGGTTGACCCTTGTCCGGATACGTATTCAAGTTGTCCGTCGGCCTCATTGGTGAACGCGATGAGTGCAGTAACCGCTACAGCGTGATTAATATTCATTTGATTCCTTTGACTGGAAGCACAGAACTCAACAGACTGTTACCGTATCAAGAATTCGATGATCGCTGCAATCCCCGAAATAGGGTGATTTGGAGATTTCGGCAATAAAACCATAATCCAGAATATCCACCGAGAGTCCCAAAGAGAGATGTCATGGCGAAGTGGTCGACGCCTTGGGCTTCTCGCCCGTGAGCTGCTCGTACATCGCGTCATCGATGCCCAGAAACTCGCGCATGTGCGCGTCGTAGGTCTCGCCGTCCTGATCGCGGGAGAGATCGAGCCGCAGCTCGTTGATGACCTTTGTCCCCTGGCCGATCCACTCGTCGAACGATTCCTTGCTGATGTTCGCGTGGATCCACTCGCCGATGGGGCCCTTGAAGGGCGGCCGGGGCATCTGGGTGCCGGCCTTGCCCGTGCGGCGGTCGACGAACGAGCCGTCCGGCGCGGGGCCCGTCGGCTTCTTCTCGACCTCGGGCTTGTCGATGCCCAGCTGATCGAGCATGTCGCCCATCGCGTTTTTCGGCATCAGATCGCCGCGCTCGCCGGCGGTCGTGTACCCCCGGAGGAGCACGTCCGCGGCGCGATCGGTCTGGTCCGTCGCGATCAGTGCCGCCCCGGCGAGCTGATAGGCCTTGCTCATGGTCGGGTTCAGCTCTACGCACCTGAGGTAGCACTCCGCGGCATCGTCGAACCGCCCCGCCTGCTGGTACGCGCCGCCGAGCGAGAAGTGCGCCATGTCGTTCGTCGGGTCGTCGGTCGCCATCTTCTCAAACTGGGCGATACGGGTCTCAAGATCCATGCGGGGTCCTTTCGTTCGTGGGCGGACGATAGGAGCGATCGCGCGCCCGCCTAGCCTTTGCCGCGATGCCCACTCCGGACCCACGCCTCGCGATCGACCTGGCCGGCCTGCCGCTGGCGTCGCCGCTCATCCTCGCCGCGGGCACAGCCGGCTACGCAGATGAACTCGCAGACGCGTTCGACCTATCCATCCTCGGGGCCGTGACCACCAAATCGATCACCCGCGAGCCCCGCGACGGCAACCCGACCTGGCGCATCCTGCCGACCAAAGCCGGCATGCTCAACGCCATCGGGCTGGCCAACCCGGGCATCGACCGCTTCATCGATCAGATCGCGCCGAGGCTCGCCCGCGTGCCCACGACCGTCATCGGCTCCGTCGCCGGAAACGCGATCGAGGACTACGCCGCCGTCTGCTCCAAGATGGAACCGGTCGGCCACCTTCCAGCGGTCGAGCTGAATGTGTCGTGCCCGAACGTGCACGGCGGCACGGAGTTCGGCGTCGATCCCGACGCGCTCGGATCGCTCGTGCGGGCGTGCCGAGCAGAACTCACAACGACAAAGCTCATCGTCAAGCTCAGCCCGATCGCGGTCGGCAGGCCCGGCATCGTCGAGGTCGCGACCGCAGCGGTCGAGGCCGGAGCCGACGCGCTCACCATCGCCAACACCGTCCCGGCCATGGGCATCGACGTGCGGACCCGCCGGCCGACGCTCAGCAATGCCACCGGCGGGCTTTCGGGCCCTGCGGTGCACCCGATCGCCGTCAAGCTGGTACACGACGTCCACCGGGCGATCCCGGGCGTCCCGATCGTCGGGCTCGGCGGCGTGATGGCCTGGGACGACGCGGCCGAGTTCGTGCTCGCGGGAGCGTCCGCGGTCGCGGTCGGCACCTCGCTGTTCGCCGGCCCCAGGGCCCCGGTGCGGATGCTCCGCGACCTCGCCCGCTGGGTCGAATCGCAGGAAGCACGCAGCATCGCCTCGCTCCGCGGAGCGATCGAACCGCCAGAACACTGACACAAATCACTGTGCCACCGCACCGAAACAGAACAATGGCACGCAACGAAATCGGTGGAGCGTGAACACGACGGGAGGCCCAAGCATGCTTCGGACACTGACCGTGATCGCCGCCTTCCAGTCGAGCGCGATCGCTCACGCCGAGCCCCAAGACCTTTCAGAGAGCTTGCGAGCAATCCGCGAGCGGCACAACGTGCCATCGCTCGTGTGCGCCGCCTTCCGCGAAGGTACGCTCATCGGCACCGGCGCCGACGGCTCGCTCAGCACGGAGCATCCCGCATCAGTCTCGATCGAGAGCAAGTACCACATCGGCTCGTGCTCCAAGGCGATGACCGCCGTCCTGATGGGCGTGGTCGTCGAGTCCACAGACCTGACCTGGGACACCCCACTCGGCGAGGCGTTGCCCGGCCTTTCCGAAACCATGCACGCCGACTACGCCAGGGCGACCGTCCAAGACCTGCTGTCCCACCGCGCCGGGATCGCCGAAGATTTGGACCCCTCCCAGCTCCAGGCCGCGTGGGCCATCACCGATGAGATGGCACACCGGCCGCTCCGCGAGCAGCGCACCGAACTCGCTCGACGCGTGCTGGAAAGCCAGCCGCCCTTCGAGCCCGGCACCAGGTTCCACTACTCGAACTACGGCTACATCATCGCCGCCTCCGTCATCGAGCAGTGGGCGGACACAGCGTACGAATCCCTCGCCGAGGCACGCCTCTTCGAACCGCTCGGCATGTCGAGCGCCGGCTTCGGCCCGCCCGGCACGCCGGGTGAGGTGGACCATCCGCTCGGCCATACCGGGCAGGACGGCCGCACCCCCGTTGCGCTCAACGCCGACGACCTCGCCCTAGACAACCTCGCCCTCGACAACCCGCCGATCTTCAACTCCGCCGGCCGCGTTCACGCGACGATCACCGACTGGGGCGCGTTCGTCGATGACTTCGAGCGAGGCCTCGACGGCGGCGGCGCGCTGCTCACGCCCGAAACCTACCGCTTCATCGCGAGCGACCCCGAGCAGGACGGCTACGCCCTCGGCTGGCTCACGATCGGACGCGAATGGGCCGGCGACGCCCCCGCCCTCACCCACGCCGGCAGCAACACCTACTGGTACGCCACCACATGGATCGCACCCGATCGAGACCTGGCGATGGTCGTTGCCTGCAACGCGGCAACGCCGGGAGCCGTCGCCGCAACCGATGACGCGATCGGTCTGATGATCGATGCGTTCGCCGGACCGGTCGAGACCCCCGCTTCGCACGACGCGCCCTCGGATGAAGGCTCGGCGGCCGGCGACGGACGCTAGGCCTCCACTGGTTCCGTTTCGGCTGTCTCTGCCTCGGTCCGCATCGATGCCAACGCATCGCGCAGCGGCGGCCCGCTCGGCCCGCTCCCCCCGCTCGGCCCGCTTGGGTCGTCGTCGCGCGATGCCGCCGACTTCGAGATCGCCCCGTCGGACAGCACCTCGTCGACCTTGATCGTGACGCGCTTCGACACGCCCCGCTCCTGCATCGTGATGCCATAGAGACGATCGGCAGCCTGCATCGTCCGCTTGTTGTGCGTGATCACGATGAAGTGCGACCGGTCCGTGAAGCTGCGGACGACGTTGGTGTACCGCTCCACGTTCGCGTCGTCGAGCGCCGCGTCGACCTCGTCGAGCACGCAGAAGCAGCTGGGCTTGCTCTGGAAGATCGAGAGCAGGAGCGCAACCGCCGTCATCGTCTTCTCGCCGCCCGAGAGCTGGTTGATCGAGCGGGGCTCCTTGCCCGGCGGGCGGGCGATGACCTCGACGCCCGACTCGAGCCAGTCGACCTCGTCGGTCTGCACCTTCTCGCCGTCGATCTCCTTGACCAGCGGCATGAGCCTGACCTCGGCCTTGCCGCCGCCGAAGAGCCGGCGGAACATGCCGTTCGCCCCCGCGAAGTTCTCGCGGACCGTCGTGAACGTCTCTTCGAATCGTTCTCGGCTCGCGACGTTGAGCCGCTCGATCAGCTCGATCAGCCTGCCGCGCGCCTCGTCCAGATCCCCGACCTGTGCGATCAGATCCTCGTTCCGTCCGGCGAGCTGCGACTCTTCCTCGATCGCGTCGAGGTTCACGTTGCCCAGCTTCTTGATCTCGGCCGCCAGCTCGCTCGCGACCGCCTGCGCGTCCTCACGGTGCAGCAGGTCTACGTCGCCCGGCGCGATCACAATGCGGTACTCATCGAACTCCGCCGCGAGATCGAGCCCGAGGTCTTCGAGCGTCCGCTCCTCGGTGTGCTCTCGCTTGACCTCGACCTCGCGCCGCGCAACTTCGAGCGAGTGCCAGTTGCGCTCGACGCGCGTTGCCTCGTCCCGCGCCGCCGCGAGCCGGCCGCCGATCGCTTCCGCGTCCGACGATGCCGTCTCGAACGACTCCCGGGTCGCCTCAGACTGCTCGGCGAACGCGGACGCCCGCTCCCGCGCGGCCTCTGCCTCGGCCTGCGCCTGAGCGATCGACGCGCGGTGCTCCTCGATCGCGCCCCGAGCCCGCTCGGCGTGCGCCTGCGCGTCGCGACGACGACGCTCCGCCTCGCTCACTTCCTCCGCCGTTCTCGACTGCTCGCGCCGCGCCCCGGACAGCTGCTCCCGCCGCGTGCCCGCCTCGACCCTCGCCGCCGCTACCTGATCCGCCGCCTGCTCGGCACGCGCCTGCAACCGCCCGACCTCGGCGTCGAGCGCCGCTGCGGCCGACGATAGCTCGCGGTGCAGCGCGTCGAGGCTCTCGGCCTTCCGCTTCCGGTCCTCGGTCTCCCGGAGGGCGCCGTCCAGCTTCGCCGCGGACTGCTCCCGGTCCGCCGCGATCGCATCGAGCCCGTCGCGGACCCGCCGCTGCTCTGCGTCGAGCCGCTCCTGCCGCGACCGCTCCTGCCCGAGCTTCCGCTCGCGCTCGGCCAGCGATGCCCGCGTCGCCGAACGACGCGTGCTCAGCTCGCTCGCCCGCTCGTCCACTCCCGCCAGCTCCGCCCGGACGCGGGCCAGCGAGCCGTCGACCGATGACAGCTTCGTCGTCAGATCCTCGAGCTCGGCGCGACGCTGCAGCACACCGACGCCGCCCGTCTCGCCGTTCGCCGGGCCCGCAACAACCCGCCCATCGGGCTCAAGCACCGCGCCGCCCTGCGTGACGAACCGCGCGCCGCGCCCGAGCACACCCGCCGAGAGCATCACCGCCGCATCCATCGAATCGACGACAAACGTCCGCCCGAGCAGCCGGTCCAGCATCCGCTCGCCGGTCTCGCCGAGCGCCGCCGCCGCGGCCGGCCGAAGCCTGACCATGGGCCGAAGCGACCGCACGCGACCCGAAGCTACCAGCGCATCGATCGGATCGCGGTCCAGCGAGAACCCCTCGCAGTCGCCCACCGCGCACACCGGTAAGAAGCTCACCCGGCCCTCGAGCGTCTCTAAGTCCGCCGAGGTCGGCAGGTCGCCCGACGTCGGCACCACCAGCGACTGCAGCGTCGAGCCCAGCGCCGCCTCGACCGCGCCCGCCGAGGCCCGGTCCGCATCGATCAGGTCCGCCAGCGCGCCGATCACGCCGCCGAACGCCTCGCCCGCGTCGCGACGATCCAGCACGCGCCGGACCGCCTCGCCGAACCCCGTCCGAGACGCGGCCATCTCCTCGAGCGTCTGCTTCCGAGAATCGAGCCGCACACGCTGCTGCTCAAGGTCGGTCACGTGCTCGGCCAGCTCGCCCCGCCCGCTCGCAAGCCGGCCCGCCTCATCGTCGAGCCCCGACAGCTCGGCCGTCAGACCCGACACCGCCGCTTCGTGCCCGTCGGCCTCATCTGAGGCCTCCGCCAGCTCGCCCTCGATCCGGGCCAGCTCCGCCGACGCCTCCGACCGCTTCCGGTCGAGCGACGCGAGCGTCTCGGTGAGCTGCTCGGCGCGGCGGCGGTCCGCCTCGATCGTCGCGAGCACCGCCGATCGCTCCCGCTCCACGCCCGCGGCCGACGCCTGCCTCTCGCTCAGCGTCGCCTTCGCTTCGGCCGCCTGCTCCAGCACCGCTGCCCTCGCATCTGCCGCGCGCTCCGTCTCGGCCTCGGCCGACGCGAGCCGCGACTCGTGCTCGGCCACCGCCGAACGCTGCTCCGCCTCAAGCTGCTCGAGCTCGGCAAGCCGATCGCTCAGCTCCCGCGCCGACCGCTCATCGCGCTCAAGCGCCTGCTCGGCCTCAGACACCGACCTCGCCGTCATCGCCGCGCGCTGGCCCGCCTGCTCAGCCTCGTGCGCAGCCGACTGGCGATCCGAATCCAGCCGACGCAGACGCTCGCCCAGCTCCTGCCGGCGGATGTCCGCGTCCTGCTTCTCCCGCTCCAGATCGTCCACTCCGGCGACCGCCGCCTCCCGCCGCGATGCCAGCTCGCTCAGCTCGCTCGTCAGCCCGTCGAGACGCTCGCGCAGATCGTGATACAAATCAAACGCGAGCGCCATGCGGATGGCCTTCAGCTCGCTGTCCAGCTCCGTAAACCGCCTCGCCTTCGCGGCCTGGCCCTTGACGATCCGAAGCCGACGCTCGGTCGAATCCAGCTGCTCGCGGGCCTTGGTCAGGTTGACCTCGGTCCGGTCGAGCTTGCGGGTCGCCTCGATCCGCCGCTGCTTGTACCGCGCGATGCCCGCCGCTTCTTCAAAGATCGTCCGGCGTTCTTGCGGCGACGCCAGCAGCATCGCATCGACCTTGCCCTGCTCGATGATCGAGTAGGCATCCGCACCGATGCCCGTATCCATGAACAGCTCGCGGATGTCCCGCAGCCGCACGCGCTTGTCGTTGATCAGATACTGGCTCGTGCCGTCGCGGTAGAGCCGGCGCTCGACCATCACCTCGTCGGCGTCGATCGGCAGCGCCCGCTTGCGCCGCCCGCTCCGCCGGGCCTCCCGCTTGGCCTCGGCGTCCTCGCCCGCGTCCTCGTGATCGTCCAGCTCGAGCGGGTCGGCCGTGTCGAGCTCGATCAGCTCCGCGTCGGGATCGATCACCGGATTGTCGAAGCCCAGCGTCACCGCCGCCATGCCCGCGGGTGATCGGCCCGCCGAGCCGGCGAAGATCACGTCGATCATCTCTTTGCCGCGCAGGCTCTTGCTCGACCGCTCGCCCAGCACCCACTTGATGGAGTCGACGACGTTCGACTTGCCGCAGCCGTTGGGCCCGACAACGCCCGTGATGTCATCATCGAACGTGAAGACGGTGCGGTCTGCGAACGACTTGAAGCCGTGCAAGATGAGAGTGCTAAGTCGCATCGGTCGAGGCGCCTCCGTGCCGCGGGCCGGTGTGGTCCGAACAGTTCCGTCTCCCCGCAGCCGTCGGGCGTCCTGCCGCCGAGCCGCCGGGCGTGAGGCCGAGTCTACCGACCCCGGCCTCTCCATGCGGTGCTATCGGCGGATCGGAGCCCAACACGCTTGTTTCAGCCGGGCTTTCACGCCCGTTCTCGGACCGGATCGAACGGGAACGGGCCGCCAAACGACGCGCCCGCAACCGCTCAGCCCTCGTCGTCTTCATCCCGCTCGATCGGCACAACAAAGCCGCCCTCGGCTTTCGGAGCGGCCCGCTCACTCGGATCCAGCGGCTCGATGCTCCCAAGATCCACCCGCACGCCCTCGTCATCGAGCAGCGCCGGCCGATCGGCAACGTTGCGATCGCTCGCCAGCGCGAGCATCGCCTGGAAACGATCCTCTTGCGTGGCGAACGCGGCCCGAGTCGCCGAGCTTTCCTCGATCGCCGCCAGAGCGCCCACGACCTGGGCATACGTGAACCCCAGGCCCTCGCCGAAGTCGGAGACGCCCGCCCCCCGAGCGAGGAACAGCACCACGTCGAGCAGCTCGTGGCCCACCGGCCGCTGGATCACCCGCCCGGTCCGGTCGTCCTCGTACCGCAGGAGCACCTCATCGCGCGGCCCGTCAGATCGCATCAGCAGACGGTTGTCCCACGCCGCCACCGTCATCGGACGCGTCAGCTCGGCCCGCTCGCCGAACAGCACGATCCGCGGCACCCCCTGCAGCGTGACAAACACCAGCGGCTCACCGAAGGGAAGCCGATCGATCGCAAACCGCCCGGCAACATCCACGCGCTCGACGCCCTGCGGGTTGCCCCGCGGGATCCGGCGCGCAGCCGCGAGCCGGAGCTGCGTCTCGGTCGCCGGCCGCCGACCGACCGCCCGCTGCCGCTCCGCAGCGGCCAGCTGCGCGAGCCGCCACCGCTCCGCCCGCCGCATCAACGCATCCGCCGCCATCGACCGCACCGTCAGCGTCTCGCCGAACCCTGCGAGGTCGCGTAGCACATCATCCGATGACGGCCGCCCGTCGACCGCGCCCAGCAGCTCGATCGCCGCCAGCTGCTCCGCCGCGCTCCCCTCGAGCGCGACCCGCTCCAAGAAGTCGGCCGCCCGGGTGTCGTTCAGGTGCGCACCGACCGTCAACGCCGCCATGCGCGGCGCGATCTCTGGGAAGTCGTACAAGTCACGCATGTGCGAGAGCGATGGCTCACCGATCGCACGCAGCGCCCAGCCGATGTCGGCCGCCAGCTCGGGCTGGTTCACCATCGCCTGCCGGTAACGCCGCGCGAGCGCCTCGGGCGCCGACTGATCGATCGGCGTTGCGAGCAGAGTGCGCACAAACTCGTCGAAACGCTGCTGAAAAGCGGTGGGGGTGTACACCTGCACGATCTGATCGTTCCGCCCATACGCCACCGTGCCAGGGCCGGCCGGCCCGTCGGGGAACCGCTGATTGATCGCCCGCTCGATCCCCATCGCCCGCGAGTGCAGCGGGTTCTCCAGCACGAGCTCCAGAGGCCTCGGGTCCGTCAGCAGACCGCCCCCCAGCACCCGGCCAACCCGCCCTTCGACCGACGAACTGCCCGGCGTCGCGAACGGATTGATGAAGATCTCGCCTCGGGCCTCGGCGATGATCTCGGTCTGCGGCCCACCGAGCGTCACCGGACGCCCGATCTGCAGCCGGGTCGTCCAGAGCCGGCCGCCCTCGAGCGAGGTCGCGCTCGACCCGCTGAGCGCCCGCACCTGCACATCAAACCGCAGCCCCTCGGGCCCGCCCGGCGACACCGCGCCGACCACGAGCACCACCGCCGTCGACGGATCACGCATGATCTGCCGGGGCGAGAGCCCTTCGAAGGCCGTGCCCTGGAAGTCGACGCCCCCGAGCCCGCCCGCGAGCGTCTCGATCTCGCGCTCCATGGTCGCCGCGACGTTCGCCGGCACGTCCCGAGCGCCGGTGCCCGCGAGGCCTACCACGAGCCCGTATCCCGACACGATCACCGGGTCCGCATTGCGGAGGACCGCTTCGCGCCCGATCGTGCCCCGCAGCACCGATGAACCCCGGCTCGCCGTGGGCACGTCCACCTGGGTCGTCCGCCTCGGCGGGCCGCAGCCGACCGAGATCAGCCCCGCAGCCGTCAGCATCCCGATCAAAATCGCGGCACGGGCCGCCTGCGCCAACGGGGTCATGCGTGCTCCTCGTTCTCACTGATCGCGCGTGCGGGCTTCTTCCACTGCACCGCGCACGGCATGATACGAGCCACCGATCCGACCGGTTTGACGCCTCTCCGTCGGATAGCCGACAGCGGCCGACAGACTCAAAGACGACACACCAATCGTGCGATGAATAAAAATCATACAAATACCTATCACACGGCCTCGATTGTCGGTAGAATCGGCTAAGCGACAGGTCATCCACTGTTCGGTCACCGCTGGACCACATCCTGTGGTATGGATCTTCCAGATCGACAGATCTTGTGTCTAGATATGGTGTTGCGACGTTCAGAAAAATTTCAATGGCCGGAACCTCTTGCCCTCGAACAGCTTGCAGAGTCTCGGGCCATCCAACCGACACGTCGACGCCAGATTTTGTGCCCTTCAGGTCGCCACGATACGATGGATAGTGGTACAGTCGAAGCCCGACACAAGCGGGTCGTCCGCGGGTCTCGTTCGGAGGATCGAGGCAGCGTCGGGTTGAAAGAGTGAGCGACATGGTTCCCCCTGACCCAAACAGGGGAGCCGTCAGGGATGCACCAACTCTCGGCAGAGGCGAGAGGTTTCCTTGGTCACGGTGTCATGTCTCTCGCGCCCTGCTCGTTCGGCGGATAGGCCGGATGGGCTTCGGGGCGATGGATCGGCCGCGCACGACGGAGGCGGCCGAAGTGCATGGAGGCGTCGGGGTGGTCTGCGAGACCCGGCTGGGCCAAGGAATGGCCCGCCAGCCCCGACAGGAGGGTTCGGAGCGTCGCAGAGGAACTGGGTCCACGAACTGCGGGTCGGCGCACTGGATGGATGGTGGAGGCAAACCGGCGGCGGAGCCGCTGGCACAACAGGTTCGGCGGCGGAGCCGCGGGCACAACCAGGACGCACACGGTGGCACGTTGCAAGCGTCCGGAGGCGGGTGAGTTATGGGTGTCCTTTCAGACACACAGATCGAATCGATGGTCGAGATCAAGCCGTTCGAGGCGTCGCAGAAGCGCCCGGGCAAGATCTCCTTCGGCGTCTCTAGCTACGGCTACGACGTTCGCGTCGGTCCGCACTTCAAGATTTTCACGCCCGCGACCAAATCGGGCGAGGTCGCCGTGGTCGACCCCAAGCGCTTCAGCGACGACATGATGGTCGACGTCGATGTTTCCACCCCCGGCTTCGGCGGCGTGGACATCGACGCCCACGGCAACGAATCCCGCTACGTCATCATCCCGCCCAACAGCTTCGCCCTCTGCGAGACCGTCGAAGAGATCGCCGTCCCCCGCGACGTGCTGGTCATCTGCGTCGGCAAGAGCACCTACGCCCGCTGCGGACTCATTGTAAACGTCACGCCCCTGGAGCCCGAGTGGCGCGGCAAGGTCACGCTCGAGATCAGCAACACCACACCCCTGCCCGCCCGCGTCTACGCCAACGAGGGCGTCGCCCAGTTGATCTTCCTCAAGGCCGAGGAGGTGTGTGCGATCAGCTACGCGGACAAGGGCGGGAAGTACCAGGATCAGGCGGGGCTGACGCTCCCGAGGGTCGACTGATCAATGAGCGCTGATGCTATCAAATCAGTGTTGGTGGTTCAGGTACCGGCTGCGGTTGCACTGTTCTTGACTGTGCCTCTGCTGTCGGAAAGCCAACTGCAGAGTCTGTCGTCACTTCCAAATGGGATATTGGTCGGGCTTGGCGTGTTGGGTGCCGCCTATCTGCTGCAGATTCTGCTTGATGTCATCGTAAAGGCAGCTTTGTTTGCATTTGGTGCCATCGGTGGGTTGGTGGCGGGTTTTCTCAGCTTCAATGCGAAAATCGTTGAGCTGGCGCACTCGCTCTTGCTCGCCTACACCCGATCCGAATCTTCGCAGATGATTGCGAAAGCAATTGAGCGATTCAGCGCTGTCCGTGACTTGTCAGACTTGACAGACAAGCAACGCGGAAGAGTATTTGCTCGTGCTCTCAGTGAGTCTGGTTTGGTTTCTCTTAAACCAATCGAGCAGGCCTTGCTCGCCCTGAAGATCGCAACGCTTTGCATGATCTTCTCTGCGATTTACCTGTTCGCGACTCAGTCGTCCGGCTTGATCGGTGGTGGTTGGTTTATCGAGGCATCGCTCGCATGTGTTGTTGCAGCGGTAGCACTCTGCGTCTTTGCAATTGTTGAGGCTGTCAGCTTTTGGCATCACCTGTGTTCGGTATCCCTTGCATTTGTTGTTGATGGTGCACCGCTCAGTGACGAGGAAATGAAGCAGTGAAAATTACACGGAAGTTCACAACGCAGGGCCAGGACGTCTTCGCCACCGCTGAGTGGTCGAAGCGGGCCAGCAAGATCTCGAACCCCGACGGGTCGATCGTCTTCGAGATGAACGACGCCGAGGTGCCGGCGAGTTGGTCGCAGCTCGCGACCGACATCATGGTCAGCAAGTACTTCCGCAAGGCGGGCGTGCCGCAGATGGAGCAGCCCTACGCCCTCGTCGACGGCGGCTGGGACGCCGCCTGCTCGACCGCCACCAAGAAGAAGAACGGCCAGCAGATCCCCTCGGGCGTCAAGACCGACAAGGACGGCAAGGTCGAGTTCGGCCCGGAGCGCTCCGCCCGCCAGGTCATCCACCGCCTCGCCGGCTGCTGGCGCCACTGGGGCGAGACCCACGGCTACTTCGACACCCGCGCCGACGCCGAGGCGTTCTACGACGAGCTCGTCTACATGATGGTGCACCAGATGTGCGCCCCCAACAGCCCGCAG
>JBCBNT010000083.1:0-13558 GCA_039821685.1 Planctomycetota bacterium | reverse complement strand
TGCGTCGTGAAGTCTGATTCGTCATAGCTTGGATCCTTCGTGAAGAAAGCACGGCACCGGGGCTATCACCCCGGCCCGTGTGATTCGGAGTCGCGATCAGTCCTTTGTCACCTATTCGTCACCCGAGTTGTCAGCCTCGGTGGCGCCGAACATCCCATAGGCGTAGTCGATGCCCACGCCATATGCGCCCGAGTGCTCGCGCGCGATGCTGGTCACTGCCTCGTAGGTGCTAGTGTCGGCCCAGTCACGCTGCCATTCGAGCATGACCTGCTGCCATGTGACGGGGATCGCCCCCGCCTGCACCATGCGTTCGACGGCCATATCGTGAGCTTCCTTGCTCGTTCCGCCGGACGCGTCGGTGACGATGTAGACCTGATAGCCGTCTGCGATCGCCTCCAGCGCTGGCATCGTGAGGCAGACCTCGGTCCAGAGGGCACCGATGATGAGCTTCGGCCTGCCGGCTCGCTCGATCGAAGAGACGACCCGCTTGTCGTCCCACGTGTTCATGCTCGTTCGATCGAACAGCTCGTGGTTCGGAAACACACGAGTGATCTCCGGGATCTTTGGACCCGAGAATGAGTCTGCCGCGACCGTGGTGAGGATGGTCGGCACATCGAACGCCTGTGCCGACTTGGCGAGCGCCTCAACGTTGTTGCGGATCATCTGGCGATCGTGCGAATGCACGCCGAAGATCATCTGCGGCTGGTAGTCGATGAGCAGCAGCGTCGAGTTGCTCGGCGTGAGCAGCGAGAGCGACGGCTCCGCTGAATCCACGCGTTGCTTGCTCTCCGATGCCCGTGCACTCGGGTCGGCGTGCAGCGTGGCCCCCAGCCCCATGATCGTGACGACCGCCGTGACTGCAACGAGCCGCGGTCGGATTCTCTGTCCATTCATCGTTTTCTCCGTTGAGTCTGGAGCCAGGAACCGCTCGCGCGCTCTGTCCTGGCGGTCCTTGGGATCACTGCCCGCTTGACGAGCGAGCCGCCTGCTGCGCGTGGGCGTGGCTGTGGAAGATTTCCGCGTACGCCGGGAAGTGCTCGATGAAGAGCTGGGCCGAGGCGGCGCCTGTCGGGTTCCGCCAGTCCCAGAGCATCTCGCACGAGAGCGCGAACCACGTCCCGATGACGGCCCCGGCGTCCTGCATCCGCATGAGCGAGGTCATCTGCGTCTGCTCGGTCATGCTTCCCGAGGCATCACTGACGACGTAGACCTCGTACCCCGCATCAAGCGCCGACAGGGCCGCGAACGCGACGCAGACGTCGGTGGTGATTCCCGACATCACAATCTTGGTCCGCCCGGTCTCCTCGATTGCGCGGACAAATTCCTCGTTGCTCCATGCATTGATCTGGCCGGGACGCGAGATCAGCGGCGCATCGGGCAGCAGCTCAAGCACCTCGGGCATCTTGGGGCCGTTCGGGCCGTTCTCGTCGCTCGTCGTGATGACCGATGGGATGTCGTGGATCTTCGCGAGCTTGGCAAGGCCGACGACGTAGTTCTTGTACTCGACCGTGGGCGTGTCGGCGACGAGGTTCATGAGCCCGGTCTGATGGTCGATGAACGCGAACACCGTGTTGTCGGGTGTCCACCGATCGCGCGTGCCGCCGGGCGCCCATGTCGGGTCATCCCCCGGCTGACCGGCCGTGAGCGTGGCAGCGGTGGTGCTCGCCGTCGCATGCGGCGTGCTCAAGGCGGTGACGCATCCAGCGCCAGCCAGAAGTGCGCCAGCCAGAATGACGGTTGAGCGAGAATTGCGGGATGTCATGACAGATCTCCTGAGATGGCCTTCAAGCGGCCGGGTTTACCCACCGCCGACCGACAGTCGGTCGGGACGAGAGGACAACAGAGACGCAACGCGGGCGATGTGTGCTCCGTGAGACTTGA
Organism: Planctomycetota bacterium; assembly: GCA_039821685.1. Lineage (GTDB taxonomy): Bacteria > Planctomycetota > Phycisphaerae > Phycisphaerales > UBA1924 > JANQQZ01. The sequence continues at coordinate 11,677 of JBCBNT010000083.1, read as the reverse complement.
ACAGCGTGATCGATTCGGCGGCGGGAAGAACGGGCATCAGCTCATCGCTGCTGCAGCGTGCGTACGGGCCCCAATGCAGCCCGCCGCACCTGAAGCCGTCTGCCGTCTTCGGAAGCGGGACGAGCACCATCCCGAGCTCGGCCAGGACCGCGAGCATCGAGAGCATGGCGAGTTCGCACCCGCCGCCCGCGGTTCCGAACCCACCCCCGGTTGTGAAGACACCGCCGACACGCCCCTCCAGCAGGTCCTGGGTCCAGAGCCCCGAGAGCGTCTCATCGATGAAACGCTTCATCTGCCAGTGCACGCTGCCCATGTGAACGGGAGACCCGAGAGCAAGAGCGTCCGCGCCGAGCAGGTCGTCGCGATTGACGGAGGATGCGGCCCGCGTCCTGACCCCAGTGCCGGGCACCCGCTCGGCGCCCTCGGCCACGGCTTCTGCGGCGCGGCGAGTACTCCCGTGGTCCGACACATAGATGACCAGAATCGTTGTCAGCGAAAACCTCCAGTGCGCGCTACCTGTCAAACCGGCTGAACGCGTCTCAACCGGGACTACGTGCGCCCAGACCGAGACCCGACACGAATGTGTCAAAAAGCGGGGCAGATCAAGGGCGGGACAATCTACACAGAGGTCCATATCATGACGCTTGCAGAGCCGCGCACCCTGGATCAGGCTGCAACGATGAGCGAGCCCGTCACCGAGATACTCGAAGCCGCCGTCGGTGGCGATCGGCAAGCCGTCGATCGGCTGCTGTCGGTGGTTTACGACGAACTCCGCGGTATCGCAGGGGCCCGTCTCGCCGGCCTCAGCCCGGGTCAGACCCTGCGTCCCACCGATCTGGTCCACGAGGCCTATCTCAAGCTCGTCAACGTCGAGGGCCGAACGTGGGAGAACCGCCGGCACTTCATCAACGCAGCGGGGACGGCCATGCGATCGATCATCGTCGATCGGGCCCGAGCCAAGGCCACCGCAAAGCGCGGCGGAGATCGCTCACGCGAGCCGCTCCACTCCGACGCCGCGGTGTTCGATCGCGATCCGGCCGAGGTACTCGCGATGAACGAGGCGCTCGAAGCGTTTGCCATTGAAGATCCACGAGCGGCGCAAGTGATCTCGCTCCGCGTATTCCTGGGACTGCCCGAGTCAGAGATCGCCGATGTGCTGGGTGTCACGGATCGGACCGTCCAACGCGATTGGAAGTTCGCCAAGGCGTGGCTCGCCAAGACCATGGCCGGGCGCGGCGGTCAGCCGGAGTCGTCGCGGTGAATGACGCCCCCACCGGCAATGCTCGTCTCAAGGAGCTGTTCGGGCGGCTCGAACCACTCGGCCCGTCGGAGCGGGAGGCACTGCTCGATCAGGAGGTCGGGCGGGACACCGGGCTGCGCCAGGCACTCGCGGAGCTGCTCATGGCCAGCGACGACACCGATCACGCGCTGTTCGAGCCGCTCGTGGACGCACCGTGGCGGGCGGCCGCGCCCGTAGAGCTGCCGGAGAACATCGGCCCGTACGCGATCGATTCGATGCTCGGACGCGGCGGCATGGCCTGCGTCTACCGGGCGTCGCAGCACCGCCCGATCCGACGCGATGTGGCCCTCAAGGTCGTGCGCCCCGGGTTCGACACGGCGGCCGTGCTCGGACGCTTTGATGCCGAACGACAGGCCCTCGCCCGCCTCCAGCACCGAAACATCGCGACCGTGTTCGACGCCGGCGCCGAGCCGTACGGCCCGTCATGGTTCTCGATGGAGCTCGTCGACGGCCCCCCGATCACCACCTTCTGCGACCAACATCAGCTTGACTTCCTTGATCGACTCCGGCTCTTTGTGCAGGTCTGCCGCGGCGTGCAGCACGCCCACACACGGGGCATCCTTCACAGAGACCTCAAGCCTTCGAACATCCTTGTCTCGGTCGAGGACGGCAAGGCTGTACCCAAGATCATCGACTTCGGCGTCGCCAAGGCGCTCGGCGCAGACTCGCCGATCGCCGAGCAGCGGCACACCCTCAACACACAGCTCGTCGGCACGCTCGACTACATGAGCCCCGAGCAAGCCCGCTTCGGCAACCCCGATGTCGATGCGCGGTCCGACGTGTACGCACTCGGCGTCGTGCTCTTCGAACTGCTCACGGGACACGTACCGATCGGGGGGCGGAGCTTCGCAGGCCTCCCGCTCGACCAGGTCCAGGAGATGATCCAGACCCATCCGCCCAAGAGCCCGAGTTCGATGTCAGCGATCGGTGCGAGTGCCGAATTCGATTGCATCGTGCTGCATGCGCTCGAGAAGGACCCGGACGATCGCTACGAGACCGCAAAGGACCTCGTAGACGATATCGAACGGTTCATCACGGGTGCACCCGTCAGCGTCCGTCCGCCCACTCGCCTGTATCTGGCCCGGCAGTTCGCCAAGCGGAACCGCTCGCTCGTGGCGTACGGCACCGCAATCGCCGCGGCCGTGCTGCTTGGGCTCGTCGGCACGTCGGCCGGCCTGATCTGGGCGCTGCATCGCGGGAACGAACTCCAAGCCGCCCTCGACAGGGAATCCGAGCAGGAACGGCGTCTTGAACGCCTCGCGGAGTTCCAGTCCGCAAGGCTCGGCTCCACCGACATCGCCAGCCTCGGCCTCTCGGTTCGCCAGGGGCTGCTGGATGTCCTGCCGCCCGACGCGTTCGACGACCTCGATCCCGCCGTCGCCGGCGCGGACTTTACGGAGGTGGCCCGACGGGGCATCGCCGGGACGCTGCTGACCGACGCCGTCGAGGCCGCGGAGACCGAGTTCAGCGATGATCCGCTGACGCTCGCGGCGGTGCTTGACAATCTCGCCGAGAGCGCCGCGGACCTGGGACTGCACGAGGTTGGCCTGCCGATTCAAGCGCGAGGCATTGCACTCCGCGAGAGCCACGGCGATCCACAGGCCGAAGGTTTGCTCAACTCACGGACGTGGCTCGCCGTGCTCACTGCCGGCATCGGAGATACGGAGCGGGCGAACCAGATCATCACAGAAGTCCGATCGATCGCTGCCGACGCGCACGGAGAACTGAGCGAGGTGACGCTCCGCGCCGACGAGGTCCTCGCCACCATGCACCGGCGACGTGGTGAGTACGACGCCGCGGCAATCATGTATCGATCGGTCGCCGACCGCTGGGATCGGGCTGGCGATGAGGACAGCGAGTCCCAGCTGCGTGCGCTGACCATGCTGTCGAACGTGCTGACAAGCGCGGGAAGGCTTGAGGAGGCCGAACCGATCATCCGCGATACCGTGGAGCGCCGGAGACAGTTGCTGGGCGACGATCACCCCAGCGTCTACCTCGCCCGACACCAACTCGGCCGCACGCTTTACAGCCTCGACAACGCCGAGGCTGCCGAAAACGAGGTCCGTGCAGCAGCTGAGGGCCTGACACGGAAGCTCGGATCACAGCACCCTCACACACTCACAGCCCGCGGCAGCCTCGCAACGCTCCTACACCGCAGAGGTCGGCACGATGAGGCCATCGCGCAGAACCGGCAGCTCTACGACATCCGACGCAACGCCTACGGCGCCGAGCACCCGGACACGGTCGTTTCCCTCGTCAACCTTGCAGGCATGCTCGCGACGACTGGCGAGCACAAGGAAGCAGCAGACCTCGCCGAGCGGGCCCACGGTGTGCTCGTACGCACCCGCGGACCCACGCACCCTCGCACACTCTCTGCGGCCAACACGATCGGCATGGCAGCCGCAGCGGACGGCGATCACGAGAGAGCCGTCCGCTACTACCGGCTCGCCTATGAGGGCCGCTCCGATTCACTCGGCTCGTCCCACACAGAGACACTGGTTGCGATGCGGAACCTCATCGGACAGCTTGTCAAGATCGGGGCGATCGGAGAGGCCACCCAACTGGCCGAGTCACTCATCACTCTGGCCGATGAGTCTCTGCCGGAAGGCCACGCGTACCACGGTGTGTTCCTGATCGAGCGAGGCCGCACGCGGCTTGCATCCAAGAGTGCCGGGTCCGCGGCTGAAGACCTGCGTGTCGCACTGGGCTTGTTGTCGGAGCACTTTCCCGAGGACCACCGCTTCGTGCGTATGGCGAGTGACCTGCTCAGTCGCGCCGAGGCCGCAGCCGCATCAGTCGCCGAGTAGACGGAACACCGCGGTCTTACCTTCGAAGACCCACAAGGCGGCGGCACGCGATCCTGGCGTTCGCGATCAGCCGGGTCGGCTCATCGTCTTTGAAACAGCACAGATCAACGTGCGAAGCGAACAAGTCCACCACCTCGGCGACGCGAACGCGATCTTCGCCTGAAATGCTCGGCATCATCCTCGAGTCGCATCCCGCGGCGAGGTACTCGGCGACAAGCCAGTCGGACGTCTCGCATATTGCAAGAATTTCAGAGCTCCCGAGGCAGACTTCTCATCTGCCGAACAGCACTCAGGCCTGCCCGGAGGCCTTGTGGAGCCCGTACTTGGGGACGCGGTTGTTTCTCGACAGATTCGCCAAGACGAGGCCTGCATCGAGACTGGCAGGACGACCAGTTTCACAGGCTTCGAGCCGCTCCGAACTCACTCGGGTCGGGTACGCCAAATCCGGCGTTCAGCGAGACTTAGGGAAATCGGGGTGAGAGGATTTGAACCTCCGACCTTCTCGTCCCGAAATCTCACCAATGCACCAGTCGCTTCGGCGCGAAGCACTGTGATTCTATTGGTTTAGCAGATGGATCGACAACTCGCAACTCTGCGCACTTCGTGTTGATGTCTCGCGACGCGTGCTGGTACTGCAAGTCCCGCGATGAGACGATGTAGAAGCAGAAGCGATTGCTCCCAAGTCGTATCCATCGCGAGCGTTTGTACTGCGATGTCTCAGGCGTCAAGATGTACCCGGTGGCTGGCCGCTCGTCGAATCATGCAGACGGCTGGGCGTGCAAGACGGGGATCATTGCTGCATCATCGCGAAAGTTCGCGCTTCAGCCACGCCTTAGCGAACCGCCAGTCCGCCTCAATCGTGCTCTCTGACGCACCCAGGAACGCGGTTTCGTCTGTCTCAACGCCTTGAGCCTAAACGGTGTGAGACGACTGTGGCCTCTCACTCCAAGTCACCTGACACCACTTGACTCTATATGAGTCACTCAGATTGAACGCTTCCTCTCGGTTCCGGACCCGCTGGGACACGGCAACAGGTCCAGAAATCTGCATTGTGTGCCGAATGACCCGGTCGATTCCGAGAGTTCGTGTCGATTCGTGTAGGATGACGGTGCGTTTGGTTTTGTGCCCATAGGATCCGACTTTGAAGTCCGAAAACTCTCAAGCGGAGTCTGTGGATGGTGCGAGCCAAAGCGCATCGATCGACGGTTTGTTCCAGGAGCTGAATGGTGAACTCCGGGGTCTCGCACGCGCGGTGTTTGCCGACCAGCACGTCTCGCACACGCTTCAGCCAACGGTTCTGATCAACGAGGCCTGGCTCAAGCTCTCGGCTCGGACGGACCTCATCAATAGTCGACAGCACTTCCTCGCTCTGGCCGCCAAGGTCATGCGCCAAATCCTTGCGGACCATGCCAGAGCCAAGTCCGCAACCAAGCGCGGCGGCCGACGCGCCAAGCTCACGCTCGTAGAAAGCAGCGTCGCCTCAGACATGCCCGAGTTGGATCTCATCGCATTCCACGACGCGCTCGAGCAACTTTCGTGCCTCAATCAGCGACACGCCGACGTCGTCGAGTTCCGCCTCCTCGGAACGCTCAGAATCCCCGAGATCGCCGAACTGCTCGGTGTGAGCGAGAATACCGTCCAACGAGACTGGCAGGTGGCGAGACTCTGGCTTCGACGAGAGCTCGCGAAGAGATGACAGACAGCAGTTTCTACCTCCGCGCAGCCGAGGTGGTGGGCGAGGTTCTTGACCACGCACCCCCTGATCGTGAGGCGTACGCTCGGAAACTATGCACAGGTAACGTAGCCCTGCTGCGCGAGGTCTGCGATCTTCTGCAGCTGCACGCCGAGGCACCGGTCGACGACCCACTAGACGATGGTGTGATCGAAGCCCACCGAAGCCGAAACGATGAGCAACTCGATCGCCACCACGATGCGAGCCACCTGGACATCCCGCTAGAAATAGGCGGTTACCGCGTGATCCGCGAGATCGGACGAGGTGGAATGGGAGTGGTGTACGAGTGCGAGCAGCCGTCACCCAAACGGCGGGTCGCGATAAAGCTCGTGGATGTTCTGCGCTATTCCGAGACACTCGAGCGACGCTTTACCGCCGAGGCCGAACTGCAAGGACGGCTCCAACACCCCGGCATCGCTCAGATCTACGAAGCAGGTGCTGCAGATGTAAGCGGCGCCCGGCGGCCCTACTTCGCAATGGAGCTCGTTTCCGGACGACCGCTCCGGATGTTTGCCGATGGGGAGAACCTGTCGATCAACGAGCGTCTTGGCCTCGTGTCCCGCGTGGCCGACGGCGTTGCGCACGCGCATGCGCACGAAGTTGTGCATCGCGACCTCAAGCACGAGAATGTGCTCGTTACGGAGTCTGGCCAGCCCAAAGTGCTCGATTTCGGTATCGCCCGGTTCACCGGCGATGCCACCATGGGGTCGATGACCATCACCAACGAGGGGCAGATCCTCGGCACCATCGGATACATGGCGCCCGAACAGCTGGACGGCACGCCCGGTTCGGTCGGTCCGCCGGCGGACGTGTACGCCCTGGGAGTCCTCTTGTACGAACTGACCGCCGGCGTCCCTCCGCACTCTCTCGACGGACTCTCCATCGGTGCCGCGGTCCGCTTGCTGGATACGCAATCGCCACCGCCACTACGAACCGTTCGCGACGGCATCAGCCGTGACATCGAGACGGTCGTTGGTAAATGCCTTGAGCGTGATCCTCGGCGTCGCTATCAGACTGCCGGTGAGCTTGCCGCAGATTTGCGTCGCATCCTCGACAACCGGCCCATCGTTGCGCGTCCGCCTTCTAGGCGATATCGGGCCACAATGTTTGCGAAGCGGAACAAGGCGCTTGTCGGAGGTTGTGCAGCGACGATGCTCACGCTTGCGATCGGTGCCACTGTGGCAACGGTCCTCGGTGTGGGGCAGCGAGAGGCCAAGCTCGAAGCAGAAGCCGAGCGAGAGCTCGCATTGCAGAACGAACTCGACGCGATTCGCGGCATCATCGCCGGCGGGGCTGCGCTCGCCAGTCGAGGCGACACATGGGAAGCGACACGACAACTGCACGCGATCAATCCGGCATCTCGCGGGTGGGAGTGGAAATATCAATCGCTCGCGATGCCTTGGATCCTCGAGCCCCCACCCAAGTTACCACTGAACGATGGGCCCTTGCCACTCGCATTTCAATCATATGTGAGCGAGTACGAGGCGCTCTTTCTCGCACAGGGCGAGCAGGTTGTTCCGCTCCTCTACAATCTCCTTACCGGCAAGTGGACCGAGATCGATGCCGAGCAACCAGTTCTCATCGGTTCTTCCATTTCCAGTGTCGCGCCGCACCGCTCTGCCGCTGCCGTGACACGTGACGGAACAGTGAGCTGGCTCAACGTGGATGCGGGCGAGATCACGCCCACGGCACTCACCCTCAATAAGCGAGCCATCCACCCAGAGCGGAACGCAGCCATTGCGTCAATCGTTTTCGATGACATACCAACCGCTATCACCCGGCACGACCGCAGTCTATTCATCGATAGTCCGGGGCTTAACACACTGAGGCTCGGCGACGATATTCCCGACGATCCGCACGCCGGCCCATGGTGGGAGATCGCGATGCCGCCTCTGGGAGCACCCTACATCGTCGTTGCGAACTGGGGGTTCGACTCCAAGGGAGCAGAGTTGGTTTGCATCGATCGGCGGACACTTGAAGTTGTTGCTGCGGCTCCCGCGTCATACGGCATACCCGAAGTCGCAATGGACGCCAGCGGATCAATGATCTACACCCGGAGCGACACCGGCTTTGACATTTTTACGGTGCCTGACCTCAAACCAATCGGATCGATGAATGACATTGGGAGCGCGGTCAATCTCGCAGCAGATCCGAACGGCGGAGCAGCGGTGGTCTGCGATGGGAACGAGACTCTCAGGTTCTACTCACCAGATGGCGAGAGCCGAGATTGGCCTGAACCGATTGGAGCCCAGGCGTTCTCTCGCTCTCCCAGATTCGCCCGTGGCGGTAGGCTGCTCGTCGGCATGGCGCCCGGCGACAACATGCCGTGGATCATCGACACCGACAATCCCATCGAGCCCCGGCTGCGCGCCGTCACTCCGCTCGAAGGCCACGATACATGGGTCTACCAGATTGCCATTTCACCCGATGGCTCCCTTCTCGCCAGTGCTGCACCGATGGGTGATCTGATCCTGTGGGACCTGACCAGCGGTCGCATGCTGCATCGCGTTGACCGCGTTGCCGGGCGCACGCCGAGCGCACAGGCTCACGCACAGGACGCCCCACTTGTCTTCAGCGATGACGGAAAGACACTGTTCTTGGGCGGCTTCGATGAGGCCGCGAACCAACCCGGTCTGTTTTCTCTCGATCTTCGCAGTGGTACGCAAAACTGGACGCAGGCCGAGGACCGTTCGGAGCTCCACCGACTTCTGTCCCGTAAACTCGGCGACACCCCGAGGTCCTTGTACCATCACGCCGCGACTCTGCCAGGGAATCGTGTGATCGAAGCAACCAGCTCTCAGTACTTCCTGAATCGCGTTGCAGTGTTGGACTCGCATTCCGAATCAGATGCCGTTCTGCACACATCATCTGCAAATATTGCGGGCGGCGTCGCCGTGTCTCCCGACGGGAGGCAATTCGTTGCGTGCGGGCCGTATGAGGTCTTCATCCGTGATTCGGAGACGCTCGAGATTGTCCACAAGCTTGCCGATCTGCTCGGTCAGAGCATGTACGGCTTCGCGTACAGCCCAGACGGCTCGCGGCTCGCAATCGGCACGCGCGAGGGCAGGGTGCTGATCTACGAAACCCGCTACTACAAACGGCTTTCGGTCATCGAGGTGCCTCGTTTCGATTCGGATCGGTGGGCCGCCGGCGATCCGGAGAATCGGAAGTACGTCTACAGCCTCGCCTGGACGCCCGACGGCACGCGGTTGGTCTGCTCGGGCGGGTCGGTCATCCGCGTGCTCGAATCCGAGCGACCGTTCGCTCGTGATCACAAGGCCAGTGCTTGGCGAGCAGATCTTGAAGCAGCCCGATCCGGGCGGCCGTCATCCTCCGCCGCAGAGCGAATGGTCGCGATCGAACGATGGGGTAACAGGGTGGAACGCGATCGTTCTCGGGATGCCGCCAATCATTAACGTTCGAAGAAAACCGCCACGCCCCGGCGAAGGGACGTGGCGGCGGTTGCAGCTTCCAAAGCAACTCGATCGGGTTCAGTTCTTGGCAACGTCCTTCATCTGGCGTCGCCGGACCAAAGCCAGGCCGCCCAGCGCCCCACCGCCGAGAAGCGCGGGCCAAACCATCGACGCGCCGACCATCGAACGCTGAGTCTGCATGGACTCCATCTGAGCCTCGATCGCGGCGATCTGAGCCCGCATCCTCTCTATCTCAGCCTGCTGCTCCTGCACGGCGCCGGTCAGCACCGAGGTCAGGCTGGCGTAATCAACGCCGAGCATGCCATCGGGAGTCTCACCGATCAATTCGGGCAAGACCTGCTGGACTTCCTGCGCGACAAAGCCAAGTTGCGTGCCTCGCTTGGCGAGGGTCTCATCCTTCCAGGAGAAGCTCACGCTCCGGAGGGCCATGATCTTGTCGAGCGGCGTCTCGAGATTGGTGATGTCATCCTTGAGCCGCTCGTCGCTGGCGCAAATAACGCCGCACTGCGTGGCGACATCGCCGTTGTTGTTGACGGAGAATCGGAAGATGCCGCTGGGATCTCCGACGACCATCGCGAAGGTCTCGCTGTTGCGACCGAAGATCTGCGTCGTCGCCGAGATGGCGCCGAACTGGGTGCCGAAACGGGCGCGGCCGGGAACATCCATGCGTCCGCCGTCCCGGAGCGTGACCTGCGATGCCACACCGGTCTCGACGAAGCTCAGACCGTCGCCGGTGAAGTCCATGTGCCAGTCGCTACCGCCAGTGTTTGACCTCAGCCCGATCGTGTTTCCGGCCGGATCTGACTCGATGGTCATCGGGAAGTTCGGGTTCGTGTTGCCGATACCGACGTTGCCCGAATCGGCCTGGATGAACATCGGTGTCGTGGTGATCGCACCGGTCAGGTCGGTAAAGTGCAGGCCCCGAGGGCTGCTCCCACGTTCGTCGCTGAAGATCTCAAAGCCGTTGTCGCTGGCGAAGTGGCTCAACCGAATGCCGGAGCGGAAGTTGTTCCCACCGTTGGTGCTGACCTGGATGAACTGGTCTTCGTTGGTGAGAAAGCTACCGACCTGAAGCGCCTCCTCGGGTGAAGTCGTGCCGATGCCGACGTTGCCGCTCGCCAAGACACGCATACGCTCGGCGGCACCCGTTGTCACGATGACATCCTGCCCGGTCACCGAGCCGATCTGCATGCCGTCACCGCCGATCCACGTGCCCGGACCTCCGCTTGTGACCCCGACGTAGCCGTCGAGACCGCCGCCCGGCCCGACGAAGTAGGTGCCGGCGAATCCCGTAGCGCTCGTGTTCTCAACGAACATCGTACCGTTCGAAGGCGAGTTGGTTTTGAACGAAACCTGCCCCGATGGCTGGACGTTCATGCCGCGGGTATTCGTGGAAAACGGGGCCGAGGTGATTCGCTGCCGCCCGAGCGTCTCAAACGTTCCCGGACCGGTATTGACCGCGACCTCAAGCCACGCCGAGTTGGGATCGATCGTGTTGAGCGGGCCAAAGTTGATCTCGGCGGAGAACACACCATCCTCAACGTCAACGTTCTGGGTCGTTTCTCCGAAGAGCGAGCCGCCCGTCGGGGCGTCGAACAGGCGGAAGCGGATGTTCTCGAGGCCCGTGACCGGGCTGCCGCCCTCTTCGAGCACGCCCTGGTAGGTGAAGGCGGACTGGGCGGTGGCTGTGCCGGTCATGCATGCGGCGGCGATGCCGACCGCGGCGAGCAGGCGCTTGGCTGTGATCGGAAGCTGCATTTCTCTCCTTTCGAGTGAGTCCGCCTGCTCCCGCCGCACACGGCCGACGCTCGGGCGAACGCGTTGGTCCACACCTCCAAACGAGATCCGCAACGCTCAGCCCCCATCGCTGGTGAAAAAATCTACATTTCTAGCCCACTGGTTCGTATTTCAGGCGTCGTGGCTCGATTCGTTACTTTTTCTTCTGTGCCGTGGGGGCTCAGGCCGCGGGTTCTCGTTGAGAGACAGAGACCAACGTCCACACCGCGAATCTCGGCGGCGTCAGAGGAGCTTCCACCTATGTACCGTTTACTGATCACCGTCGCCACGCTCACCGCGAGCACCGCAGCCGCCCAGCCCTTCGAGATCACCAACTCGACCATCGACAATGGCGGCGGAACGCTGTCGTCTGCCAACTACACGCTTCGTGGCACGATCGGCCAGCCCGATGCCGGCGAAACGCTTGCAAGCAGCACGCTTGAGCTTCGTGGTGGTTTCTGGACCGCCGACGCCGCCCCCTCACGCCTCTGCGCTGACCAGAACGGTGATGGCTTGGTTTCGCCCGCCGACTTCACCGCCTGGATCCTCAACTTCAATACTCAGAAACTGACCGCCGACACCAACGGCGATGGATTCGTCACTCCTGCCGACTTCACCGCCTGGATCC
>JBCBNT010000082.1:0-13651 GCA_039821685.1 Planctomycetota bacterium | reverse complement strand
CATCCGAGAGATCCAGCCCGACAACGCGACGAATCTCCCCTGGGCGGTCCACGTGTTCTGCGTGCTCGCCGAGCGGGACGGCGACGCGGACGCTTCGCTCTACGCCGAAACGCTGCTGCATAACTGCGTCGTCGGGGGCGCCGGCAGGCCCGACAAGCTCTCGGCCCTCATCCTGCTCGACTCGGCCCGCAGGCTCAGGCTCGAGGCGAGCTCTCGGGGAGCGCCAAGCGAACCGTGAACGCCCTAAGCGGGCTGATCCGCCGCAGACGTGCGGAGCCACCGCTCCGGTTGGCTGACCGCGGCGTGCCCATGACGGCGGGCGATCGCGGCCGCGATCAGCCCCATGAATGCCGGCTGCGGCCTGAGCGGCCGGCTTGTGAGCTCGGGATGGAACTGCGCGCCGAAGAAGAATGGGTGCGTCGCCCGGTCGTCCCCCGCTTCGCGTGTCGCGGGCAATTCCAGGATCTGCATGATCGGATGATCGGGATGGCGGCCGCTGAAGATCAGACCGGATGATTCGAGGGTGTCGATCATGTTCGGCTCGACCTCGTAGCGGTGGCGGAAGCGTTCGCTGACGCTCTGACCCCCGTAGAGCATCGCCGCGAGGCTCCCGTGCGAGAGGTCGACGGCCTGCGCGCCGAGCCGCATGGTGCCGCCGAGCCCTTCGATCTGCTTCTGCTCCGGGAGCTCGCTGATGACGAAGGGGCCTTCGCCTCCGAACTCCGTGCTCGCGGCGTGTCCGAGGCCCAGCACGTGCCGGGCAAACTCGATGACCGCGACCTGGAAACCGAGGCAGATGCCGAGGTAAGGCGTGTGGTGTTCCCGGCAGTACCGGACCGCCTCGATCTTGCCCTCGACGCCACGGGTGCCGAAGCCGCCCGGCACGATCACACCATCGAGCCCTTCGAGCATGCGGGCCGCGTCGGCCGCACTCGCGATCTCTGTGGTGTCGAGCCAGTGCTGCTCGATATCGGCCGGCTGGTGCGCCGAGCAGTGCTCGAGGGCCTTGTCGATCGATGCGTAGGCATCGCGGAGCTCGGTGTACTTGCCGAGCACGCCGATCGAGAGCGGGTGCTTGGCCGTTGATTTCAAGCCGATGAGGAACGACCGCCAGCGTTCCCGGGCGTGGTCTTCGCGGGATGCGTCGACCAAGTCGTGCAGATCGAGAATCGAGAGGATCTCGCGGTCGAGGCCCTCCGCCCGCAGCTCTTCGGGGATCGTGTAGATGCTGGGGCGGTCGTGCATGCTGAAGACCCGGTTGAGCGCGACGTTCGAGAACATCGCGATTTTCTGCCGGGCGGCGTCCTGCACGTAGTTGCCGGCGCGGCAGGCGATGATGTGCGGCTGGATGCCGGCCTCCATAAGACGCTTGATGCCGAGCTGCGCCGCCTTCGACTTCTGCTCGCCGAGCGTCTTGGGCTCGATGACGTAGGTCAGGGCGACGAAGCAGGTCGATCCCTCACCCTCTTCGAATGCGAGCTCGCGGAGCGCCTCGATGTAAAAGCCGTTCTCGTAGTCACCCGCCGTGCCGCCGACTTCGACGAATACGACGTCGGCCGGCTTGCCGTCTTCGCCCCCCGTGACCGCGAGCTCACGGAGCTTGCGTTTCACCTCGCCCGTCACGTGAGGGATCATCTGGACATCGCGGCCCAAGTAGCTGCCCCGCCGCTCACGTGCCAGCACGTCGCTGAAGATCTGGCCGCTCGTGATGTAGTTCTGCCCGGTCATGCTCTGATCGAGCACGCGCTCATAGGTCCCGAGATCCATGTCGCACTCGGTGCCGTCTTCGAGCACGAAGACTTCTCCGTGGCGGTACGGGTTGAGCGTGCCGGCGTCGACGTTCAGGTATCCCTCGAGCTTGATCGGCGCGACGCTCAGGCCCTTGTCTTTCATCACCTTGGCGACGCTGGACGCAAAGATGCCCTTGCCCAGACCCGACATGACGGTGCCGATGACAACGACAAACTTCGTGCGGCCCTTGACGTAGCCGTCGGGCATCGGCGAGTAGAACTCTGTCTCGACGCTCGCCTGCGCAGTGGAGGCGAGCGTGGGGCCGGTTCCGGCGTGCTCGCCGGCCGAGCCTCGTGATGGTGCCGGCGGCTCGGAGGCGACGACCCTGACGTCGGGCGCGTGGTCCCGACGGGTCTCAGGCCTGGGCTTGGGCCGCGGATCGGGCATGTCGGAGTGTATCACGGTGCGTGCTCCCCGTGCTTGACGGCGCCGAGGGCGGCGCACCGCTCGGCGAATGCTTGGTACTGCTCAGGCGTGTCGATGCCTACCCCGCTTGCAGTCTCGACCGCGACGGCGATGCGGAAGCCGTGCTCAAGAAAACGGAGCTGCTCGAGCCGCTCCGCGGTTTCCAGTGGTGTCGGTTCGAGCGTGCCGACGCGATCGAGGAACCACCGCCTATAGGCATAGATGCCGACATGCCGAAGCCGCGAGACACCGCGCCCGTCCCGGTCGTGCGGGATCGGCGCGCGGCTGAAAAGCAGGGCGTCCCCGTTGCTGTCCAGCACCGCCTTCACCACATTCGGATCGGCCTCATCGGCATCTGCGGCAAAGGGCGATGCAACGGTCGAGACCGGAGCGTCGGACGTTGAGAGAGCGTTGATCGCCGCGTCGATGACCGCGGCCTCGATCTCGGGCTCGTCGCCCTGCACGTTGACAACGATCGAATCGCTCGTCAGGCCGAGCGCACCCGCGGCTTCTGCGACCCGGCTCGTCCCGTTTGGGTGGTCGGGGTCGGTCAGGAGTGCCTCAAAGCCGTGCGAGTGCACTGCGTCGACGATTTCTTGCTCGCCGGCGGCGACGACGACCCGCTCGACGCGCCGCGCTTTCGACGCTGCCTGGCACACATGCACGATCAGCGGCAGCCCCGTTGCATCGGCGAGGACCTTGCGGGGGAAGCGTTCCGACCCGAGCCTGGCGGGGATGATCGCCGTCGCGCTCGGGGCCGGGGGGTTCATGAGTCCCGCAGCCTCTTCACAAGCTTCTTTGCGGTGTCGTACCGGTCTTGGATATCCCGGTAATCAAACCGCTGGGTGGCGATCCCGCTCGCGAGCTTCTCTGCTTCGGCGGCGGCCTCCGAGTCGGACTCGGCCTCCGCCTTGCGCGTGAGCTGCTCCATGAGCGTGTATCGAAGCAGCATGCCGGTCTCGTCTCGGTCGTCTGAGTGGCTCGCGAGAGCCTGCCGAAGCGTATCGATCGAGGGGTCGATCATGCCGATCTCGCCGAAGCTCTCACCGAGCATCGCGAGAGCCTTGGTTTTGTACTTGCCGTCGGACTGGCATTTCTGCAGCAGCGGGATCGCTTTCTGAAACTCGCGTGCCTCGAAGTATCGCCTGCCGAGCTCGTACTTCGGACCGGTTTCCGTCGGGAACGCCTCGACGCGGAGCGAGAACTCCTGCATCTCGAGGGCCCTGAACTTTGGCTCGAACTCCGCGAGCTTCTCCGCCGCCCCGCTGTCGCCGGCTTTGCTGCGGTCTCGCAGATCGACCAGGCGTCGCCGCGCGACGCGCATCTGGATATCGCCGGCCTGCTGACGGAAGGAGAACTGCTCGTGCTTCTTAAATGCTTTCATCGCAACGCTGTACGCGAGCTTCTCGTCTTCGGGCCGGCCGCGTTCGAGCAGCCGTTTGATGAAGGTCTTGGCCGCCGGGATGTCGTCGGGGCGGCTCTCGAAGTCTGCCTTTGCGCGGTCGAGCAGCCGTTCGATCGTGTCCGCCGACTTTGAGATGCTGTCCTCATCGGCAAGCTCTCGCTGCTTGTCGGCGTTGCGGATATTCTTCCGAAACCCGCCCTGACCGCGGTCCTCGAAGCCTCCCGAGCTGAGCGTGGCTTCGGCGGACATGTTGCGGACTTCCTGGGCAAGCTTGCCGTCGCCCTGATCGAGCTTGACAGCGAACTCGCCGGCCCGTGTTGCCAAGTCGAATGCGCCGAGCGACTGCATCGCCTTCATGAGCTTGACGGCATGATCCTTCTTGGGCTTCGCATCGGCCTGCAGGGCATGCATCGCGCGCTCGCCGAGCCAATACGCCGGCTCCGGGAGCTCGGCAGCCGATGCCGACTCCGCAGCCCGCACCGCGTTGCCAGCATCCGCGGGCTTGACTGCCCACGCCAGGACCGCCGAGAGGTACTTTGCGACGGGTCCCTTGCCGGACGCGGCTTTGACCGTTTCTTTGCTGGGTCCCTTTTTGCCGTTGGCCGCCTTGTACGACATCGTCGCGGAGCAGAACGCTTCGAGGGCCTCCATGTCGTGCGGGCTGAAACCCATGCCGCGGAGCCAGAGCTGCATGGCGTAGTCGTAGTTGCCGGTGGACTGGGTCGTCCGGGCATGCTCAAAGAACTTCTTTGCCTTTGCGGGGTCGGGCTGCCCGGCGGCGGCCGACGCGTCGTCGCCGCTGCCGCTTGCCTGTGTCTCGCCTTTCTTGCCCTTGCCGATCAACGCCACGCTCGTCTCCAAGGCTCGCCGCGGCCGTGGCGTACCCATGTGCCTCAGCCGCGACGATGATAGCGTGGGGACGCCCCCGCGGCGTCCTTGGAAGGCTCGTCCCCCCGCTACAATTCGACCCGTATGGACGCGAGCATGCTTCAACTGACTCTGTATCCGGACCCGGTGCTTCGCCGACGCGCCGCACCGGTGGACGAGGTGACCGACGACATCCGATCCCTCGCTCAGCGGATGATCGAGGTTATGGTTGAGTCAGACGGGATCGGCCTCGCTGCGCCCCAGGTCGGGATCGGCCTGCGAATATTTGTCTGCCACGTGCCCACCGACGATGCTGAGCCTTCGGATCAAAGCAGCGGCATGAGCGCGGCCGGGCCGATGGTGTGCATCAACCCCGAGATCGTTGATCCGGGCGATGAGCGGTCGGCATTCGAAGAAGGCTGCCTGAGCCTGCCCGGGCTCCGAGGTGACGTCGTCCGGCCCGAGGTCGTGACGCTCCGTGCGCTCGATATCGACGGCGAGCCCTTTGAGGCCAGAGCCGACGGGCTGCTCGCCCGATGCTGGCAGCACGAGCTCGACCATCTCGACGGGATCCTGATCATCGATCGCATGAGCCAGATGGGACGGCTGAAGGTCAGGCGACGCCTCCGCGAGCTGGAGCGGGGGTTGTGAGGATTGTGTTTCTCGGATCAGGCGCGTTCGGTGTGCCGACGCTGACAACACTGCTCGCAGAGCATGAGGTCGCGGCTGTGGTCACGCAGCCCGACCGTCCCGCGGGCCGTGGTGGAAAGCTGACACCCACCCCGGTGTCGGATGCCATCGCGGCACTCGGAGCCGATGCGAAGCCTCCGCTGCTCAAGCCCGAAAGCATCAACGCACCGGGTCCGCGTGAGCAGCTCCGGGCGCTCGACGCCGACGCGTGGGTCGTGATCGCCTACGGCCAAAAGCTTGGTCAGGATTTGCTCGAGGACGTTTTCGCGATCAACCTCCACGCGAGCCCGCTGCCGAGGTGGCGTGGCGCGGCCCCGATCCATCACGCCGTGCTCGCGGGAGAGAAGGAAACCGGCAACAGCGTGATCACGCTCGCGGATCGCATGGACGCCGGCGCTGTTCTCGGCCGGTCGCGCAGGCCGATCGAGCCGACGCATACAACCGGGGAGCTCCACGACCTGCTCGCAGCAGACGGCCCGCCGGTCGTACAGGAAGTCCTGACCCGCCACGCCTCGGGCACGCTCGCGCCTGAGGTGCAAGACGAGTCGAGGGTGACGCTCGCGCCGAAGCTCTCTCGCGCTGCAGCAGCGCTCGATCTTTCCGAGACGTGCGAACGGGTGCGTTGCCTGGTCAACGGCCTCAGCCCGTGGCCCGGCGTCGGAGCGGCTCTCGGAGGCGAAGGTCTGAAGCTGCTCAGAGCGGGACCCGTGACGGGCTCTCTGCCCGAGGCCCGGCCGGGAACGATCGTCGATGCCGAGGCCGGTCTCGTGATGTGCGGCGAGGGTGCTATCCGCCTGATCGAGGTGCAGCCGGCGGGCAAGCGTCCGATGGCATGGGAGGCGTTCGCCCGCGGGCGTGGCATCGAAAGCGGCAGCATGCTCCTTCCGAAGAACCAGTCATGAGCGACGACGGCACACACGCCGGCGTGCGTCTGCTCTGGGATCTGATCCCGGGCTGGTCGCGCAGGCCTCAACGGGCGGAGCCAGCGGCCGAGCCGACGGGCGTCGATGTACCCAATCAGCCCGACGCACCACAACCCGTGCGAGACCGGGCCTCGCGGGTGCCACGGGCGGAGCTCTACCCGCTCATGACGCGGGCCATGCTGAGCCGGTACAAGATCAGGGTTCGGAAGTGGAGATCGTCATCCAGCGGCGTCGCGTGGGAGGTGCGGTACACCGATGGCAGCCTGAGCCGGCTCATCGAATCGCCAAGGCCCCGCGGCCCGATGTCGGCGGCGATCTTCCTTCACGAGGTCGGGCACCACGCGATCGGCTTTCACACCTACACGCCCCGCTGCCTCGAAGAGTACCACGCCTGGATGTACAGCCTGCAGCAGATGGAGGCATGGGAGATTTCAATCACCGATCGCGTCCGCGAACGGGTCCACGACTCGCTGCACTACGCGGTGTGCAAGGCGCGCCGGCGGGGGCTCAAGAAACTGCCTGCCGAGCTCGCGCCGTATGCCGTGCCCAGACGCCGGAATTGATGAGCCCGATCAGAGCCATGGGAAGCCATGGGATCAAAGCCTGCATTCTGCGCTGCGGGCGTGCGCCTCAAGCCCTTCGATCCGGGCGAGGCGTGCGGCGTCCTGGGCGAGCCGTCTCGCGGCGCCCCGATCGTTGATCTGCAAGCTGGTCCGGATCCGCAAGAAGTCGAATACGCTGAGACCTCCGAATGATCGCGCCGTGCCGCCGGTCGGGAGGGTGTGGTTCGGACCCGCGCCGTAATCGCCGAAGACCTCCGCGGCCGCGTGGCCGATGAAGAGGGCGCCGTAGTCGGTCAGCAGATCCACCGCAGCATCGGTATCTGCGACATGGACCTCGAGGTGCTCCGGAGCGATCTCGTTGCTGATCGCAGCAGCCTCATCGATCGACTCGACGACGCAGGCAAACCCGTTCGTCAGCGCTTCGCGTGCCGTGTCCGCGGTCGGGAGCGTTTCCAGCTGTCGCTCGAGCTCGGTATCGACAGCGTGCGCGAGATCATCGCTGATTGTCACGAGGATGCCCCGGGCGTCTGCGTCGTGCTCACACTGGGCGAGCAGGTCGGCGGCGATGACTGCCGGGTCGCCCGACTCATCGGCGATGACCAGCAGCTCGCTCGGTCCAGCGAGCATGTCGATCCGAACGCGACCGGAGACAAGCTGCTTCGCGGCGGTCACGTACCGGTTGCCGGGCCCGGCGATCGCTTGGCACGCCGGGCACACGCCCGGGATGCCCTGGACCATCGCAGCGATCGCCTGCGCACCGCCCACGCACAGCACGGTATCGGCTCCCGCGATCGAGGCCGCCGCGAGCGTGGCCTTGCTCGGTCGCGGGCTCGCGACCACGACATGGCGGCAGCCCGCGACCCGCGCCGTCACCGCGGTCATCAGGACCGATGACGGGAGCGGGTATCGCCCGCCCGGTGCGTAGCACCCCGCGGCATCGATCGCCGCGATGTGCTGCCGCGCGACGCCGCCGGGAACCGGCACCTCGCATGGCTGCACGCTCGACCGCTGCGCCGTTGCAAACCGTTCGATCCCCTCCGCGGCCCGCCGCAGCGCTTGAGAGCTTTCCTCATCGAGCGACGCCAAGGCCTCGTCGCAATCGTCTCGGCTCACCGTGATCCTCGCATCGGGGCTCTCGATGTCCCCGAGCGAAAAGGCACGAGCACGCAGCGATGCCTCGCCCTGCGCGGCGACGTCCGCGATGATCTCTGCCGCGACTGCCGCCGCAGCCGGGTCGACGGCTGGTGGTGAAGCCTGACCGATGTCTGATCTGTTCAGTCGCTTCAGCATCGCCTCTCTCTTTCCTCAGCCGGCGCCTGGTCTCAGTTGGCGCCTGTTCTCAGTTGGCGTCGGTTGTCGTCTTCGCGTTGCCTGGCCTGCGGGTGACCTTGAGCGCCCGACGATCAAGCTCGCGCTCGACGTCAGCGAGGTTCCCGTTCCGTGCTGCGAGCGCGACGAGTGCGAAATACAGCACATCGGCCGCCTCCGCGTTGGCATGGTCCGGCTCCGAGGCGTCGACAAGCTCCTGCGCCTCTTCGAGCAGCTTGCTGGCAAGCAGCGACGGGTCGTTCATCAGCCGATCGGTGTACGACCCTTTGGGCGCCTCGGCGATCCGACTTGCGATGGCTGAGGCGAGGGCCCGAAGACCGGTCGCGGGCCCGAAGCAAGTCGTGGTGCCGAGGTGGCAGAACCCTGTGCCCTGCTGCTCGACGGTGAACCGGAGCGCGTCTCGGTCGCAGTCCGAGTCAATCCGGAGAAGTCGCTGCGTCGCCCCGGATGTAGCGCCCTTCTCCCACAGCTCTCCGCGGCTGCGGGAGAAATACACGCCCCTCCCGGTATCGATGGACTGCCGCACGCTCTCGCGCGACGAGTAGACGAGCCCGAGCGCGATCCCAGAGGTGTCGGCCACGACGGTCGGGATCAGCCCGTCCGGACGGTCGGAAACGACCGGGCCGAGGAACGCGTCGGACAGGTCGAGCCGGCCGGAGTAGATCGCCATGCCGACCTGGGCATCGACCCCGAGCCTGTCGAGCGCCCCGATCTCGTCCGCGGTTGTCACGCCTCCGGCAAGCGTGACGCGGGCCGAGCCCGCCGCGGCCGCGAGCCTTTCCGCGAGCGCGAGGTCAGCACCGACCATGCGCCCCTCGCGCTCGACTGTCGTCACGAGGAAGCCGCTCACATACGGCTTGAGTTCTTCGAGACGATCGAAAATCTCCGCCCCGGTTCCGGTCTGCCAGCCGTCAACGACGACTTCGCCGTTGCGGGCATCGAGTGCAGCGATCACGCGTTCACGGGGGATCTGTCCGAGGACGTCGGGCCTGGCCGCGCTGCCCAGGATGACCCTGCGGGCGCCACGGTCGAGCCACCCGATCGCGTCCTCGGCGGACCGGATACCCCCGCCCACGCGGCACGGATAGCGGTTGCAGAGTGCTTCGATCGTTTCGCTGTTCGACCCCTGCCCGAGCGCGGCGTCGAGGTCGATCACGGCGATCTCGCCGGTCCGAGCGAACCGCTCCGCGATCGGGAACGGGTCTCCCGCATCGATCTCGAGCCGCTCTCCTCCGACGAGCTGCACCGCTTTGCCGTCCATCAGATCGATCGATGCGACGAGCATCAGGCGGCTCCTGTTCTGGTCGGCACGCCGAGAGACGCGAGTCGCCGCTTCACCTCGTCGACCGTGGCCTGGTGTTCGTGAAAGATCGATGCGGCGAGCACGGCATCCGCTCCGGCAGCGATGGCGTCCGCCATGTGCTCCGCGGTATCCGCCCCGCCGGAGGCGATGATCGGTACACGCACCCGCTCACGGATGCCGCGCAGCAGTTCGAGGTCGTACCCCGACCGGGTGCCGTCGCGATCCCAGCTCGTGAGCAGGATCTCGCCTGCGCCGAGCCCGACCGCCTGCGCTGCCCATTCCATCGCGTCGATACCAGTCCGACGCTTCCCGCTGTGCACGACGACCTCCCACCCATCGCCGGTGCCTCTCGTCGCGGCGTCGATCGCGATGACCACGCACTGCGAGCCAAAGCGGGCTGCCAATCGCGACAACAGCTCCGGGGAGTCAACCGCTGCGGAATTCACGCCGACCTTGTCTGCGCCGGCCTCAAGCAGGGCTTCCGCGTCGGATTCTTGTCGCACGCCGCCGCCGCAGGTCAGCGCGATCGAGAGCCTTTCTCGGATCCGCCGAACGGTATCGACCTGGTGCGATCGTCCGGTGGGCGTTGCAGAGACATCGAGCAGCACCAGCTCGTCGGCACCTTGCTGCTCGTAGGCCGATGCCAGCTCCGCCGGGTCGCCCGAGTCGCGCAGGTTCTGGAAGCGAACGCCTTTGACGACACGGCCATCGCGGCAGTCGAGGCAGGGAATCACGCGGTGCGTCAGCATGCGGGCGCTCCGATCATCGCGAGCCAGTTCGTCAGGATCCGTGAGCCGGTCGTTCCGGAAAGCTCCGGATGGAATTGGCACGCCACGACGCCCTGGCGCTCCACGGCGGCAACGAACCGGCCTCCGTACTCGCAATACGCGGCCGACCAACCCGGCGGCGGCTCGACGAGGCGGTACGAGTTGGCGAAGTACACGGCGCCTGCGCTCAGCACCCGGCAGGCTTCGTCAGGGCTGATATCATTCCAACCAAGATGGGGCACGGAGCCGGCTTCGTCCGGAAAACGCTCGAAACGGCCCGCTGCGATCCCGAGGCCCGGCAGCCCCGGGGCCTCGTCGCTGGCGTCGAACAGTACCTGCATTCCCAGGCAGATGCAGAGTGTCGGCAGGCCTTCCGAGATCCGCCAGCGGATCGGGTCGGCGAGCCCCGAGTCTTCGAGCGTTCGCATCGCTGCCCCGAACGCGCCGACGCCCGGGAGCACCACCGCTTCCGCGTCTGCGATCGTGTCGGGCGTGCGCGTCAGTGCGGGAGCCGCTCCGCATCGCTTGAGCGCCGCGATAACGGATGCGGTATTGGCAACACCAGTCTGGATGACCGCCACGCGCGTCACAGCACGCCCTTCGCGCTCGGAACGCCCGACACGCCCGAGGGCGCGATCGCCCGCCGGAACGCCACGGCGAACGCCTTGAACGCCGCTTCAGCCCGATGATGATCGTTGCTTCCACGGAGCACATCGATGTGAAGCGTGCTCCGCGATGCGACTGCAAGGCTCTGAAAGAAGTGCTCGATGTTTTCGCACGCCAAGCCGCCGAGAGCATCGCGCGTCAGGCCGAGACTGACCGTCGCGTGCGGCCTGCCGGACAGGTCGACAGCGCAGCGGCAGAGCGCCTCATCCATCGGCACCAGCGAGTCGCCGAACCGTTCGATGCCCGCCCGGTCGCCGAGCGCTCCATCGATCGCGGAGCCAAGAGCGATCGCCGAATCCTCGGCGCTGTGGTGGTCGTCGATGTGCAGATCGCCCTCGCAGCTGAGCCTCAGACCAAGCCGGGCGTGCAGCGCGAAGCTGGACAGCATGTGGTCGAGGAATCCGACACCGGTGGTGATGTCCGGATCCGATGGGGTATCGAGATCGATCCCGATCGAGATGCGTGTCTCCCGTGTTGCACGGGTCAGGTCTTGGTGCCTCGTTGTCATGCTGGCATGATCCCTTCGCGTGCAGCCGCGTCGATCGCGGCAAACAGAAGCTCGGCTGATGCCCCGGTATCCGGGACCGTGATCCGGACGGCATCGGCCAGTCCATCGCGATCCGGCCAGGTGCGAACGACGATCCCGCGGGTCGCGAGGAACGACGCGAGCCGAGCCGCCGGCGTGCCCCAGGCGAATACGAAATTCGCCGCGCTGCGGGTGACCCGAAGACCAAACGACGCCAGGCGGGCCTCCAGTGTGAGCCGCGTCTGCTTGATGAAGGCGGTGCGTTCGTGCAGCGGGGCTCGTTTCGCGTCGAGCGCCGAACCGACGGCTGCGATGCTGGGCCCGGCCACGCTGAAGGGGCCCCCGGCCGATCGCATCCTCTCGATCAGTCCGGCATCGCCGATCGCGTACCCAACGCGGAGCGACGCGAGGCCCCACGCCTTGCTGAAGGTTCTCGTTGCGACGACGCCCGGGGTCTCAAGCGCGGTATCCGTCCGGTCATCGTCCTCAAACTCGACATACGCGAGGTCGAGCAGCAGCGGGACATCAACCGATGACGCGATCGACTGCACCGTGGCACGATCGATCGAGACGCCCGTCGGATTGTTCGGCGTCACCAACGCCGCCATGGCTGTCGCGGGGGTGACCGCGTCGAGAAAGCTCCGTGTCGGGAAAGGCTCGCCGTGGCCCCACGGAATCCCGAGCGTGTCTGCCCCCGCCATCGCGATATAGCGAGGGATCATCTCGAAGGTGGGCGTGGCGACGATCGCGTGCGTTCCTTTGGTCAGGCAGACCCGGCACAGCCGATCGATGGCTTCGTCGGCGCCCGCGGTTACCAACACGCGCTCGGGTGACACGCCGTGCTCGTCCGCGAGTCTCTGCTCGAGCGAGCCCGCGGAGGGATACCTGCTCGGCGCAGCGGCCAGCACACCGGGGTCAAGCGGCACCGCGGGGGAAGAGCACTCGTTCATATCGAGGCGCAGCGCAGCTTTGCCGCTTCGAGACGGTGGGACGTACCGGGTTGGCACGGGGCCGGCCTGAGTCATCTCACGATCTGCATCGGGCGGGAGACCACGATGTCCCGTGCGCCGTGGGACTTCAGGGTCGGGACGAGCACCGAAACGTCCGCATGCAGCACCGCCGCCCGTACGGCGAAGCCGCTGCCGCCACGCAGCTCGGCGAGCGTCGGTTCATGCATCGCGGGAAGCGTGGCGAGCACGCCTTCGAGCCCGGACGCATCGACGTTCAGGTCGATCATGACCCGTGTCCTCGCCTCGAGCACGCTGGAGAGCAGCAGAACCAGACGCTCCATCGCCGCCCGCTTCACGGGCTCGTCGAATGCGCCGCGGCTCGCGTAGAGCATCGTGGACGATGTCGTGACCACGTCGATGACCTCCAGCCCGTTGGCCCGAAGCGTCTCGCCCGTGGCAGCAACGTCGAGGATGCAGTCCGCGTCTTCCGGCGGGAAGGCCTCCGTTGCGCCGTACGTCCGCACGACACGAGCGTCGAGGCCCCTCGACGCGATCCATCGCTTCGCGAGCGTCGGCATCTCGGCTGCGACTCGCAGCGGCCTGCCTTCAGGCAGCACCAGCTCGCCATCGTTGACAGAGCTGCGCGGCGCAGCGATCACGAGCCTGACGGGATCTAATCCCGTGTCGAGCAGCTCAACGAGCCCCTCCCCATCGGGCCCGCCCGAGGCATAGCCGAGTTCTTCGACCCAATCGGCACCCGCGAAGCCCAGGTCGCGCGAGCCGCTGTGCAGCATCTCGATGATGTTCTGGGGTTTCAGGACCTTTGTCTGCATCCCCTCGAACGACACAACCGGCCGGTAGCCCCGGGAGATCCCGCTGACGTCGATGCCGGCATCATCGAGCAGGCTCAGCACACCCTCTTGCATCCGACCTTTCGGCAAGCCGAAGCGCAGGGGCACGGTGCCGAGCGAAGTGACTGTGCCTGGTGTGCTTGTGGTCGCGGTCGTCGTTGCCATGAAAGACAGTCTCCGAGGGGGGTAGAACGTTTGTGCTCGGCTTCAGGATCAAACTGGTGAAGGAACGTGCTGCGCGGCAAGCCGATCGCGGCTTGCCCAAAGACACGACGGGATCACCCCACGCAAAGGATGTTCGCTCAGCGGGTGATACCGGATGACCGGCTCAGAGATGATGATGGAGATGCGATGAAAGGCCGGCCGGCAGGGACACGGCGAGCAGAAGACGGCTCGGAAGCCTTGTCAGGCAGGAGAAGCTCATGTGTAGATTGTCGGGCCGAAACGCTGCAAGTCAAGCCCCGCGGGGTTGCCGGAGGCGTGGTCGTGCCCCGCGTGGGGGTCTTGCGTCGGGATCTCGTGGCTATGTTCTTCGAAGAATCCGATGGCGGCCGCGAGGCTGACGCCCGCGAGCAGCGCCAGCGTGAGCCTCAGCCTGTGGTGCGAGTGGAACTG
>JBCBNT010000081.1:0-13757 GCA_039821685.1 Planctomycetota bacterium | reverse complement strand
GGCCGTCATCGGGCTGCCCGCCCAGCTCTTCTTCGGCACCGGCATCCCCGCGTCGATCATCATCCTCAACAAGGCCAAGCCCATCGGACGAGGCATCGATGAAAAGCACCTTGCCCTTGCGCTCGGCGGGCTTGGCCTTGTTGAGGATGATGATCGACGCGGGGATGCCGGTGCCGAAGAAGAGCTGGGCGGGCAGCCCGATGACGGCCTCGAACAGGTCTTCCTCGATCAGGGCCTTGCGGATCTTGGCCTCGGCGCCGCCGCGGAACAGGACGCCATGGGGCATGACGACGCCAATTCGGCCCGTGGAGTTGGTGACCTCGACCATGTGGAGGAGGAAGGCCATGTCGCCCTTGGTCGCCGGCGGCACGCCGCGCTTGAAACGATGGAAGGAATCGCTTCCCCATTGCTCCTGGACAGTCTTGGAGTCGACGGTCTTCTTGCCCTCTTCGGGCGTGATGCCGTGCCACTCCTTAAGGGAGAACGGCGGATTCGCGATCACGCGGTCGAAGACATCGAGCACGCCGGCGGACTCGAACTTGGGCGTGCGGATAGTGTCGCCCGCACGGATGTCGGCGTCGGGGTAGTCGTGCAGGAGCATGTTGAGCTTGCACAGCGCCCAGGTTCCGTAGTTCTTCTCCTGCCCGGTGAGGGTCAGGTTTCGGGCGTTGCCGCCGCGGTCGGTGACATGACGGCCGCACTCGATGAGCATGCCGCCCGAGCCACAGGTCGGGTCGTGGATCCGCATGCCTTCTTCGGGCCGGAGGATCTCGCCGATGAGACGGACGACTTGGCGCGGGGTGTAGAATTCACCACCCTTCTTGCCGGATCCCTCGGCGAAGCGCTCGATGAGGTACTCGTACGCGTTGCCCAGGATGTCGGGCTCGGCGAGGTTGCGGTTGCCGAGCGGGATGCGGCTGAAGTGCGTGAGGAGCCGCTGCATCACGGCATCCATCGTCTTTGGATCGCCGAAGCGGCGCTCGTCGTTGAAGGTAACGCCGCCCAGCACGCCTTCGAGGTACTGGGCGTTCTGATTCTCGATGGCATCGATTGCCTTGTCGATCGCCTCGGCCCGGTTCTCGCCGACCTTCATCAGATCGCCCCAACGGGCGCCCGCGGGGATGAAGTAGCTGCCTCGGGTGTACTCGTCGGGATCGTTGGCGATGTCCTCGGCCTCGCCGCGTGCTTTGCCAGCGCGCATCCAGGTATCGATGATGGCATCGCGGCTCTCGTTGAAGCGGTCGCTGAGCCGCTTGAGCACCATGAGGCTGAGGATGTGGTTCTTGAAGTCCGCGGCATCGATAGCGCCTCGGAGGATGTCGGCCGCGGCCCAGAGTCGTTGGTTGAGTTCGTCCCGTGTGATGATCTCGATGGTCTTGGTCGCCATTGTCGTTCTCTCGATTAGTGATCTGGTCCGGCCATGGCGTGCATGACCACATCGCCTGCGAGCCGGCGCCGGCGCTCAGCGGAATGGACGGCTGCGGTGTACGCGGCGTCGGCCGCCTCAAGCATGCTGGCAAGGCGCTCCTGCTCAGCACGCGGAGGCACTGGAATCAGCAGTTCGCGCATCGCTCGGACGGTGATGTTCATTTGGACCGCACCCGACTGGCTGATCGCCTCGATTGCGGCAAGCCCAGCCGGGTGGCAGAGGTACGCCGCGAGGACACGCGGCCGTAGGCGGTCGTTGCAGCGGATCCGGATCAGCGTTGAGTTGAAGACGATGCCGTGCAACTCGGGTGGGACGACAGCCGCAGTAAAAAAGGTGCTCCGGGCGGGCACGAGAACATCGTCCGCATCGACGCGGTAGCGGGCTGTCTCGCTTGTCAACGGCCGAGCACGCGACACCTCGTCCGGATCAATCCGGCCGTCCCGGAGAGCGCGGACCGTCAGGACATCGACGAGCCCGCCTCGTGAACCCGGTCGGGCACTTTTGGTGGCCGCGCCGGCCAACAGGTCGGCGAGCTCTCCAAGCAGCATTGGGGGGTAGTTGCTGGGCATCTCGGGTACAGCATAGCCGTTGTACCCGACCTTTCAACAGACTCGACGAGTTTTTTGGTTACGAATCATCATCGACAACCATAATAGAGACCGGTGTGTGCGTCGTATCCGCGAGCGTTGATTCAAGCTATCGCCGCGGCATTCCTATCACAATACGAACGATCAGCGGAGGATGCGAGGTCGCGCTCTGCCCTATTACTGCCCTAGTCACGAGGTTCAAAGGTGGCAAAACGCGTGTTCGAGCCGGAAGAACGGCGTGCGGCTAACGCGTTGAGGAAACGAGCGTTACGACGGTATTCCGCGATTGAGGCTCGCTCGCGGGACCGTCGCAGATCAGTCCCCCCCTCTCCGCTTTGCTACATCTCGGGATGTCAGGTGAGATCTGGCCGGACTCTCACCCGATCCGGTCGAGATGCATCCGGTGGTGCCGCTCGGCTTCGTCAGCCAGCACACCATCGACGCCCGCTTCACTGGTGAACTCGCGCCACCTGACGACGGCGGCGCACACCTCGTTGAGGATCTCGTCGGCTCGGCCGCGCTTCATGGATGCAGTACGTTCGAACGCTTGGAAGTCTTCGCGATCGAAGCCGTCGCGTTTGCCGTTGAGGCTCATCTGGTGCTGGTTCGTCCAGTCGCCCTTGGGGTTGTAGCTGTAGATCACGTCGAACGCGGGTGACAGCGACCATTGGCCGCGCTTGTCCATCAGGAACGCGATGTTCTTGACGTGGTCGTCCTGGTTGCGGGCGACGATGTTGAACGCAGCCCGCCTGAACTGCTCTTCGATGTCTCGCATCGGAAGCCTCACGCGACGCATCACAGCGATGGCCTGTTCGTACGAGTGGGCGCCGGCGTCGTTGAAGTCGAAGTGAGCCATCGCGCACAGCGACTGCATATGGAGCTTGTCGCCGCCATCGAGACGATCGAATCGCTTGGTCATGAAGTGACGCCGGCCGTTCTCCTCAAACAGACGGCACTCGGTCATGGTGATACCCGCGGCCTTGGCCATGAGCGAGTACGCGTACTCCACTGCTCCGTAGCCCTGCGGATCGGCGAGCTCTTTGTCCTTGTTGTCCTGCACGCCGTCGAATTTGAGCAGCCAGTACTCGAAGCCCGGCGGAGCCTTCACCTGACCCGAGCGGACCTCGTTGGTCTCGGGATTCCACGCGATGACGGCCTTGGCACGCGCACCGCCGGCGGAAGCGCCGACGCGGAGGATCTCTCGGAGCGCTTCTTCGCGGTCCTCGCCGATCGAGGTGTTCATGGCCGCGCGGCCGCGGAGCACTTCGGACGCAAGCTCGACGAGGGCATCAACATGCACCAGCGTGGACTCGGTCGCGTGCGGGCCGGCGGCGGGGCGGAACTCAAGGGCGCCCATGCCGCGTGACCCGGTGTAGCAGAGCCGTTCGACGGCGTCGATCTCATTGGGCAGGCGGCCCTGGGTGGCGAGCCATTGGTTGATGACCGCGTTGCCGAACTTGTCGGGGAGTGTGTCGGCGAGCATGCCGGGCAGGCCGTAGAAGGTGCTGCGCGGGAGCTGCGGGAAGGTGTAGATCCGATCGGACAACGGCATGTGCAGTGGAGCGATCTCGATGCCGCTGCTTCGGAACTCGGGCGTGTATTCAAACGCGGCAACGCCACCCGGGCCGTCGACTGATACGGCACCGATCGAGCGACCCCAGAGGCGGACTTCGGCGACGGTCATGATGCGCCTCCGCCGTCGTCGTCACCCGCGTCGTCATTGCCCCATGACCAGCCGGGTGCCGGTCCGCCGGGCTTCGGCTTCGAGGCCTTCCTTGACACCGCCCGCTTGCGTTGCCGCTCGGCGGCTTTGAGTTGCTTGATCGGGCTGGGCACCGGTTCGGGCACGATCGCGTCGAGACGATCGAGCAGGCCGAGGGCTCGGAGCACGCGGACAAGGTTCTTGGTTTGCGTCGAGCCGCCGGCTTCGAGCCGAAAGACGGTGTTCTTGTGGACGCCGGCCTCGGTCGCGACCTCGGCCTGGGTCAGGTTCCGGTCGAGGCGATACCGGCTCAGCCGCTCGCCAAGCTGCTCAAGGACGCCCTCGTCGGTCATCTGGTCGTGGTCAGCCATGAGTCACCATGTCTTGTGACTATATCGACAGAATTGCGTTCTGTCACAAGAAATGATGTCAGTTTCAGGTGAGAATCCAGGAAATCGGCCCTGCCAGTACGCTTTGAGGGCCTCCTAGCCGGGTAGCGCGACCCTCAGCATGGCCCCGAGAGCCTCCCGCTCCGCCGGCGGAAGCTGGCTAATCACGCGGGCGATTTCCACCAGCATTTCGAGCCGATCCGGCAGTGCGTCCCGTTCGCTGACAGATCCTCTTACGCGCTCGTCGAAAATCCCGCTTCTGATCGCGTCAGTGCGGTTTTCCGTCAGGCTCTTAACGCCACATTGCGCGTGATCGCACGTCGCCGCGCGTGATTGCGCAGATTTGTACGTACCTCCCGTTCCCGCAGAGCTTTAGGTGAGTACCTGCTGATCACAAATGAGCGGGACCTGATTTCACCAAATCGAGGTGGCCACAGGGGCGACACAGTCCCCCCGCTCGCCGTCTGGCTGGGTCGGTCGTGGAACCGAGGCCCAGTCGAACAGGGCCAGCTCGGCTAGCGGCCCGTCCGACAACGGAGACGGCTGATCCACGTCGAGCGAGCGATCCTTCCGACGCGATGGCTCGCCTCTCCTGAACTCCAGTCAGCTATCCGAGCGGATAGCCTACTGGCAGGTGCCAGATGCACTACCAGAGAGATCCACCAGTGAGAGTAACGAGCGATGGCACAAGGTGATGGTGGGGCACGGCAGCCCCGGGTGATGATCGTCGGCGGAGGGTTCGCCGGGCTTGAAGCTGCCAAGGGACTCCAGGGTTCTGGCGCCGAGGTTGTTCTTCTGGATCGGAAGAACCACCATGTATTCCAACCGCTGCTCTATCAGGTTGCAACGGCCTCGCTGTCGCCGGCGAGCATCAGTGCACCGATTCGATCGGCGCTCGGGGAGCGGTCCGACTGTCAGGTGGTGCTGTCCAATGTGATTGGGATCGACGTTGAAAGCAAGCGGGTGATTGTCGAAGAAGGCTCGGTCCCCTTCGACTACCTCGTGCTTGCCGTGGGGGCGCGACACGACTACTTCGGGAAGGACTCCTGGGAGTCACTCGCGCCCGGGTTGAAGACCATCGAGGATGCGACCGAGATACGCAGACGGATGCTGTTGGCGTTTGAGTCAGCGGAGCACGAAGCTGACGAGGATGCACGTCGGGCGGCGCTCACGTTCGCGATTATTGGCGCTGGTCCTACTGGGGTTGAGCTGGCCGGTGCGATCAAGTCGATCGCGAGCCAGACGTTGCCGCGAGAGTACCGCAACATCGATACGAGAACCGCACGAGTCATTTTGTTTGAGGGTGGCCCGCGTGTTCTTCCGGGATTCCCGGAATCTCTGTCCGCCCGCGCGGCCGCTGATTTAGAACGGCTTGGAGTTGATGTCCGGGTGAACTCGCGAGTCACAGGCCTGACAGAGGATGGTGTTGGGATCGGATCCGATTTTGTTCCGGCGCAGAACGTGTTCTGGGCTGCAGGCGTCAAGGCCAGTCCGATCCTCGGAAGTCTAAACACGGAGACTGACCGAGCCGGTCGGGTGATCGTGAATCTGGATCTATCGGTGCCGGAGCACCCGAACATCTTTGTGATTGGGGATGCGGCAAGCTATACCCCTGAGGGTCGCGAACAACCGCTACCAGGCGTCGCGCAGGTCGCGATGCAGATGGGGCGATACGCAGCGAAGGTCATCCGCGAAGAGATCGCCAACGGAACGTCTTCGGCCCGCAAGAAACCGTTTCGCTACCGCGATAAGGGATCGATGGCGATCATCGGCAAGAACAAAGCGGTTGCGGTCGTAGGTCGCCATCGCTTCTCCGGGTTCCTGGCATGGCTCCTGTGGGCGGCCGTGCACATCGCGTTCTTGGTTGGTTTCAGGAACCGGATTCGCGTCCTGATGAACTGGGCGTGGTCGTGGCTTCTCAACAGTCACGATGCCCGGCTTATTGTGGGCGAATCCCGCCTCCGGATACGAAGAGCGCAAGGCGAGGGGTTTGAGCCAACCGACAGCACTCAGCAATAGCCGCTGACAAGCGCGTCTCCGTGTCTGAACCTCGCCCAACAGGGATTCGGCTGTCCGCTGCTACAATGGGCCAGATCGCCGGAAAGGCTCAGATCCGCTTGCGAGGCGACTCGGGTGCTGGACGTACCGCCGCCGTGCACCGCTCAAGCAGAGATTGGTTGCCAGGGAACATGCAGACGGAAGACGCTGACGCCAAGCAGAGACTCATGGAAGCGGCGCTGAAGCTCTTTGCCGAACGGGGGCCGGATCATGTCTCAGTCAGAGACATCGCGGCCGAAGCCGGTGTGACCCATGGCAGCATCCGGTACCACTTCGGGACCAAGAAGAAGCTGTACTGCGAGGTTGTTCGGCGATTGGGTTCCATCGACGAGCACGTCGACAACATGCCGACAATCGATGAGATCGAGCGACTCGCTCGTGATGACGCTGAGGAGATGTTCCGGGCTGTCATTCACCGGTTCGTTCGCTTTCAGGCGAAGATGGGCGAAGATAGCGTCGCGGCTCACCAAATGCTGCAAGCCGAAATCTCGCGTGATGGTGGACCGGATCCCGTGTTCTACAAGAAGGTGATCAAGCCCGGTCATGACCACATGAAGGCCATCATCCGGGGTATCCGGCCCGAGATTCGCGATGAAGAGACCCTCGAGATTCTGGCATTCAACGTGATCTTCCAGTGTGTGATGGTCCGGATCGGTCAAGGGATCATTAAGAAGCTTTTGGGGACTCGTCGGCTCGGAGAGGACTCGGTCACGCGGATCGCAGAACTCATCGCGGACGTATCGCTCGCAGGCATCGAAAACGCTGGCCTCTGACTCTGCTCCGTGAAGCGTTGCGGGTTTCTATCCAATCGGATACTATCCGTCTGGATAGTCGCCCGGAGTTGCCGGGGTCGGGCCGGCGATGCGTACTCCGCGCAGGCACGGCGGAAATGGAGTCATTGCTGTGCCACGAGCCTTCAAGTCGTATAGCGACGATCATCGGACCGTTTCAGGGAGGTCGAGTAGATCGGTCACCCAAGTGATGGCCCTGGCGACTCTCATTGGTGCGGGCATCGCCGGTTGCAAACGCGAGGACGCGTCAGGAACAGCGGCACCACCGAAGCCTGTTTCGGTCGCGACGTTGAGTACCGGCATCCCACGCTCAGAAACGCTGGTTGCTGGAGTCGTGGAGCCATTCCGACGATCGGACGTGAGCTTCGATGTCTCGGGACTCGTAACCGAAGTTATCGATCTCGGAGACTCGGCGAATGGGCCGCAGCTTGATGGCAACGGTGAACTGCTTCTCGACCAAGACGGAGAGGTCGTGCGTGAAGGGACCATTCTCGCGACCATTGATCCCACTCGGTTCCGGCAGGCAGTGACCGCGGCGGAACTGTCTCTCGCTTCGACCGATCGTCAGATTGATGCGCTCGAGATCGAACTGAGCACTGTCTATCCCGCTCGAGTCGAAAGTGCACGCGCGTCCGTGGCGACCGCATCGGCCGACGTTGCTTCAGCGCGGGAGTCGGTGACGGTCGCTGATTCCGAACTCGAACTCGCGAGGACGACCGTCGAGCGTGACCGTGTGCTCATCTCTTCGGGAGCCGTGGCGCAGTCGGTGCTTGATCAGAGCGAGTCCGCCTTCCGGACGGCCACCGCCAGCCTTGCCCAGGCACGCGCATCGCTTGATGCGGCCTTGCAGAGCGAACAGTCTGCGGTTGCTGCTCAAGCTGAGACCGAGGGGAGTTTCAGTGTGCGGCAGGCTGATCTGGAGTCTCTTCGGGCATCACGCGCCGAGCTGGTGAACGCGCTTGAGCAAGCACAGACCGACCTGGCCTCGGCCACTCTCCGAGCGCCCTTTCAGGGCAGAGTCACCGCCCGTTACATAGAGCGTGGTTCGTTTGCAAACGCGGGCACCCCGATCGTAGAGCTCACCATGGAGACCGCGGTCAAGGTGGTCATCACCGTCTCGGCGAACGAAGAACGCGGTATCTCGCTCGGCATGCGGATGCCGATCTACTCGGCTGGTGCGGAAGGCGCCGCTGAAGCCGCAACGTTCATCGGGACGGTGTTCGAGAAAGCGAGTGTCGCGGACAGCGGCACGCGTACGTTCAGGATCGGTCTCATTCTCCCAAACCCTTTGCTTCAAGGAGGGGGAGATGCGCGTGGTGTCGAAGGGGCATCGCTGAGCGACCTGTTCCCGGCCATCCAGCTTCCGGGCACACCCGACGATCACCTCTATGTCAACGTAGCCTGCATCCTCGAACGTGATGGGCAGCCGTTCGTTCTTGCACTTCCTGACGACATTGAGCGTGCTGCGGTGACGGGTGCACTCCAGGTGCCACGCGTCGTGCCAGTCACCCTGACGGACGATTGGGAGCAGCTCGACACCGAGACGCTCCGGCGCATCGAACCGACAGCGGATCTCTCGGCGAACGAGACGCTCATCCGAAACCCGAGTGAAGCTGACCGTTCAGGTGTGGTCGTGGGGACTCGGCAGTTCGCCTTCCGCCCCGGCGATGTCGTACGGGTGGGACTCGAGGCATCCCTACCCGAGCCAGGCTATTGGGTTCCGGCTACTGCGATTGTCTCTCGGAGCGGCGACAGTCTTGTGTTCGTCGCGAGCGAGGGTGCCGCGCGGGAGGTAGCAGTTGATGTGCTGGAGACGTCCGGAGGGTTCCGGCGAGTCACGGCACCTGAGCTTGCAGAAGGGGACGCCATCGTCGTGCGAGGGATGCAGTACCTGTCTGACGGCGATTCTGTGACTAGCCAGCCGGTGGCGAGTGAGGGCGATCGATGAACCTCCCCAAGTGGGCGATCTCGCACAAGCCGGTCACACTCGTCATCATGGCGATCGTCGTGGTCTCAGGGATCATGACGTTTACCTCTATGCCGAGGCGTGAGGACCCTCGGATCACCATCCGTGCCGCGCTGATCGAAACTTACTGGCCGGGCGCGTCGGCGCTGCGCATGGAAGAGTTGGTCACAGACCCGCTCGAGGATGCCATCGCTCAGCTTGAAGACGTTGACACGATCGAGAGCTTCTCTAGGACCGGCTACTCCCGCATTGACATCACGCTAGTGGATGAAGTCCTTGAGGACACGCTTGATCAGACGTTCGATCTAGTCCGCGACAAGGTCGACATGGTGCGTGGCTCGCTCCCAGATGGCTGCGGCGCGCCCTTTGTCAATTCAGACTTTGGCGACGTCTCGTCGGTGTGTGTCGTCATCCATACGACCGGCTCAGGAAGCGACACGCCTTTCTCGTACCGAGAGCTCGAGCTCGTGGCAGAGGACCTTGAGACTGAACTCAAGCGTCTCGGATCTGTCGCGGGCGTTTCGACGATGGGCGTGCCCGACGAGACGATCACGCTGGCGATCGAGGCCGCCCAGTGGGCCAAGCTGGGCATCACCCAAGGCGAGCTCGCGGCGGCCATCGACGAGCGGAACATCGCGAACAGCGGTGCGACACTCGTGACTCCAGAGCGGAGATTCCCGATTCGACCCACGGGTGAGCTGCTTTCAACGGACGAGATCGGGAGTGTTCCGATTCGATCGGTTGACGGCCAACGGTCAGTGACCGTGCGTGACCTGCCGTTCGAGATCTCTCGGGGGCCCGAGGATCCCCGACGGAGTCTGGTTCGGTTTCATTCCCCGGATGACAGCGCCGAACGGGCGGTCCTGCTCGGCGTGACCATGAAAGAGGGTCGCAATGTCGTTCAGCTGGGGGCAGAGATCGAAGAGGTCGTTCAACGCTTCCGGGAAACATCGCTACCGGACGGGCTCGAAGTCACCCGCGTGAATGACATCCCTCGGCAGGTGGACTCACTGATCGCCGATTTTGTCGAGAGCCTCTGGCAAGCGATTGCCATCGTTCTGTTGGTTGCGTGCCTGATGATGGGGTGGCGGCCTGCTCTCGTCATGGCCACCGCGATCCCGTTGTGCATGATCTCTGCCATCGCGATCGTGCCCTACTTCGGTATCGAGCTCGAACAGTTTGCGATCGCGTCTCTGATCATCGTGCTCGGGATGGTCGTTGACAATGCGATTGTCGTGACCGACAACGCCCAGCGTCTCATGAACGAGGGAGTCCCTCGAGAACAAGCATCCGTCGAAGGTGCCAACTCGCTGGCACGATCGATCCTCTCATCAACGCTCACGACGGTTGGAGCGTTCTTGCCCATGGTCACGATTCCGGGGGCGTCCGGCGAGTTCATGCGCAGTCTTCCGATTGTGGTCTCAGCGACCTTGCTCAGCAGCTATCTGGTCGCGATGACAGTCACGCCGATGATGTGCTCGTGGATTCTCAAGCCGAAGCCCACCAAAGAGGGCAAGACTTCTCGCGTCGGAGAGCTCTACACCACGCTGATCCACAAGTGCGTGTCATACAGACTGATCACGCTGACTGCTGCCGGGGTTGCCGTGATGATGTCCCTCGGGCTCATGCCAGTTGTGGGCACAGCGTTCTTCCCTGGAGGTGTCCGGGATCAGTTCTTCGTCCACGTGACCGCGCCGGTTGGCACCTCGCTTGAGGCGACCGAGGAGATCGCGGCCGAAGTCGAGCAACTCATCGTGAGAACCAGCAAGAGCGGGTCGTCGAACGGCGTGGAGCGTCTCGCCAGCGCAACGACGTTCGTGGGGTCCGGCGGGCCACGCATGATCCTCTCGCTGGACCCGGAGCACAGCGTCCCGCACTACGCGATGATCCTGGTCAACACAACGGACGCAGCCGTAAGCCGAGAATGGGTCGATAAGCTCCGCGAAGAGGTAGCGCTGATACCCGGAGCTCGGGTCGATGTGCGCCCCTTTATGACTGGCCCCCCAGTCAGCAACCCCGTGGAGTTTCGCTTCATCGGGCGTGATGTCGACGTCATGCGATCGGTAGGACGTGACATGCTTATGGCGTTTCAGGAGACGCCTGGTACCGTAATGGCTGCGGACGACTGGGGTGAGATGGTCAACACGATCGATGTCGATGTGGACACCGATCGTGCCTACCTCGCCGGGGTGACAAGCAGGTCTATCTCTGAAGAACTCGACATGCTCTATGGGGGAGGACGCCTGACGACTTTCCGAGAGGGAGATCACCTCGTTGATGTCGTACTTCGTTTGACCGAGCGAGAGCGAGAAGCGATCGAGAGCCTCGACCAGGCGTCGATTCGAACGGACGACGGAACACTCCCACTCGCCGCGGTCGCTGATATCGGCGCGGGCTTCGAGTACGGCACGATCGCGCGATACAACCGAGAACGGTGCCTAACACTGGGTTCGCAGGTCGCGGATGGTTTCCTCGCGAACACCATCACCGCCGAGCTGTTCGACAAGCTCCAGAAGATGGTCGAACCGCTCCCGCTGGGCTACAGGCTTGAGATCGGTGGTGAATCGGAAGAGTCCGTCGAATCTCAACAGAAGATCGGTGCCGCGTTCTCGATCAGCATTGTTGCCATCTTCCTGGTGTTGCTGATCCAATACAACTCGATTCTGAAACCGCTGGTTGTGCTCACCGCGTTCCCGCTTGCTCTGATCGGAGCCATGCTGGGCCTGTTCTTCAGCGGATCGCCTCTTGGTTTCATGCCCCTTCTGGGTGTTGTGGCTCTCGGAGGCACCGTGATCAACAACGCGATTGTGCTCATCGACTTCATCGAGTCAATGGTTGCCGAGGGCACGGAGTTGCGGGAAGCCGTCGCTCGCTCAGGGTTGGTTCGAATGAAGCCGATCCTGCTCACGACGCTGACAACGATCGGGGGTCTCCTCCCGCTCGCCCTGTTCGGCGGCCCGATGTGGACCGGTATGTCTTGGGCGATGATCGGGGGACTCTCACTCTCAACAGCGTTGACACTCCTCGTGATCCCCACGATCTACGTGCTGTGCGCTGAACGTTTCGGAATGAGGACGTCATCATGAAGTGCCTCACCGGGATCACAACTGCCGTACTCACCATCTCCCTCTGTGGCTGTGCATCGATCGGGCCAGACTACGAGCGGCCTGCTGTCGAAACCGATCCGGAATGGGCAGCGAGCTCGGATGTCGCGTTCAATTCGGCCGAGCCTGAGAGAATTGCCACCTGGTGGACGACGCTGGGCGACCCGGTGCTTGATGATCTCGTAGAGCGCGCTTTCGCGGCGAATCTCGATCTGGCGACCGCGGTTCAGCGCGTGCGGCAAGCCGCCGCGATTCGCGGGATCTCGGCGGGCGAGAGGCTTCCTGATCTGGACGGCACTGGTTCGTACAGCAGAGAGCGGCAAGGCCAGAACGGGTTCCCGGCGTTGGCTGAGCCGACAGAGTTCGATTCGTTTGCACTCGGCCTTGAGTTCGGATGGGAGTTGGACGTCTGGGGTCGCGTCCGCCGCTTGGTTGAATCGGCTGATGCCGACCTTGCGGCCACTCTGGAAGATCTCCACGATGTACGCCTGCTGCTCGCTGCCGAAGTCGCCTCAGAGTACGTCGGACTTCGAACTTCGCAGCAACGACTCAAGGTTGCTCGTCGGAACATAGAAATCCAGCGTCAGAGTCTCTCGCTCACGACGACCCGATTCGAGAACGGCGCTGCTCCGCAGCTCGACGTCGCGCAGGCGCAGACAAACCTTGCGAACACAGAGGCAGAGCTCCCGTCTCTTGAAGCAGATGCACGTGACCGAACACTGCGGCTTGCTGTGCTGCTCGGGGACAATCCGACTGCACTTCTCGCTGAGCTGTCCGAGATTCAGACTATCCCCGCTCCGCCCGAGGCGATCTCGGTGGGTATCCCGGCCGATGTTCTCAGGCGCCGGCCAGATGTTCGAGGCGCCGAACGCCAGCTCGCGGCCGAAGTCGCGCGGATCGGTGTAGAGCTCGGCGAGCTCTATCCGAGATTCAGCCTTTCGGGGAACCTCCAGTTCAACTCGACAAACTCGGGATCTCTCCTCGATGCTGATAGCCTCGGCTTCGGGATCGGCCCCGCATTCGCGTGGAACATCTTTGATGGTGGACGGGTGCGCAACTCGGTGCGAGCTCAAGAGGCAGCGGCCGACATTGCGGCCATTGAGTACCGGGCCGCCGTACTGAGCGCCCTCGAGAGCGTCGAAAGCGCCATGTTCCGCCACGCTCGTCAGATCGAGCGGACAACAGCCTTGGAGCGAGCATCGACTGCCGCGGGCCAATCGGCCGACCTGTCTCGGCAGCTGTATCTCGAAGGGCGGAGCGACTTCCAGAACGTGCTGGACAGTGAACGCGAGCTGTTCGCAGCCCAAGACAATCTGATTCTCAGCCAGTCCGAGGTCACGACCACATACATCACCCTGCAGCGGTCTCTGGGTGGTGGATGGTCACCGCCCCAACGAGAAACAGAGTCCTCCGATGGCAAAGAGGACTGATCAAACGCACCCACTGCCCCCGGTGCTCGCGCACTCGTGCCTGGGCATTGTCATCACGCACGTACTAATTTCGGCGTACTCGATGGAGGATCCGACTTCCCCTATCGCGATAGTCACGCAGGCCGTGTTCTATCTCATCCTGGCGGTGATTCTGTTCGGTGTGCAGAGCAGGCGGCTGGAGTTCGTCACCTGCGTCGTGCTCATCGGAGCAGCGACCATTTCCAGGGTCTTATTCGCCCCGGACGAGCAGACCGTCCAGGCGGCGGCTGATGTCGCCCTCGTTGCGGTCGGAACTCTCGTG
>JBCBNT010000080.1:0-14009 GCA_039821685.1 Planctomycetota bacterium | reverse complement strand
AGTCGCAGACGCCGTCGCGACCGCCGTGCCCGCCGGGGCGTTCTCGGAGACGCTCCCGCCCACAAAGCCCAGGCCCGCCGGCGACTCGTTGACATCGCCGACCGTCACCGTCAGCTCGCGCTCGATCGACAGGCCGTCAGCGTCTACAGCCCTCACCGTGACCGTGTGCGATGCTGCGTCCTCGTGGTCCATCGCGCCGGTCGTGACGATCTCGCCCGTGCTCGCGTCGATCGCAAACTTCCCGCCGGCATCGTCCGACAGCGAGTAGCTCAGCGTGTCGCCAGCGTCGGGGTCAGTCGCGGAAGCGGTAGCGACCAAGGTGCCCGCGGGCGCATCTTCCGAGACCTCACCGCCCGTGAACCCGAGCGAGTTCGGGGCGTCGTCAGCAGCCGCAACCTCGATGGATACGGTCGCGGTATCGGTGCCGCCGTTGCCGTCATCAACCGTGTAACTAAACGAGGCCGTGCCGTTGGTATCCGGATCCGGAGTAAAGGTGATGCTCCCGTCACCGTTCAGCGTCACGCTGCCGTTGACGGCGTCCTGCACTGACGCGATCGACAGAGCGTCTCCGTCACCATCGCCATCATTTTCGAGAAGCTTGGCCGCATCGATCGTGAGCGGCGTGTCCTCGGAGGTGCGGAAGGCATCGCTCCAGTTGTCGCCGGAGGTGATCGTGAAGTTGTCGACGAAGATTTCTTCATCGCCCGCGGTGCTGTCAACGTTCAGCGAGACCTCAACCCGACCCTCTGCATCGAGCTCCGCCTCGAAGCGATAGCTCTCGGTCTGTCCCTGGCCGCGGAACGAGTCGCTTGCCACCTCCGTCCCGTTCAGCGAGACGTTGAAGTAGTCCTGCCACTTTCCTGAGGACTCCCAGCCGCCATCGGTTTTGGTATCAAACTCGATGATGACGGTCTGCCCGGCGTGCTCCGTGCCGAAGTCGAACGTCTTGGTCGCGGTCTGATCCTGATCGAGGAATAAGCGATCACCGGCCGCGGATGCCTGCCCGCCCCAGCCATCGACTCCGTCATCGAAGCTCTCGCTGACGAGCACGCCGCCGGCCGCGCCGGGGCCATCGTCGCCCGCGTCGGGCTCGGTGTTCACGACGGGCGCGACCTCGATCGTGAAGAGCCTCTCGGCGGACGCTCCGTGCTCATCGGTGACCTTCACGTGCACCGCGTACGGCTCATCGCTCGCGGCATCGATTGTCGCGCCGTCCGCAACGGTAATCTCGCCCGAACTGCCATCGATCTCGAATCGGCCGCCCGCATCATCGACGAGCGTGTACGACAGGGTCGCATCCGCCGAGTCTGCTGCGCTGAGCGTCCCGACGACCTCGCCGCCCGCTGCGCCGTACGGCACCGTCTGCGACGACATCGTGAGGTCCTGCGGCGTGAGATTGCCGGCCGATGCCGGTGCGCTGCCGTCAGTTGAGGCGTCAGATGACCCGTCATCACTCGAGTCATCGCTCGAATCAGTGCTCGAGTCGCGGCTTGAGTCGCCGCCATCGTCTGTAAAGACTGGGTGCTCTCCGCCGTCGGCAGGAGTCCACGTCACACTCGAAAGGGAAGTTTCCGCGAGATCGCCGCTCGTCGCGAACGAGTCGCCGTCGTTCGCGGCGACGAAGCTGATGCTCTCGATGCTCTTGGCATAGATTGCAGCCTCACCGTCGACGCTGACCACGACGTCGAAGCCGTCGGCATCGCCTCCGGTTCGGCTTTCGAAGTTCGATCCGCTCTCGACGAGCACCTGCGACGGCGAGTCGCTCACGCCCCGGATGAGGATCGCGTCAGACCCGCTCCCGCCATCGACCCGGTCGACTCCGTCGCCGATCGTGTACTCGACTGCATCATCGCCGCTTCCACCTTCGATGGTGTCGTTGTCACTGCCGCCGATAAGCGTGTCCTGACCGCTCCCGCCTTGGAGCGTGTCGTCGCCCGCGCCGCCTTCGAGCCGGTCGTCGCCCGAGCCGCCCGAGAGGATATCGTCGCCCCCGTTCCCGAAGAGCAGGTCCTGACCGCCCTTTCCGCTCGCGATATCCGTCGCCTCGGAGCCGTTGAACTGGTCGTTGTTGCCGGTAGCCCCGCTCTGTGAGTCGCCGGTGTCGGCGTCGACCCAGCTCGCAGACATGAGCACGCGCTTCTCGAGAGACTCCACGTCGAAGCGCTGCCGCGTCGGCTTCGCGGGTCCGTCGCCCTGCTTCTGCGTTTCGCCTCGCTTGTTCCGCTTGCGTCCGAACATGACGTCTCCCCAACACCAGCGCAGTCCTGCTCCGGTCTTGTCAAGGAGTTCGGCTCAAGCAAATGGTCGATCGAGCCCGACCGCGCCCGCACGGCATGCCGCGACAGGCGCAGCCGTCACAGCCGCTACGAGCCGGCGCGTCCGCGAACCAAGTTAGACGGATTCTCGGACTATCGTGAGGACGCCCAGCATCGGTCGATTCTCCGCCAGCAGCAAACGATGACCATACAGCACACCTGCCACGGGTTGCCAGCGAACCTCGGCGGTCAGACCGCCGCGTGAGACGATCCGCGGCGCATCGATCGCCCGCTCCTGGAGCCATCGCAATGAAGCCATGACCCGGCGAAACGGGGAGAGCACGTCGTGTGAGCCCGTTGGTGCGCACGCTGCCGTCACCCGATCGCGAACAAGCGTTGCAACTGCTTCGATCTCCTCCGAGATGGCGGTCCGATGAGCGGCAAAGGCCCAGAGGACTGTCCCCCCAGGCCGCACGCTCGCCGCGAGACGCCAGATCAGGTCCTCGGAAGGACGCAGGCTCCGGCCGTCGACGAGAATACCGGCGAACGCATCGCGGACCCGCGGGATCTCGGCTGCCCGCGCCCACGTATTGGAAGCCCGCGTGGCCCCAATGATCTCGCCGACGCCTCGGCCGATCGCAAGGCATGGCCCGGTCGTGCGAGGGACCGAAGCTTGGCAGCCTTCGACTGCCCTTGCCATCGGCGCAACTCGGAGCTCAGGCGGACGGCTCCCTGTTGCGAGGACAGACTCGGCCTCGCGCACCCTCGTGCCGAGCTGCGCGATCTCACCGACGGCCTCAGGCGAGAGGTTCCCACGCTCCGCCTCGAACCGCGTGCAATTCGCATGGATCTGACGCGCAACAGCAAGGTTGTCGGCTGTCTTCTGTTCCGGATGCGCGAGCTGCTCTGCCACATGGATCGGGACGCTCCGTGTTCGGCGTCCGTCGGCGAGCAGCCGCAGCCAGAGCGCATGATCCATCGCGAAGTGATTCTCGGGATCGAGCCCGCCAGCTGCCTGGTACGCATCGAGATGCACAAAGACCTCCGGCTGCACAAGGCACTGCCCGTGAAACCACTTTGACAGAGGCCTGCAGAGCGAATCAGCGGTCAGCAGCTCGGGCGGGACGGGTCGGAACACCACTCGACCACTCATGTCAACAAACGTGCATCGTCCGACGAGCACTTCTGCGTCCGTCGATTTCAGCTGTTCGATGACTCGCCGGGCATCGGCGGTGTAGCGGTCATCGGCGTTGAGCCAGCAGAACCACCGGCCGCACGCATGATCCGCGGCAATATTGATCGCGTCGGACTGCCCGCGATCCGTCCCGACGATGAGTGTGCGGGGGGAGCTGCCGTGTCCGGTCGCCCAGGCTCTGAGAATGTCGAGGGTGCCATCGCGTGACCCGCCGTCTTTGACGATGTGCTCAACCTGCCCAGGGAATGCATCCGCGAGACGAGCCACGCTCTCGAGACATCGGCCGATTGTTCGCTCACCGTCCTTGACGGGGGTGACAACCGAAAGCAGGCACGGGGAGCGAGCCACGGCCGACGATAGCCCGAGATGGACCATGGATTTGCATACGATTTCTCCACGGGATATCCTGCCGCTGCACCGATCTGGAGGGACCACGATGGGGCTGCGGTCGATGCTTGCGAAGCTTGTTGGGGCTGGAGACCAGGGCGATCATGCCGTTGCCACGGCGCAGGCGCCTGCGGACGGGTCGGCGACCACGATCGACGAGAACGGGCTTCTCATACAGGCCTTCGACGAAGTGGTCGAGGCCGGCCTGATGCTCGATGTCGGGGCTCACTACGGGACGACCTCGCTGCCGTTCTTGAGCCGCGGCTGGCGTGTGATCGGATTCGAACCGGATAAGGCCAAGCACGCTCGGCTCAAGGCAATCGCCGCCGAAGAACCCCGATTCGAGCTGCTCGCATGCGCTGTCGGTGAACGCCGGCAAGAGGGTGTGCAGTTCTACACAAGCGACGAGTCATCGGGCATCGCATCGCTCGTGCCCTTCCGCGACTCTCATACCGAGGGCGCCCAGGTCCGGGTGAGACCCCTCGACGAGGTCCTGTCCGAACGTTCCATCGAGCACGTCGATTATCTCAAGGTCGACGCGGAGGGGTACGACCTACGGGTCCTTCAAGGTTTCCCCTTCGATCGCATCAAGCCGACGGCGATCCTGTGCGAGTTCGAAGACGAAAAAACCAGACGCATCGGCTATTCGACCGACGACCTCGGCGAGTACCTGTGTGCGCAGGGCTACACGGTGTTCATGTCGGAGTGGCACCCCATTGTCAGGTACGGGATCACGCACACGTGGCGATCGCTCCGGCAGTATCCCTGCTCACTCACCGATCCGAACGGATGGGGTAACTTCATCGCGGTCCGCCCCGGCCCGTTCGAAGAGGCGCTTCGGCGAGCGGCATCGCGGTGGATGTAGATCCAGCCGGAACAGGTTTCAACGCGGGCGTTGGTGAGCGTTGGTACCCGCGAGTGCTCCTGATCGCGCCCGGCGCGATGAGCGCCCACGCCGGCGGCGGCGTGACGATGAATAACCTATTCCGAGGCTGGCCTGCCGAGCAGATCGCACAGATCTACAACTACGGGGAGCGCACCCGGGACGATTCCGTGTGCCAGAAGTTCTACAAGATTCCGCCACTCCAACGCCCATTGGCCCTCCTCGAGGGGCGGCCGCTGTTCGGCGCGGGGTTTCCGAGCCGTGTAGCGCGCCGGCTCAACGCCGGACGATGGCTCGGAATCGACCGCTCGTTCCAAGAGGCCATCCAGTTTGCGCGAGGCTTCGCCCCAGACGTGATCTATGCGCGGCCGATGGACAAGCCGACCAGCTCATGGTGGTTCGCCGCTGGCACAAGCCGCCTGCTCGGGATCCCTTACGTCACGCACATCATGGACGATTGGCCCGCGCGATTCCATGACGACGCGGCGGCTCCCGCAGAACACCTGCCATGGAAATCCCGGATCACGCTGAGGGCACAATCAAATCGGCTCAACCGCCTGCTCGGTCGTCTTGTCGATAACGCCGCAGCGAACATCGCCATCAGCCCAGAGATGGCGGCCGCGTTCGGCGAACGCTACGGCCGTCCGTTTGTTGCGTTTCACAATACAGTCGATGCCGCGACGTGGAAAGCGAGCCGAAAGGCTCCGCTCGCTGGCAGGCCGGGCCACGATCGACCGTTTGTTGTTCGGTACATCGGAGCCGTCGTGAAGGAGAAAGAACTCGATTCGCTCAAGGACATTGCCCGCGCCGTGACCGCGATGTCTCAGACGGGGGTGAAGGTACGCTTCGACATCCATTGCGGCCCTGCGTGGAACCAGATCGTCGACGAGGAACTCGTCCGGTCGCCTTCGGTCGCCCGAGGCG
This sequence comes from Planctomycetota bacterium, assembly GCA_039821685.1. Taxonomy (GTDB): domain Bacteria; phylum Planctomycetota; class Phycisphaerae; order Phycisphaerales; family UBA1924; genus JANQQZ01. The sequence continues at coordinate 8,365 of JBCBNT010000080.1, read as the reverse complement.
ATTTCCTCTCCCAGTCCGATCTGCCGATGAAGCTCAGCCGGGCGGACCTGCTCGTGCTCCCCATCAACTTCGATGAGGTATCCACGCGGTACGTCGGCTATTCGATGCAGACCAAGGGACCCGAGTACATGGCCTCGGGCACGCCGATACTCGCGTACGGCCCAGCCGCAAATCCCAATATCCGCTACGCACGGGACGCGCGTTGGGCCTTCGTGATCGATCAGCGTGACGAATCTGGCTCACGGATTGCCCAAGTGATATCGCGATTGATCGCGGCCCCTGAGATAGGCGATGAAGTGGCCTCACGTGCGTGGGACACGCTGCGGGCAAACCATGACGCTCCGCTCGTGCGGGAAGCATTCCGTAAGCTCCTCGCCGACGCGGCGCGGCGTGCATAAGCGTCTACACGCCCGTGCCCGCTACCGCGAGAAACTGCGATAACTCAGCACGATCAAACAGCTCGAGCTTCCCGCCCGCGGTCGCGTTCACGATCGTGCGGCCATCGGCCTCGAACGCGTCTCTCGCCAGCTTGTACATGCTCTCCATGTTGTCGACATCCGCAGCGTGCCACTGCTTTCCCTTGAAGTACCGCGGATCGAAATGGTTCTGGTCGTCCTCGGCCTGCTCGATGACGTCGCCTTCGGTCTTCTGCGAGTCCTGAGCGTAGCTGTGGTCAAAACCGATCAACGCGACGCGGGAGTATCCGAGGCCGTACGCCAGCTGCATGTGAAAGAAGCTGACCGTATGACGCCACGAGACGTTTGCAACGATATCCGTGCTGAACTCCGGATAACCAACAGAGGGGGCGAAAAGCGTCCGCTCATCCTCGGCGATGCAGTACGCGAGCCAGTAGGGGAAGACCTTCGTCACTCCCTGCAGGAGGTTGAATCTCGTCGCCCCCTGCTCGGCAACGAGGTTGTTCACAACGCAGAGGTACGTCGCGTGACGCATCAGCTCGGGCTTCAGAAATGCGTAGTTGCTGACGAACACGTCGGCGCCGCCGAGCAGTGACAGGTCCGTCCGGTTCAGGCTTGGCCCATTCCCAACGATGACTGCGGTGTCCGTCTTGCGATCGGCAGACATCTCAGCGACACGGTTCTTCCAGCGGTCCATCTGGCTGCGATGCCAGCCGGCGTTAAACCCCCACCGCTGCTTGCCCACCGTGTAGCATACGAGACCGTCCGCCGACGCGCGATCCGCATCGACGGGCTGGCAGATCTGATCGGCTCCGATCGCGGCATCTTCCATGATGGCCTTGGTTCGCTTCGTGCTCTCGCTCGTCGATCGGAGCGCCTTCCTCGCAGAGAAGCCCGTGTTGAACGAGCGCAGAATCCTCGCGGTTTCGCGTTCGATGCCGGCATCGTCAGACTCCGCGTTGCGCTCGCTCCGAAGGATACCGTCATGACCCGAGACGTTGAACGCAGCCCACCGTCTCGCCCACCGTTCGTCGAGGTAGCCGTAATGGCCCGCCGCAACGCTGCAAATCTCCTCGTAGCTCTCGCCTCGCTTTCCAAGCGTTTTGTTGTCCTCGTAGTACCGCGCGTGCGCGAGGTCTCGGTCGAGGAACGCCCACCGCAGTCCCCCCTTGACCGCGCGGATCCACAAGTCATAGTCCATCGCGAAGTTCAGGCCGACATCCGGGATCCCGACCTTGTCGATGACCGTCCGCCGCAGGAACGTCGCCGGCTGAAGGACGCCGACCTCATGCGCGAGCCTCGAGGGAAGCGACCCCGAATTCTGATTGACGTAGGCATCGCGCTGCGCCGCGCCCTGCGCGTCCACATACACACCCCGGCCGTAAACGATATCGGGCCGATCCGGTGCGTTGAAACGATCAAGGACCGCCTCGAAAACCCCGGCGTCGGGGTAGGCATCATCGGAGTTCAGCCAAGCGATAACGTCACCCTTGGCGAGCATCATCCCCTTGCCGACCGCGTCCGCCTGCCCCTCGTCGGCCTCGGCAATGAGCGTGACACCCTCGGCCGCTTCGGCGATCGCGCGGCTCCCGTCGTTCGACCCGGGGTCGAACACGAGATGCTCAACGGGCCGACGGGTCTGCATCCGTGCCGAGGAAAGGCATTCCGGGAGGAACTCCGCCTGCTCATAGCTCGGCGTTACCACGCTCACGGTCCAGACCTTGGAGCCTGCGGTGGAATCAGCGGTGCGCTTGAAGAGCTTTCCGAACATGAACGCCGACTCCGATCACATCAAAGACCAACTACCGAAGGACCCAGTACCAGAGGACCGCCAGCTAGAAGAGGTCATCGTACCGAACGGATGGGAAGATCGCCAAGCCGCTGCCCGGCGTCGCGTTCCGGATGCGCCGACCGTTCTGCTCGAACGCGTGCTTCGCGAGGCGATAGGCGGATTCCGACTGCTCAAGATCCGGCAGCTGCCACCGCACGCCCGCACCGAAGTACGCATCTGAAAAGTGATCCCGGTCTGCGCCCGAGGACTCGACAAGTGTATTGGGCGAGCCGCTGGCCGCGAACCGGTGATCGACGCCGAGCAGATTCACCTCGCGGAACCCCAGGTAAAATGCAACCTGCAGCGCCGCGTACGTGACGGTCGCACCCTGCCAGATCGCATCACCGATCTGAAACGAGAACCGAGGCTCGTGCCTCGTCCGCAGCCATGTGACGTCCGCCGTCTTGCTCACGAGCCGTCGGTGCTCCCAGGGCAAAAACTTCGGGCATTCGAGACGATCGATCTCCGCGGAGAACTGACCGAGCACGTTGGGATTCACGCAGCAGTACATCCAGCGGCGCCAGCGTCCACTCGCGGGGTGGAGGTAAATCCGATTGGTCCCGATGAGCCACTCATCCCGCAAGCGGTCGAGGTCGGTCTCGTTCAGGCTCGGGCCATTCCCGAGAATGAAGCAGCGTTCGCCGCCGAATCGGCCTCGCAGCGCGGCCAGCCTCGCCTGATTCGCGATCCCCCGCGGGGACACACGCCAGGCCGAGGTGACACCCGCAGATACCGAGCGGCACGTGGTTGAAACAAGTCGCCGGATCAGATGCCGCGTCGACGATCGGCAGGCGTTCTGCGACGAGGAAGACGCGCTCACCCTTTAGCGGGCTCCACGGCACGGACGGCTCGACGTGCGCTTTTGCGCTTTGTTGTCGTGACGACGGCTTGCACAACGTCGGAGTTCGACGCCGCATCGTCGCGGCCCTTCGCATCCGATCCTTTCCTGCCTGATTGCCGCGTCTCATCGGATTGAGCCTCGCCCGGTTCCGGCGTCGTGGGACTCTTCCGAGCACTTTCCGAAGCCGATGCCTTCTTCTTCTTGGATGACGACCGCTGACGCTTGAACAGCGCGGTCTTCCCGATCACCGTCAGAAGCTTGAATCGTTCGTCTGCCTTGATGGTGCCGTCAACGAATTCGGTCACCGCGGGCCAGTCGTCGGAGCCATAGTCATCGATCACGAGGATGCCGCCAGTACGGAGCATGTCCGCAAAGCCCTCGTAGTCAGCGCGGACGCCATCGGCCGAGTGATCCCCATCGATGACAACGACGCCGTAGGGTCCGTGGCGTTCTGCCGCGTCACGCACCTGGGCGTCGGTCGACAAGCCCTCAAGCATGACCGCGTCGTCTTCAGCCACACCGACCCGCTGCAGGTTCCGCTTGACCGCGTCCCGTGTGACCGGCAGCCCCGTAAGCGGATCACGATGCCCGGCGCCGTAATATCCTTCGAATGGATCGATCAGCGTCAGCTTGACCCGCCGAAAGTGCGGGATCAGCGCGGAGTGCATGAACGCCGCTCCGATGCCGAACAGAACGCCGATCTCCAAGATCGCGAGGTCCTTCGTCTTCGCCAGCCTGCCGGCAAGCACCCGCGCGATCGCATCGTCGGCCGAACCGGCGAGACGCCCCTCGCAGACGCCTTCGATCGTCTGCAGCTTCCGCTCGAGATAACGGATCTCCGCGGGCTTCGCACCGACACGCAACGCTTCGAAGTCTTTCACAAGCTCCTGCGATGCGATCCGGGGAAACTGCACATACCCGTCGCCGCGGAGTCGGGAGGCGAGCCCGGCCGCAGCCTCCGCACGCTTCTCCACGCGCTGCACACCTTCCATGGCCGCTTGCTTGACCGACTGCACCGCTGCCCGACGCTTGCGCTCGTGAGTGTCGTCGACAGTCGCGACACGCTTCGCGAGATCCTTGCTGCCGGCTTTCAGTTCGGCCTCAAGCTGGTCCGTTCTCGCTTCGAAGCGGGAAACGAGCCGCTCGGCGGAAGACTCGATCCCCGCCCGCGTCGATGACGCTTCGGCCTCGGACGCATCGAGCCGCTGGCCCAGACCATCGGCGAGCGCACCGAGCGCGTCGATCCGCTCGGTCGACTCAGTGACTCTGCGATCGACCTCCGCGACCTGATCGCTATGAGATTTCGAGGCGTCATCGATACGCTTGCCGACTGCATCGATACGCCTGCCGACTGCATCCAGAGCCGCATCCACCGTGCCGATCCGGTCTGCCAGCAGCTCTCGCAAGTCGCTCGATGCTTTCTCAAGGTCGTTGCGAACACTCGCGACGTCTTCTTGCCTCACCCGGTCGGCCTGCAGATCATCAAGACCCTTTGCGTGGGCTTCGAGTGTCGCGGCGACCGAATCGAGCCGCGAGGCCGCTGCGGCGATCGACTCGCGAACATCCGCGTCGAACCGTTCGAGCCACGCAGCCGTGCCGTCGTACCGATCGTTCAGAGACTCGAGCCTCTCGATGGTGCCGCGGAGGTGGACGTGCGACACAACAAGAAGCTTGCCGAGCGATCCGAGCGCGATCGCAAGAAAGGCGACCCCGAACACGACCAGGAAGGACGCCGAGCCGACCGATGTGCCGATCGCCACGAACCCGACACCGAGCACGAGCACGGATGCGAGGACAGCAATCACGGCCCGCCGCCGGCGCGTGTCGTACAAAAGCGTATCGAGCACAACCACCCTCCCCTACCAGCCGGGCACAAAGCCGGCACAGCGATGAGTATAGAGGCCCGGCTCGCTTGCGACTCCGGCACGCACTACGCCCAGGGCGACCGCCCATCGTACACCCACGGGTACTCGCGACCGATCAACCCCGGCCGGGTCTGCGGGTACCAGAGCCGACGCCGGCTGCTCCGATCAACGATGCGGAACGCGACGGCATTGACCTCACGGTCGAAAATCCGCTCGAAGGGGATACCAACGCTCACGGTGAGCCTGTAGGCCCCCGCCTCGAGGAGCCCGCCGTCGATCTCGACTTCGGCGATGTACGCGCCGCGTCGCCTTGGCCCGAGCCTCGCCGGGTCGTAGTCCGCGTCGCCGCTGCACAGGATACCGATCCCTTCGGGGGTCTCGATGCGGCAGAAAACGTTGACGCCGTCGACGTCCTCGTTGATGTCGTACCCCACACGCAAGCGGAAGGGCTTGGCCATCTCGATCTCGTCCGCGACGCTCGCCGTTTGATCGAGGACCGCAGCGAGCCTGATGCGGCAGGGCCTCTCCGGGTCCGCCTCAAACTCGTTGTACGCATCGGTTGTCTCGGCCTCGCCCGACGCCCGCGCGTAGTGATCAGCCACACGCGGCGTCGCTCCCATCGATACAAGCTGCCCGCGATCGAGCTCGATCGCCCGGTCGCAGAGCCGTTCGACGATGTCGCGGTTATGGCTCACAAAGAGCACCGTGCGCCCGCTTCGGATCAGTTCTTCCATGCGCTGGGCAGAGCGCCGCTTGAACTCCGCATCCCCGACGCTCAGGACCTCGTCGATGAGCAGGACCTCGGGCTCGAGCGTTGCCATCACGGCAAACGCGAGCCGGATGCGCATGCCGCTCGAGTATCGCTTGACGGGAACGTCAATAAAGGGCCGGATTCCCGAGAACTCGATGATCTCGTCGGTCTTCTGTCGGATCTCGCGCCGCGGTATGCCCAGGATCGCGCCGCTCAGAGCGATGTTCTCGCGGCCCGTCAGCTCGTTCTTGAAGCCGACGCCCACTTCGAGCATCGACCCGATCCGGCCTCGCACGCTTACACGCCCCTCGCTCGGCAGCGTCAGGCGCGAGATGATCTTCAGCAGCGTGCTCTTGCCAGCGCCGTTGCGGCCGATGATCCCGAGCGCCTCGCCCTGAGCCACGTCAAAAGTCACATCCCGGAGCGCCCAATGCACCTCGGACCCGGGCCGATCGCTCTCCACTCGGCGCGAGCCAAAGGGCAGCTTCGATCTGATCAGATCAGCCAACGACGAGACCGCCATCGCGTCACCGGCCGTGCGATGTCGCAGGAGGTACTTCTTCGATACCTTCACGCACTCGACGACCGGCTCGCTCACCCAGGGCCTCCCGAACCTGCCTACAGGACGTCCGTGATCGTCTGCTCCGTGCGGAGGAACGACGCCAGTCCCGCGGCGAGCAGGACGAGGGTCGACCCGACACCGATCGCGATCATCGCCGGTGTCACCGCCAACTCGCTCCCGAGCACGGCAAACCGGACGCCCTCGCACACCGTCACCATCGGATTCAGAGCGTAGAACAAGCGGAACCGCTCCGAGACAAATGTCGTGCTGTACAGAACCGGTGACGAGAAAAACCACAGGTGCAGCATGACGGGCAGAAAGTGCTGGACGTCCTTGAAACGTGAATTCCATGCCGCCATGAGCGTGCCGACACCCGTCGCGGCGGCGATCGCCATCAAGAGAAAGAACGGAAACCAGACCAGCTCCGCCCCTGGGGCGTGTCGGTACAGAGCAAAGATGACGAGCAGGGCAACCAGGCCGATTGCAGCATCCACGAGCGGGCTCAGCACGTTCGATACGGGCAGCAGCAGCCTTGGAAAGTACACCTTGGAAAGCAGCGAGGCGTCGCGTATCAGCGACTGGGCCGCCCGACCGACACTCGAATTGAAGTACCCCCACACCAGCATCGCGGGGAAGAGAAACAGGACGTACGGCACGTCGGACCGGCGTCTCTCGAAGATCACGTCGAAGACGAACCAGTAGACCCCGAGCGTGGCCACCGGAACGAGCACCGCCCACGCGACGCCCAGCAACGCTTCGCGGTAGCGGACCGCGAGATCACGCCGCACAAGGATCCACAGCAGCTCCCGCCTCGCGAGCGCTTCGCCCACACGCGCGACCCAGCTGCCCTGCGATGCGTCGATCTGGATATGCGTCATGCCATCGCCGCCAATCAGCCCCCGCCAACCCGGAAAGAACCTACACTCGACCGACTTATAGCAGAAGGCAGCACCCGATGGAAAGCCCGACCGCCCCGCAGCGTGTCACCGCGGTCGTGCCGATGCGGCACCACAGCGAACGCATCCAGGGGAAAAACTACGCGTTGTTCGCTGGGAAGCCGCTTTTTTTCTGGATTATCGACGCGCTCCTCGGAGCGGAACGCATCGGCACGATCGCTATCGATACGGACAGCCCGAACATCACCGACCTCTGCCGGCGGTCATTTCCCGATGTGCTGGTGTTGCCGAGGCCCGCCCATCTGCGAGACGGAGCGATCGCCATGAACGACGTGCTCCGCAACACGGTCGCGCAGCTGGAGGGCGATCATTTCCTTCAAACGCACAGCACGAACCCGCTGCTGACCCCCGAGACGATCGACCGGGCCGTCGACGCGTACTTCAACGCCTCCGGCGAGCACAACTCGCTCTTTGGCGTCACGAGATGGCAGACCCGCCTGTACGACGCGGACGGGCGAGCGATCAACCACGACCCCGCTGTGCTCGCCCGAACGCAGGACCTGCCGCCGGTCTTCGAAGAGAACTCGAATCTTTACGTATTCAGCCGGTCAACGCTTCGCGAAACGGGGCAACGCATCGGCACGCGACCTCGGCTCTTCGAGATAGAAAGGCTTGAGGCCCTTGATATTGACGACCCTGCAGGATGGCAGATCGCCGAAGCCGTCGCGAAGCATCGCATCGAAACAACCGGGGTGACTGCGACATGATCAACATCGATGAGCCGACAGGACTCTTCAAGGGCAAGCGACTTCTGATCACCGGACCGAGGCTTCTGCGGGACATCGAACTTGCACGCGCCGAGATCGAACGCCTCGGTTTCGATCTCGTGACCGCCAGCGTCACACAGCGGCTCACCGAGAAGCAGCTCCTGCCGCTGGTGGCCGGCATCGACGCGTGCATCTGCGGCGGGGACCAGTGGACCGAGCGGGTCTTCGCGGAAGCTTCGACGCTCAAGGCTCTTTGCAAATGGGGCACGGGCGTCGATCAGATCGACTTCAAGGCCGCGGCGAAGCACGGCGTGGCGGTCCGCAACGTCCCGGACGCGTTTACCGTCCCCGTCTCGGACACCGTGATGTGCTTCGCCGCGGCCTTGAAGTCGATCTGATCGACGCCCGTGCCCCATTTGCAAAGAGCCTTGAGCGT
>JBCBNT010000079.1:0-14015 GCA_039821685.1 Planctomycetota bacterium | reverse complement strand
GGCGAGGACGTCGGCCTCGTTCATGATGAGGTACTCGTCGTCGCCGAGCTTGACCTCGGTGCCTGCGTAGCTGGTGAAGATGACCTTGTCGCCGGTGGCGATGGTGAGGGGGATGCGCTCGCCGGTGTCGGTGTTGAGGGTGCCGTCGCCGACTGCGACGACGGTGCCGGACTTGGGGCGCTCCTTGCCGGACTCGGGGAGTATGATGCCGGCGGCGGTCTGGGTCTCGGGCTCGTCGCGCTCGACGATGATCTTGTCGTGCAGGGGCTTGATGTTGACGGCGGTCTTGGTCTTCTTCTTGGTGGGGGCTTTGGTTGCCATGGTGGTCTCCATCTGGGTTGGTTGTGTTTGTGTGAACTGAAACGATGCTGGCAGGCGGTCAGGCCGGCCATTGGTCCTTGTAATGTCGGGTGACGCATCGGCGGAGGACCTCGAGGAGTGTTTCGAGGTCTCGGGCGGTGCGTGGGCGGTCGACGACGGCGAATGCGCCGAGGCGGAGTGCGGCGTTCAACTCCCGGGCCTCGTCTCGGGTGGTCTTGGCCGACTTGATGGCGACGGTCGGGGGCCGATGGGCGAGGCGGGCAAGGATCTCCAGCAGTCGCCAGCCGGCTTCGGGGCTGGGTCGGGATGCTGCGGGGGCCGACTCGGTCGGAGCGGGATCGAGGGGCAGGCCCAGGTCGACAACGGCGACGTGGATGGTGGTGCTGGCCATGAGGTCGGAGGCCTGGCGGCCCGTGGTGGCGTGGTGGGCGCGGATGCCCATGGGCTCGAGGAGCCTGGGGAGGCGAGCGGCCCAGGTGTCGTCTGACTGGACGTGGGGGTGAGTGGAGGCGTCGGAGAGGAGAAGGTTGAGGCGCGAGGTGGGTGTGCCGCCGGGAGCGCCGGCGAATGGATCGTGACCGGGATGGCGACAGATCGGCTTCATCGCGAAGCGGGCTGGGTGGCAAAGGGCGCGCCAAGGGCAGGGGCGGCCTTTGGGCTCGGAATCGGGGGCTCGATGCGGATTGGGGGCTGTCGGGGCGGATCGGGGTAAGGATCAGAGGTGTCAGATTGGCAGGAAGGAGAGGCACCCGCTCCGACCCGCCTTCGGCGGCCCACCTCCCCCGTCGGCGACGAGGGAGGATGCAGGAAACGGTTAGACTCCCGTATGGAGATCGCGATTGTGGTTGTTGGTCTGCTGGCTCTCGGGCTGGCGGGGGTGTGCGTTTGGCTTGGGCTTCGGCTTGGCAGGGCCGGGGGTGAGGCTGCGGCAGCGAGGGCGGAGGCCGAGGCTGCTCGGGACTCGGGCAGGGAGGCGGCGGACCGGCTGCGGGAGGAGCTCGATCGGGAGCGGGCGGATCGGGACGCGAGCGGGAGGCGTGTGCTCGAGCTGAGCGAGCAGCTGGCGGAGGCTCGGTCGAAGGTGAGCGAGGTGACGGATCGGCTTGGCGAGCGGGACGCTGTGGAGGCCCGGTTTCGGGAGGCGTTTGCGGGGTTGACGGCTGAGGCTTTGAAGTCGGGGCGGGAGGAGTTTCTGGCGCAGGCGCGGCCGGTGTTTGAGGCGGCGACAAAGGCGCAGGACGAGCGGCTCCGGCCGATCGATGAGGTGCTCAAGGCGACGCGGGAGAAGCTGGAATCGATCGAGAAGTCTCGGGCTGAGGCGTTTGCAGCGCTGAACGAGCGGGTGGATCTGGTGACGCAGGCGGGGCGGGGGCTCCGAGAAGAGACGAACAAGCTGACGCGGGCGCTGAGCCGACCCGAGGTGCGCGGGCAGTACGGCGAGATCCAGCTGCGAAGGGTGGCCGAGCTCGCGGGGATGACGAGCTACTGCGACTTTACCGAGCAGACGAGCGAGCGGAACGAGGACGGGGAGCTGCTGCGGCCCGATATGGTGGTGCAGCTGCCGAACGAGCGCGTGATCGCGGTGGACGCGAAGACGAACACGTACGCGTACCTGGAGGCGGTGAACGCCGAGGACCCGGCCGAGCAGGAACGGCACATGGAGCGGTTTGCGAAGCATGTGCACGAGCAGGCGAAGAAGCTGAGCGATAAGCGGTACTGGAGCTTGTGGGATGGGAGCCCGGAGTTTGTGGTGATGTTTGTGCCGGGGGATCACTTTATTGATGCGGCGCTGGCGCGGAAGCCCGAGCTGATCGCGCAGGCGGCGGAGTGGAACGTGATCCTGGCGAGCCCGAGCACGCTGATTGGGTTGCTTCGGGCGGTGGCTGTTGGCTGGCGCGAGCATCGGCTGGCGGAGGAGGCGGGCGAGCTGTTTGCGCTTGGCAAGGAGCTGCACGAGCGGGCGGCGGTGGCGTTTGAGCACGCGGGCAAGCTCGGGAAGACGCTGGGGCAGACGGTCGGGCACTACAACGGCTTGGTGGGATCGATCGACTCGAGGCTGGTGCCGACGCTTCGGAAGTTTGAGGATGTCGGGGCGAAGAGCAGCAAGACGCTGGAAGAGATGAAGCCGGTGGAGCGGCAGGCAAAGCTTCTGGAGACCGGCGGGGCGTCGGGCGGGGCGTCGGGCGACGATGTGTCATGAGAAGCCGTAGGGACGGAATTTCAGGAGAAGGCGCGAGCGGGTCGGCTCGGGTGTTGAGACGAAAGAGTGCGAGGGTGTTTGCATGCTGCTGATCTTTAATGGTGCGCCCAAGGGCGGGAGCACGTGGCTTCTGCAGATCGTGACGGCGCTGGACGTGCACGACCGGATCCCCGAGGCGTATCAGCAGGCGGGGTGGGCGAACTCGTCGCTGGACCCAGAGCGGGTGGACGCGTTTCTGGGCGAGGTGGATCTGTCGGGCGGGCAGTACTTCTGCAAGCAGCACTGGTGGGGCGAGGCGTGGCACCGGGCGCTGCTTGGGCGCGAGGATGTGCGGGTGCTGAACATCATCCGGGATCTTCGGGACGTGGTTGTGAGCCGGTACTTTCATGACATGCGGCTCGGTGCGCTTGAGCAGGGCGTGCCGATCGATGCGTATTACTGGAAGCACCGGGGTCGGGCGCGTGCTGAGAAGTACATCGAGTGTCAGCTGTTTTGGCACGGCGATGCGGGCGCGGAGCAGCCGTGGCTCGCGAGCTACGAGCGGCTTCATGCGGACTTCGCGGGCGAGGTGCGCGGGCTGTTTGAGCACATCGGGCTGGCGCACCTTGGGGATGAGGCGATCGCGCGGGCCCGCGAGGCGACGGACCTGAAGAACCGGCCGAGCGAGACGGGCGAGGGGAAGTTTTTCCGCAAGGGGATCGTGGGCGACTGGCGGAACCACCTGAGCGACGAGATCGTTGAGGATCTGGACGGGCTGATCGCGGAGACGGGGTACGCGTCGCTGCTGGAGCGGGTGGGCTCGGCCGTGTGAGTTTGTCCACGCCGGAGCGGGGCCTGCTTCAGGTCTTTGGCAGGTCGTGGCGGTCTGGGTGCAGGAAGAGGTAGTCGCGTTCGCTTGCGTCGTGGTGATCGACGGCTCGGGCGGTGTGGGTGCGCTCGTTGAAGGCGAAGAGGCGGTAGCCCATGTCTTTGAGGGGGTCGATGATGTCGGCGGGGGCTTTGCCGAGGTTCTGGCATCGGTCGGAGATCTCGCAGTAGATCGCGGGCGTGTGGGTGGAGATGGTGGAGCTGCCGCCGGCAATGACGAGGGACTCGGCGCCTTCGACGTCGATCTTGATGAAGTCGAGCTGTGAGATGTTGGTGGTGGGCGCGATGTCGTCGAGGCGTTTGGTATCGATGACGAGCTCGGCGACGCTCTTTGCCGTGGAGGTGCCGAAGGTGTCGGCGTGGGCGGTGTCGCCCATGTGTGCGGCGCCGGGGCTGATGCGCTTGGAGGGGCGGACGGGGATGTAGATGGAGACCTGGCCCTCGGCGTCTGAGAGGGCGTGGCGGTGGATGGTGACGTTTGGGAGGCTGCGGGTGACGGCGGTGAGGAGGGTGTGGTTGTAGGGCACGGGCTCGAATGCGTGGACGGTGGCGCCCGGGAGCTTGGCGAGCGGGCGGGTCATTTTGCCGTGGTTGGCGCCGACGTCGAGGATGGTGGCGCCCTGGGGGATCCAGCGGCTCAGGGCGTGGACGAGCGGGCCGAAGCGGTTGCGGAAGCGGGCCTGGTAGTAGTGATCGAGGCGGGCGACGCGTTGGGAGAGGCTTGAGAGGTTGAGGGAGGAGATGGGCTGGATGTGGGTCGTTGTGGCCATGCGGTGAGTGTACCGGTGGCTCGGCGGTGGAGGGCGGCGCGGCCTCCGGCGAGGGCGCTGACGGCGAGGTGGTTGGTCGCAGCGATGAAGAAGATCGGGGCGAGGGTTTCGATGGATTCTTCGGCGGCCTGAGCGGCTGCGAGCGGGATTCGGCCTCGGAGCAGGTCGTCGAACATGAAGCCGAGCGCGAGGCAGGCGGCGGTGCAGGCGAGGTAGATCACGGCGCGGCTTCGGGCTTTGAGGGCGAGCAGCGGGTGGAAGTGGGCGGCGATCGTGGCGGCGATCGCGGCGGCGATGGCGAGGGCTGCGATGCTTGCCCAGGCGAGCTTGCGGAGGATGGAGACGCTGCCGTCGAGCCACCAGTCGATGCGGTAGCGGACGCCGAACTCGCCGATGGTCTCGGGGTTGAGCAGAACGTGTGCGTCCATCTCTCGGGCGGCGGCGAGTGCGGCGGCTGCGCCGATGACGATCATGGCCGCCTTGTCGCTGCGTCGTGGCTGGGGGAAGGCCAGGGCAAAGGCGAAGAGGGCGGCGCCGGTCCAGATGGCGAGCTGGGCGGTTTCGGCGGGGCCGTTTTCCTGGAAGAGGGGCGTGGAGCCGGCGACGGCAAAGGCGGCGGCGACTGCGGTGGTGATGATTGTCAGGATGAGCGCGACGCGGAGGTGCCTGAATACTGCGGCGTGTTGTGTCGACGCAAGCGGCGCGTCGGTCGGGCGCATTGGTGAGGCTACGGTGATCGAACGTGTCGATCAAGGCGGGCCGGCATCTGGGTTGCGATCAGCGGCGGCGGCGCGATGCGGCCGCGAGTGTCGGTAGCAGGAGTAGCGCGGTTGCCGGGGCAGGGATGATGCGAGCCCCGTCGATGTAGGCGAAGTGCAGGTTGGCGTTTTGGAAGTTCTGGAAGCGGAGCGTTGCCTGGGTGTCATCGGCGGTGAAGGCGAAGGCCCGGGCTTCCCATGCCGTGGTCGGCGAGAGGTTGGTGATGCTGTAGTCGGACGACTGGCCGTCGGCGGACACGGTGATGTCGGCGGTGCCGACGCGACCGGCGGTTTGTTGTGTTCCGAAGAAGAACTCGATGACGTAGTCGCGGCCGGGCTCGGTGGTGAACGTCTGTTCGACGCCGCCGCCGATGAAGGTGAAGTTTGCGAGATCGACCGCGTAGCCGCCTTCGGGGCTTGCGGCGTTGAACGCTGGGGCGTTGAACCACTCGGCGCCGGCGTCGATGACGGTCCAGCCCGGGATGGCGGTGGAGCCGGCGCTGAGGATGTTGTTGTTGCCGACGGCCGTGTCGGGCTCGAAACCTGGGTTGACAAGCTGGGCCGCGGCCGGAGCGGCGGCGCAGAGTGCAAGTGCGGCGATCGACTTCATGGTGGCGGCCTCCCCTCTGGCAACACTCTACCGCGAACGGGCTTGCGCACCACGCTCTTTCTCCCCGAAACAGGGGATGCACCGCATTCTCGGACGCGGCGAGGGCGGTGCGTGCGGGCACTTGGCGTCAGGCGGGGCTGGGCATGGCGCCTGGTGGGAGGTCGCTCTCGGGGTCGGCGGTCGGCTCGGGCGTGGGGGTCGGGTTTGTTGCGGCGGTTTTGGCGGCTTCGTCGCGGAGCAGGTCGGAGACGGAGGGCTTGCCGAGGGGCTTGCCGTCCATGATGTTGCCGACGTCGTCGCCGGTGAGGGTCTCGTACTTGAGGAGCGCCTGGGCGAGTGCTTCGACCTTGTCCCAGTTTTCGTCGAGCAGGCGCTCGGCGTCGTTGTAGGCCTCGTCGACGATGCGTCGGATTTCCTCGTCGATGACCTGAGCTGTGTGGTCGGAGTAGTCCTTGTCTTGCATGAACGCTTCGCGGGAGTCTGCGCCGGAGTATCGGATGAATCCGAGCTTGTCGCTCATGCCCCACTCGAGGACCATGGCGCGGGCCATGCCGGTGACCTGCTGGATGTCCCCCACCGCTCCGGAGGAGACGTCGCCCATGGCTTTTTCTTCGGCGATGCGTCCGCCGCAGGCCATGCGCATGGTGGCGAGGAGGTACTTGAGGCTGACGCCCATGCGGTCCTTGTCGGGGAGGCTGAATGTGGCGCCGCCGTACTGGCCTCTCGGGATGATGGTGACCTTGTGGAGCGGGTCGGAGTCTTTGAGGATGTACTGGAGGATGGCGTGGCCGGCCTCGTGGTAGGCGGTGAGCTTGTTGTCGTCTTCTTCGCGGACGCGTGACTTGTTTGCCCTGCCGAACTTGACCTTGTCGCGGCCTTCTTCGAGGTCGTCCTGCTCGATGAACTCTTTATTGGCCATGGTCGCGCTGATGGCGGCTTCGTTGATGATGGCGGCGAGGTCGGCGCCGCTGAACATGGGCGTGACCTTGGCGAGGCGTTCGAGGTCGACGTCCGGGCCCAGCTTGACCTTCTTGGCGTGGACCTTGAGGATCTCCATGCGTCCTTTGACGTCGGGCAGGGGGACCATGATCTGGCGGTCGAATCGGCCCGGGCGGATGAGGGCGGGGTCGAGGACGTCGGCGCGGTTGGTTGCTGCGACGACGATGACGCCGTCGCCCGAGGCGAAGCCGTCCATCTCGACGAGGATGGCGTTGAGTGTCTGCTCTCGTTCGTCGTGGCCGCCCTGGCTGAAGCCTCCGCCTCGGCGGCGGCCGACGGCGTCGATCTCGTCAAGGAAGATGATGCAGGGTGCGTTGTCTTTGGCCTGCTTGAAGAGGTCGCGGACGCGTGAGGCGCCGACGCCGACGAACATCTCGACGAAGTCGCTGCCGCTGATGGAAAAGAACGGCACGTCGGCTTCGCCTGCGATTGCTTTGGCGAGGAGGGTCTTGCCGCAGCCGGGCTCGCCGCAGAGCAGGACGCCTCGGGGGATGCGGCCGCCGAGCTTGGTGAAGCGCTTGGGGTTCTTGAGGAACTCGATGATCTCGGTGACTTCGTCCTTGGCTTCCTCGATGCCGGCGACGTCTTTGAAGGTGACGCCGGTCATTTCCTTTGAGAGCATCTTGTGCTTGGACTTGCCGAAGTTGCCGAGCATGCCGCCGCCGCCGGCGGCGTTGCGGAGGCCCCTGGCGATGAGGAACCAGAAGAGGAGGATGAGGATGAAGAAGGGGAGGAAGAACCAGACGGCTCCGACCCAGCCGGGCGTGGGCTTCTCTTTGTAGTTGCCGGCGGTGAGCTCGTCGAGCTTGGTGACGTTGTGCTCGATGTTGGAGGCGTTGAACTTGAGCTGGACGCGGCGCTGCTCGCCTTCGGGCGCGCCGAGCTTGCCGGGCTTGGAGACGGCGACGATGGCCGCGTCGGTGACCTGCACGGAATCGGGCTCGATGTCACCCTGCTTGTAGGCGTTTTCGAACTCGGCCCAGTCCATAGCCTCGCCAGTGCGGGACGAGTTAAAGAGCAGGAAGAGGAGCATGACGAGCGCGACACGGCGAGGATGCCGAAGAAGCCTCGGCCCGGGCCTTGGGCGGAGGCGGCCTTTTGCGGCTGGTTGCCGTCGCCTTGGGGCTGCTTGCCGTCGCCCTGGGGCTGCTTGCCGTCGCGATTCGGGCCCTTGTCGTCGGGGGCGCTGGCGAAGGTCGTTGCGAGCGGGGTGTGCTTGGATGGGTCGGTGTGTGTCATGTGTGGGTGTTGCTGGGGCGTTGTGCTGGGGCGTTGTGCCGGGGCGGCTGGCGTGCGGGAGGGGTTTCTCTTGTCTGTACGTTCGGCTGCTCCTGGCGTGTTCGCCTCATCGGGCGAGCGGATTTGTTCGGTCGGAGGAACACGCGGGCGTGCGCAGAGTGGACGCCGAGGTCCGCAAGCGGTTACCAGGCGTTGGCGAGTTCGCTGACGATATCGCTGGCGAGGAGCTCGGCGGAGCCTCTGAGGCCGACCGAGAGGCGTTCGCCGCTGGGCTGGGCTGGGACGAACGAGGCGATGGCAGAGAAGCCTCGGCGTTCGAGGATGGTGTGGCCCGTTCGGTTGTCGACGAATTCGAACGCGACGGAGAGCTGGACGCCCTGTTCTTGGACAAGGCCGACACCGGTCTGCTGCGAGAGGCGGATGAGGCGTGCGTTTGTGATCCGTCCCTGGATGACGGCGTCGGCGGTTTCGGACTGGCTGACGCGCCATGGGGTTTCGCGTTGGAGCTCTTTGATGAGCGCGTCGGTGAGCTGGGCCTCGATGCCGGTGCGCATGGTGGTGTTGTCGAAGACCGGGACGGCGACGGTGGTGATGGAGGCGTCGTAGGGCGAGGCGAGCGCGTAGCCGTCGCGGGGGTTGGCTGCGCAGGCGCTGGAGAGGCTCGAGGCGAGCGCGAGGCTTGCGGCGAGGAGACTCGCGCTGAACGGGCGGCCCGGTCGTGTTCTTGTGGGTGTCGCGGTCATGGCGGTCATGGCGGTCATCGGGGCTGTCCGTCACTGGCATCGGTGGGCAGGAGCCAGCCGTTGGTTTCGAGTATCTGGAGCGCGCGTGCTGCGGCGATGGTGCCGGGTTGGTCGCGGAGGAGCCTTCGGAGGGTGTAGGCGGCGGCGGGGTCGTCGTCGTTGGTGAGGTACCACTCTGCGGCCCGGAGCTGCTGGGTGGCAGCGGATTCGTCGATCCGTGCGATGAGGGCGTCGTTGAGGAAGGCCCGCTGGGCGTCGGCGGGGTATTCGCGGGCGTATTGCTGGATCTGGAGCTTGGATTCGAGGAGGGCGAGGCCGTCGTACTCGGGGCCTTTGAACGAGGCGATGCTGGCGTAGATCCGGTTGCGGGCGGCGCGTCGGCGGTGCTCGGAGACGGGGAAGTTGAGGAGGAAGATCTCGTACATCTCGGCGGCGAGGTCGAGCTCGCGGACGCGGTAGTAGTAGTCGGCGAGCATGATGGCTGATCGCTCGGCGAGGCGGGAGCCGGGCATGCGTTCTTGGGCGCGGACGAGGATTTCTTCCGCGGTGGGCCGGCTCGCCTCGATGCGGAGCGGGAGGCCCAGGAACTTCTTTTTCAGGCCTCCGAGGTAGTCCTGGGCGATGTCGACCTCGCGTTCGATGGCGGTGACGAACTCGGAGGATTCCGGGAAGAGCCTGATGACCTGCTCGTAGTCGAAGAGGGCGGCGAACTCGTTGCCGTCGGCGAGCTTGGCGTCGCCTCGGAGGCGGAGCGCCTCGGGCTCGAGGGGGTGTCGGGTGTTCTCGTTGCGGTCGAGCCAGTCGTCGAGGACGTCTTTGGCGCGGCCGGGCTTGCCGTCGGCGATGAGCGTTCGGGCGGCGTTGATGATGAGCCGGTCGATGTCTTGCTCTGGCGTGCGGGCTTGCGTCCAGCCTGAGCCGGGGGAGAGCTCGAGCGCGTCTGCCTGGGCGGAGGCCGAGGCGGGTTGTGCGGCGGCTGCGGTGAGGATGGCTGCGGATGCGGCGCGTTGGAGAGTGCGGAACGCGTGGGTGCGGTGTTGATTCAGAGCTGGCGACGGCATCGAGCGAGGATAGGTCAAAAAAGACGCCGCCAGCGCGTCCGGTCGAAGCCGGAGCGCGCTGGCGGTTAGTGGGCAAGAGTTGTGGCCGGCTGTCCGGCGTTACCTGCGTCGGCGGCTGGCGATCAGGCCGGCGGCCGCGAAGGCTGCGACACCTGCCGGAGCGGGTATCGGCGTGTAATCATATGTAATCTCAATTCGGTTCACGGCACGCCCAATGCTGAAAATATTGCCGGGTGCGGCGTCGGTGCCGGTCCACTGGCCGTTTCCGGCGATTGTGAAGCCATATTTCACGGTGTTGAGCGCTGTCTGATCCTGAAAGAAGACGGCGGTCGCCTCGACGAGGGTGACGCTCTCGACGACTGACCTGAAGTCGATCGCGTCGGCGAAGGGGTTGTCGGCCGGGTCGGTGTGGTCGCCGATTTCCCATCTGACGAAGGTAAAGCCGTTCTGGGCGTCGGATTCGCTGATGAACGGATCCCCAGAACTGGTGGATATGTCGAATCGGAGCCTTGAGGGCTCGCCCTGGCCTGAGCCGGACTCGAAGAACTCTCGCCAGTTGGCGATGATGTCGAAGTTGCCGTTGGTTGCGGGTCCGAGCGTGCTCGGGGTGCCGTCGTTATTGAGCTGGAGCGAGGCTGGGCCGCTGTCTGCGGTGGTGAAGAGGTCGAACTCGTCGTTCTGCGAAACAGCCTTGAGGCGGAGCGAGACGTTGTCGTTGGGCTGGACGATCGGGAGATCGAACAGGTTGTCTTCGGGCGACGCTGCTGCCTGGGCGGCGGTCGCTGCGATCAGGATGGAGGGCACGAGGGCACGCATCGGACATCTCTCCAGCACGCCGACGGCATTGTGCACTGCGAGCACGGCGCCGCCTCTCCTGGCGTGAGCTTTCGGGGTTGCCGGCGGGCTGCGAACCTCGCGTTTGGCCCCGTGTTTCTGCTTCTCTTGGGTGCAATGTGCGCCGATTTTGCCGAGTGGCCAGCTTGTCGGGGAAAAAACATCTGATGGGCGTTGTGCGGGTGGTGGCGGCGGTGGTGCGTTGCGGCACGTAGCCTCTCTTGATGGATGGAGGCAGCGGAGTTGTGGTGGGCGTGGGCGCGGTGAGCCCGATCGGCGTGGGCGTGCGGGCGTTTACGGCCGGGCTGCGGGCTGGGCGGAGCGGCGTGGGGCTGCTCGGGTTTTCGAACGAGCTGATGCGTTCGAGCGTTGCGGCGACGTGCGACGGGTTCGATCCGTCGGGCGTGATGAGCGATGCGGATCTGGCGCGCGTGCCGCGGTGCGTGCCGATGGCGTTGTCGGCTTGCCGCGAGGCGCTCAAGATGGCGGGGTTGTCGTCGCTCAGCGCATCGGCGAGCCGGCGGACGGGTCTGGTTCTGGGGACGGGCGCGGGCGGGATCGACTTCACGCTCGACCAGGCGCAGACGGCGCTCGTTGATCAGAAGCGTCCCTCACTCTGGACGATCACGAACGCGACGCACGGGAATCTGGCGGGGGAGCTCTCGATCGCGCTGGGGCTGCGCGGGCCGAGCTGGTGCGTGAGCACGGGGTGTGGGTCGTCGAGCGATGCGATCGGTCAGGGGCTGATGCTGATCCGGTCTGGGATGTGCGACCGGGTGGTGGTGTGCGGAGCGGATGCGCACGTGCGGTGGGAGACGCTCGTGGGCATGGAGATGCTGAAGGTGATCTCGACTCGTGACTGGCGTGGGGATGCCGCGGGGGCGGCGACGGCGAGCCGGCCCTTTGACGCGACGCGGGACGGGTTTGTGCTGGGCGAGGGGGCGTGGGCGCTGGTGCTGTCGCGGCCCGGGCTCGATGATGATGCGCGGGTGGGCGAGGTGATGGGGTACGGGGTGACGTGCGACGCGTACCACCGGGTGCGTCCGGAGCCGAGCATGGAGGAGAGCGCCCGGGCGATGCGCGAAGCGGTCGGCGACGCGGGGCTGGCGATGGAAGACATCTGGGTGATCCAGTACCACGGGACGGCGACGGCGGTGAACGATGTTGCGGAGACGCGGGCGGTGCGGCTTGCCTTTGGTGAGCACGCGGAGCGGCTGGCGGGGTCGAGCGTGAAGAGCCAGATCGGGCATCCGCAGGGCGCAAGCGGCGCGGCGGGTGTGGTTGCGACGCTGTGCGGTCTTGCCGGGCTGGACGGCGGCGATGGATTCGTATCACCGACCATTAACCTGACTGATCATGGGGCGGGATGCGACCTCAACTACACGCCCGTTGAGTCGCAAGCCGTTGATGGAAAGAGGATTGCGCTGGTGAACTGCTTGGCCTTTGGGGCGAAGAACTCGGCGCTGGTGGTTCGGGCGGACTGATCTGGGGACGCTTGGGGGCTGTGGCTCGGATTTCCGGACCTCGCCTGTGAGATGGCGGCTGCGATATTTCAGCCTCGTGCGTCTTGAATATGCGGTATGGTGATATTTTTGTCCGCTGGCGCGCACGTTCGCGGTCGCTCGTGCGACTGGGGTGCATGGAGGGCAGCCATGTCACGAAGCTTTGCGGACACGATGGACGATGCGGCGGCGGTTCGGCTCTTTGCGGAGCAGGGCGATCCGAGGGCGTTTGAGCTGATTGCTCGGCGGTACGGTGCGATGGTGCTCGCGACGTGCCGGCGTGTGCTCGTCAATGAGAGCGACGCGGAAGACGCGGCTCAGGAGACGTTTTTCAAGCTGACGCAGAACGCTTCGGGCGTTCGGTCGAACGTGGCGGCATGGCTGCACGCGGCGGCGCACGGGACGAGCGTCGATGCGGTGCGTCGGGGTGCGGCCCGGCGGAGGGCCGAGCGGCTCGCGGCGGACGGCGGGGCGTCTGACCCGGCTGCGATGACCTGGCGCGAGATGGAGGGCCTGATCGATGCGGCGCTCGAGGAGCTTGGCGAGGCTGACCGCGAGCTGATCGTGTCCCGGTTTCTGTCTGGTCGGACGCAGCGGGATCTGGCGTCGGCGGCGGGCGTCGCAGAGGGAACGATGAGCCGAAGGGTGGATCGTTCGCTCGGCAGGCTTCGTGCGGTGCTGGTGCGTCGCGGCTGCGTGGTTGCTGGGCCGCTCGGCGCAGCGTTGCTCGTCGGCGGGGCGCAGGCGGCGAAGGCGGGGCTTCCGACGGCTTTGGCGGCGGGTCTCGGCAAGGCGGGGCTGAGCGGGCTGGTGTCGACCGGATCGGGCGGGGTCGGCCTGATCGGTGCGGCGTGCGTCGGGCTGGTGGGTGTCGGGCTGGTGAGTGTCGTGGGGGCGGGTCTGATCGGTCTGTTCTCGACGGGGGGACTGGGCGCACCGGCGTTCTCGGCAGGGGCAGGATCGTCGGGAGTGGGCTCGGGGGGGAGCTTCCGGGGCGTGACGACGCGGGCGGCGGGCGTGATTGAGCCCGGACCGGACCGGCTCGACAAGGAGATCGGCCCGTTCGTGATGATGTCGGCGACGGAGACGGCGTTCGGCGACCGCGGGATCCGGATCGGTGGGCGGCGGATCACGGTGAACTACGGGACGACTGAGGAGGGCGAGCCTCGGCGGGCGACGCTTCGGATCGAGCGCGAGGAGGCGACGGACGACGGGGTGCTTCTGACGACGCGTGTGGAGCGGATCACTCCGATCGACGACGCGTGGAGCCGGTACGGCGTTGGGAGGCTGATCCCGATCGAGGCGTCGCTCGACACGTTTGGGCGGCTGGTGCTTGCTCCGCAAGAGAGCCCGAACGGCGAGACGGTGCAGATCGGTCGGAACGAGCCGCGGTTCTTTGGTGTTCGGCCGCCGAAGGGCTGGGAGGAGTACGGGCAGATCCCCGAGGACGCGGGGCGCTGGGGTCTGGAGGGTCCCTGGACGGAGGCGGAGCGGATCCAGGTTCGGATGAACGGGCGAGAGATCCGGTTCGGCGGCGAGAACTGGACGTTTGCGAACTACCGGATCGTGGAGTGGGAGCGTCGTGAGGGTTATTCGCGTGTGATGTCGGTGAACGCGGGTGGGCGGGATCCTCGGCAGATCGGGACGCGGTTCAGGCTGTTGCTGCGAGAGGAGCCGGAGTCTGCTGGAGGCGGGTACACGGTGGCGTATTTCCCTCCGGGTGCGGCCGGGGATCGGTGGCCGACGTCGTTTGAGTTTGATGAGAACAACCCGGTGCACGTGGTGCGGATCGGGGGTGGGTCATGAGGCTTGGTCAGATGGATCGTCGCGGGTTCACGGCGGTGGAGCTGCTGGTGGTGATCGGGGTGATCGGGGTGGTGCTGTCGATCCTGGTGCCGGTGCTGGCGCGGGCCCGGTCGGCGGCGCAGACGGGTGTGTCGCTTTCGAATGCGAGGCAGATCGCGATGGGGATCGTGGCTGAGACCGCGAGCAACGGCGGGAAGCTGCCCGAGAACCGGACGCTGGTGAGCGAGACGGAGTGGGTGAGCCCGAAGCACCCGCGACGAAATGGGGGTGGGCCGGGGAGCGAGCTCGGCGTGACGAGCGGCGGG
>JBCBNT010000078.1:0-14064 GCA_039821685.1 Planctomycetota bacterium | reverse complement strand
GCGGGATCGTGCACGAGCTGTCGCCCGAGTGCACGCCCGCCTGCTCGATGTGCTCCATCACGCCGCAGACCATCGCCCGGCCACCATCTGAAGCCCCGCTCGGGTCAAAGTCCGCGACCGAGATGGATGTCGACGTCGTCGCGGACTTTGACCCGAGCGGGGCTTCAGATGGTGGCCGGGCGATGGTCTGCGGCGTGATGGAGCACATCGAGCAGGCGGGCGTGCACTCGGGCGACAGCTCGTGCACGATCCCGCCGAGGTCGCTCGCGGCGGGGCTCGTTGAGCAGGTCCGCCAGACGGCCCGGGCGATGGCGCGTGAGCTGAAGGTCCGGGGCCTGATGAACGCGCAGCTCGCGATCAAGGACGGCCTGGTGTACATCATCGAGGTGAACCCGCGTGCGTCGCGGACGGTGCCGTTCGTCGGAAAGGCGAAGCACGTGTCGTGGGCCTCGATCGCCGCGAAGATCATGCTGGGCGAGACGCTCGGCGGGCTGGCGGCGCGTGAGATCCCTGATACCGGGGCGTTCGCCGTGAAGGAATCGGTCTTCCCGTTCAGCCGGTTCCCGGGTGTTGACGTGGTGCTCGGTCCGGAGATGCGATCGACCGGCGAGGTGATGGGGATGGACGTCTCGCTGCCGATCGCGGTACTGAAGGCGAGCATGGCGGCCGGGATGACGCTCCCGCGAGAGGGCGGGGTCTTCATCAGCGTGCGCGAGCCGGACCGCGACGAGGTGGTGCCGATCGCTCGCACGCTCGGCGCGATGGGATTCACGATCTATACGACGCGCGGCACCGGCGACAAGCTCGCGGAGCACGGCATGGCGCCCACGGTGCTCGAAAAGCTCTCCGCGGGCGCTCGGCCGAACGTGCTCGACATGATGACCGACGGCGACATCCAGCTCGTGATCAACACGCCGACGCGGACGGGCTTCGGGACGGACGAGGGCCGGATCCGCGCGGCAACGGTGCGGCTGAACATCCCGATCATCACGACGATGACCGGCGCAGAGGCCGCGGTCGACGCGATCCAAGCGCTGCGGGCGGGCGATTGGGGCGTCTCGGCGCTGCAGGACTACGCCGAGAGAGCCGGGATGAAAGCGATGGCCGCCGCCTCCGACTAAGCGGGCGGGAGGTGCTCGATGGGTACAGCGCTGGTGATGCTCGGCTCGATGTTCGCGATCGTGGCGGTGTTCTGCGCGGTGGCGTGGTTCGTGAGGCTCTGCCGAGGGGAAAATTGACGGAGGCGTTCTGATGGACTGGTGGCAGATCGCGCTGATCGTCGTCGGATGCGTCGTGGTTCTCGTTTTATGGATCCGGTTTGTTGCCACCGCGATCGTTCGCGCGGGCCCGCCACCGAAGCTCCATGGCGACAGCGCGCCGGGCTGGATCCTTGAGTGCCGTACGTGCGGCATGTGGCGGCCGGCGGGGGAGACCGGCATGATCCGCAAGCACGCGGCAGGCGAGAAGCTGCAGATCGCGCGGTGCATGTCATGCGAACGGTTCCGATGGGTCCGGCTGAAGCGTGGCCCCGGTCCGGCGGACAAGCGCCGGATCGATGATCGCACGAACAGCGAGATCTGGCCCGAGACGCTGACCGAAGCTGCGTCGCCGGCGGGCTGACTACTGGAGCTGCGCGGCCGTGAAGGTGCGGCCGGTGGTTTCGCGGTCCCACAGGTGCGCGGGGCCCCGCTTGGTTTCGTAGAAGCGCCAGAGCTCGAACCAGTAGCTCTGGAACTTGTGGTCGCCGAAAGGCTCGTAGTGGGCCTCGAGTTTCCTGGTGATCTGGCGGTCGGTGCCGGTCATGCCGAGGACGGCTTTGCCGTGCCGGATCGTTTCGGTGTCGATCGCGAGCCTGGAGTACCGACCCAAGAGCTGCATGATGTTGCCGGCGGCGTAGGGCCCGATGCCGGGCAGCGAGAGCAGCGAGGCGAACACGTCGTCGTCCGGCGTCTCGGGGGATTCGAGCCAGTCCCCGTCAACCGCGCCGCTCGCGAAGAGCTTGGCGAGGTCGATGATGCGCTGGTCGCGGTATCCGACCCGGCACCGGCCGCGGAGGGTGCCGGGTCTCGTGCGTGAGAGCTTGCGTGCCGTCGGGAAAGCCCCGCCCACGCCGACGTGGCGGCAGAGATTGGCGTTCATGTTGATCGTGTTGGGCCACGCGACGTTGCAGCTCGTGACTGTCTTGATGACGTCTTCGAAGAGCGTGGGCGATCGGAAGAGCCTCGCCTGCCCCGATCGCTTCCAACGCTTGTCGACGCGGTGGAAGGCCCGGGTCTGCGTCTCATCCTCGTCGAGCCTGAGCATGCGGCCGACCTGCCGCCGGGCCTCGACCTGTTCCGAGCGTTCAAGCGTCCTGTCGAATCGTGCAGCGAGCGCGCCGCCGCCGCCGCCGCTGTCATTGCCGGGCTGGGTGATCACGCAGCGCGCCGGCCCATCTGGGAGCGAGAGCGTCCGCGAGAGTGATTGGTCGCCGACGGACCAGTGGTTCGGTGCGAGGAGGAAATAGCCGTAGGAGCAGACGTCGCGCGCGAGGTTGTAGTCGGCCGGCGGCCTGATCGTCAGACGCGTGCCGGCGGGCATGCGGTCAGGCCGACGAGAGCGCGTGGAACGGGAAGAGATAGGTCGCGAGGTTGACGCACAGCCGGTCGGCGACCTGGGCGAATCGGTCGTAGTGCGAAGCGATCTGCGTTTCGAGCATCGCAGCGTCGATGCCGGCTTCCTGCATCACGTCGGCCTCGGCCTCCGCGAGCTGGCGGATGATCGGCTGGTCGGCCTCAAAATGGAACTGGAAGCCCAGCGTGCGGTGCGCGACCTTCATGATCTGCACCGGTGCAGCAGCACTGGAGCCGAGGACGAACGCGCCGGGGGGCGCGGTGGACACATGGTCCCGGTGCGACTGGAACTGCATGGTGTCCCACGGCATGCCACCGAGGAGCGACTCGGTCTGCCCCGGCACGGGCAGGCTGACGCGAGCGAAGCCCCACTCAGGCGCCTCGGCCCGCTCGACCTCGCCGCCAAGGGCGCGGGCGATGAGCTGGTGCCCGAGGCAGATCCCGACGAGCGGGATATCCCGGGCGTGGGCATCCTTGAGAAGCTCGATCTCGTCGTTCATCCACGCGGCATCGTCTTCCGCGGCGGACTGCGGCCCGCCGAGCGAGAGGACGGCCTGGTGGTCGTCGAGATTCGCCGGGAGCCGGTCCGGACGCTCCGGGTGGGCGACCTTGCGGATGTCGAGCTTGAAGCCGTGGTCACGGAGGGTCGCGCCGATGCGTCCGGGACCGACCGCGCCGTGCTGGATGACGAGGATCTGTGCCATGGGCCGATGATAGCCGGCGGCCCGCCCGCCGAAACCGGTAGGATCGACCGACGAAAGCGAACGAGCCGCGGGTGGCCCGCGAGCCGGAAAGGATGCCTAAGCGATGCGAGACCGAGTCCTGATGTCTGTGGTGTGTGCCCTTGGGGCGGTGCTCGCGGGGCCGGCAACGCCCGAAGCGGCCGGTCAGAACGCAGCGGCGGACCGGCAGAGCGTCGTCAAGATCTTCTCGACCGTTCGCGCCCCCAGCCTCTTCCAGCCCTGGACGAGGCCCGCGGCCGGCGAGTCGAGCGGCTCGGGCGTCATCATCGAGGGCAACCGCATCCTGACGAACGCCCACGTCGTGAACTACGCCCGGCGGATCCTCGTCCAGCCCAACCAATCGAGCGATAAGTATGAGGCAGAGGTCGTCGCAATCGCGCACGGCATCGACCTCGCTGTGCTTGAGCTCGACGACGAGTCGTTCTTCGATGAGTACCCCGCGGCGGCGCTCTCCGACGAGCTGCCCACGATCGGCGGCACCGTGACAGCGCTCGGCTACCCGCTGGGCGGCGAAGCCCTCTCGATCACCGAGGGCATCGTGAGCCGCATCGAGCACACGGGCTACAAGGGCGATACGCTGGGCCTCCGCATCCAGGTCGACGTCGCGCTCAACCCCGGCAACTCCGGCGGCCCGGTGTTCCGAGACGGTACCGTCATCGGCCTGGTGTTCAGCGGCATCCCGTCGGCGGAGAACATCGGGTATGTCATCCCGACCGATGAGATCCAGCTGTTTTTGAACGACGTGGCCGACGGGGCGTACGACGGCAACCCGCGGTTCTTCGGCAGGCTTCAGACCGCCGAGAACGACGCCGTGCGGAGCAAGCTGGGCCTGTCGCGAGATCAGACCGGGCTGATCGTGTCCGAAGGCGACGACGCGGGCGTGCTTGAGCGCTGGGACGTGATCGACGCGATCGGGCCGCACGACATCGACAACCGCGGCATGGCAGACGTGCCGGGCGGCGCAGACCTTCGGCTCAACTTCAGCTACTTCATCCCCAAGCTCGCCGAAGCATCAGAGGGCGGCACCACAGTGCCCATGACGGTCTTGCGGGGCGGCGAAGCGATCGAGCTCGACGTGCCCGTGATGGCGAGCCGCGACCTGCTGATTAAACCGCTGGCGGGCGAGCAGCCCTCGTACCTGATCTACGGGCCCATGGCGTTTACGCCGGCCTATCAGGAGCTGATGCAGCAGGCCTCGCGGGCGGCGCTCGTGCTCGCGTCGGACGACAGCCCGCTCATCGAGCGGCTCACCGACACCGTGGGCGAGCCCGGCGAGCAGCTCGTCATCGTCCCGGCGCCGTTCTTCCCCCACCGCCTGACCAAGGGGTACGAAGTCGGCGTCGCGCCCGTGCTCGAATCGGTCAACGGCACGCCCATCAAGAACCTCGCCCAGCTGCAGGACGTGCTCGAATCCATCGACGACGAGTACACCGAGTTTGTCTTCGCCGGAAGCTCGAACGAGACGCTCGTCTTCAAGACCGACGAGCTCCGCGAAGCCACCGAAGAAGTGCTTGACGACGGCGGCATCCGCAGCGCTACGTCCGACGATCTGCGATAAACCAAGCAGACGCGAGCAGCACGTTCGACGGAGTTAATCCGCCGGGGATGCGAAGATCCCGACGGTCGCGTCGTGCCCGCCCAGGTAGTCGTGGCGGAGCAGGAACGACGGGCTGAGCCGGGCAGCGGTCGCGAGCACCTCGGTTGTTTCGAAGCGGTGCGCGGGGCCGGTGTCGACAAGGCCGGCCTTCGGCGAGAAGCTGCTGAGGAAATTGAACACGACTCCGCCGGACGGCAGCCCCTCGATCGCTCGGCAGGCCCGCTCGATAACCGCCATCGCGTCCGGCTGCTTGAATGTATTGAGCGAGCCGGAAAACAAGAACACCTCGACGCCGTGGGACCGGACGAGCGACTCGAACAGATCCGCGTCCGACGCGAAGTCGGCCTCGACGATGACGCCCTCCGAATCATTGATCAGATCTCGGCTTGCATCGGCAAACTCGGTGATCGCTTCGACGCCGACGTACTTCCCGAAGGGCACTTCGGCCGTCCGCAGCCACGCCAGCAGATCGGCCCGGCCGCAGCCCATATCGGCGATGCAGCGGCGCTCGAGTGCGCGGTGCGTCGGGCGGACCGACCTCGGCGAGACCCCCGCTGCAGCCGACTCGATCAGCACGCGGAAGCGGGCCTGCTGGTACTCCCGGTTCCGCCAGAGCAGCGCCTCGAAGGTCGGGCCGCCGTGGCTCACCGCCTCGCGGTAGGGCTCGAGGTAGCCGCCGGCGTCGTCGGGCGTCTCTGGCATGGCGTGCTCGATCAGAACCGCAGCATCCGGCCGAACTCTTCGAACCGCGCGTCGAGCTGCTCGCGGGTGAGCTGGCCGAGCCGCTCGAGGCTGAAGGTCTCGATCGTGAAGCTCGCCATCACGGTGCCGTGAGCGAGCGATGCGCGGAGCGTGTCGAAGTCGAGGTCGGCGTGCGGGAGCGTGGCGAGGTAGCCCATCATGCCCCCGGCAAAGGTATCGCCGGCGCCGGTCGGATCGACGACGCGCTCCGCCGGGTACGCCGGCAGCGCACCGATGCCGACCTCGCCGCTCGTCTCGCGGGCGGCGAACAAGCAGCCGTGCTCGCCCTTCTTGATCACCACGAAACCCGGGCCCATATCGAGGATGTGCTTCGCGGCCGACACCGTGTTGCGGTGCCCCGTGAGCAGCTCGGCCTCATCGAAGTTCAGCACGAGCCCGTCGACCTTCTTGCAGAGCGCCACGAGCTCGTCCTTGGCGATGTTGATCCAGAGGTCCATCGTGTCTGCCACGGCAAGTCGCCGGTCGGGCAGCTGCTCGAGCATGCCCATCTGCACGGCCGGATGCGTGTTGGCCAGGAAGATATGCGACGAGTCCTGGAACTTCGCCGGGATCGTCGGCGGCGCTTCCTCGAGCACGTTCAGGTCGGTGAACGTCGTATCGCGGTGGTCCATGTTGTCGTGGTACTTGCCGCCCCAGCGGAAGGTCTTGCTGCCGCCGCGGGTCTCGAGCCCGCCAAGATCGATCTGGTTGAACGATTCGAGCGTCGTGCGATGGTCGGCGGGGAAGTCCTCACCGACGACAGCGACGAGGCGCGTGTTGACGTGGTGCTGCGCCGCCGCGGCAAAGTACGCGCACGAACCGCCCAGCACGCCCTCGCGCTTCTCGCCCGAAGGCGTTTCGACGGTATCGATCCCGATGGTTCCGGTGACAATGAGGCTCATGCGCGATGCTAGGCACCGCCCGGCTCGCGACCCGACGCCGGCCCGCTCAATCCAGGCTGATCTCTGGCGACCAATCGAGCCATCGCGATTCCGGCGCGGGCTCCAGCTCAAACTCTGTTCCGCGCGGCGCGGGGTCGGCCGGCTCGGTCGGCGTCGCGAAGGCGATCGCGCCGCGCAGCACGGCATCGATCGACCCCGCATCGACGCTCAGCCCGCGGAAAATCCCGAAGTCGACGCCCACGCCGCTCGCATCCCAGAAACGGGAATCGGTCCGCACGAGCGGGGCAAACGCGGGATCGATGACGACGTCGATCATGACCGCAGAAGCGTTCGACGCGAGGGCGACGCCGATGACCCGGCCGACACGGGTGTTTCGATAGAGCACGGCCGATCCGCTCGTGATCGAGCCCGCCGAGCGTGCCTTCACGCGGATGAGCAGGCCGTCGTCCGCCGTCACGGGATCATCCGGTGCTTCGGCGAGACCCTCGAACCGCCGCGTAGACTGCGCATCGCCGCGTCGTCCGCCTTCCACGGCGATGTACCGCGGCCCGATGAGCGTGTCCAAGCCCGACACGCCGCCGAGCCCCACCTCGGGGCGAACGATCCAGAACCGCGTGCCCTCGACAGCGAACCCCTCGGCGAACGGCGCGAGCTCGGCCGACACGAGCACCGATTCGAACCCCTGCGAGAGCGTGATCTCCCGGACCACTCCGACGCTCACCCCGCGGTGCACAAGCTCCGCGCCGGGCTCCAAGCCCGCGGCGTCATCAAACGCGATCGTGATCACCGGCCCCCGCTCCCGGCTCACCTGCACGGCGAGGAACGACCCCAGCGTGACGAACGCGACGAGCGGGACGATCCACAAGAGGCTGACCCGTCGCGGGGCCCTGACGATCTGGGCAGCTGGCGGCGCGTCGCTCATCTGTCTTCTTCTTCCCAGATCGAGTGCGGATCGAATGACATGGACGCCAAGAGATTCAGCGCGACGACGAGCCCGAAGACGATCACGCCCGGGCCCGGCGTGACATCCACCAGATCGCCGAGCTTCACGGCCGCGACGAGCACGGCAACCAGCAGCACGTCGAGCATGCCCCACCGACCGATCAGCTCGACGGCGTGGTACGTCTTGGCGCGGGCACCCGCCGAGAGACGCCGCCCACCAAGGCTCAGCGCAAGCAGCGCCGCGAGCTTGGCGATCGGCAAAACGATCGAAAACATCAGAACAGTCAGGCCCACGGCGTAGTCGCCGCTCGCCAGCATCTTGACCGTGCCCGACCAGATCGACGCGACCGACTCGTGCCCCAGCCGCTCGAGCGTCATCACGGGCATGGTGATGGCCGGAACAAAGAGCGCGAGCGCCGCGATCGCGAGCGCGGCCGTGCGGCTCTCGCTCGCGGGGTGCGAGCCGTGGCGGATCACCGAATCGCAGCGGGTGCAACGGGCGACGTGCCGGGATGGCACGTCGGCAACGGTGTGGACGAGGCCGCAGGTGGCGCAGGCGCGAAAGGCGGTCATACGACAAGTCTAACGAGGCTGAGTCACTTCTGTGCCTGCTTCGCCCACGAGTCCCGCAGGGTCACCGTCCGGTTGAACACGGGCCGGCCCGCGGCTTTCGAGTCTGGATCGAGACAGAAGTACCCCAGCCGCTCGAACTGAAAGACCGGCCCAAGCTCGCCGAACTCGCTGTGAAAGACACCCTGTTCGACGGCGGCATCCGCATCCTCGCCCAGCTCGGGCTCGAGCTTCGCGTTGCTGACAGTCTTCAGCGAATCGGGGTTCAGATTCTGCATGAACGACCAGTCATCGCTCGCGTCCTTGGGCTCCTTGTCGGGCCGGGGCACGCTGAAGAGGCGGTCGAAGAGCCGGACCTCGGCGTCGACGGCGTGCTCGGCGCTCACCCAGTGCAGCGTGCCCTTGACCTTCCGCACCTTGCCCTCGGCGTCGGGCGGGGGCGAGTCGCCGCCGCGGGTCTCGGGGTCGTAAGTCGCGTGGATCTCGGTCACGGCGCCGTCGGCGTCCTTGATGAAGTCCGTGCAGGTGATCCAGTAGCCGAAGCGCAGGCGGACTTCGCGTCCGGGGCCGAGCCGGAAGAACTTCTTGGGCGGGTCTTCCATGAAGTCGTCGCGCTCGATAAACAGCTCGCGCGAGAAC
The DNA here is from genome assembly GCA_039821685.1 of Planctomycetota bacterium. Taxonomy (GTDB): domain Bacteria; phylum Planctomycetota; class Phycisphaerae; order Phycisphaerales; family UBA1924; genus JANQQZ01. Next base: position 5,318 of record JBCBNT010000078.1, on the reverse strand, counting down.
GGTATCTGTCGAGTGCCGGCACCGGGGTCCTCGGGGTTGTTGATGCCTTCCATCATCTCGACGCGGTCGGCGTCGCCGTGCTCGCCCCAGTTGGTGATGACGACCTTGACCGGGTCGAGCACCGCCATGCGACGCGGCGCGGCCTTGTTCAGGTGATCGCGGGCCGCGTTCTCGAGCAGCGCGATGTCGTGCACCGCGTTGAACTTCGTCACGCCCACGCCCGTGCAGAACGACCGGATCGCCTCCGGCGTGTACCCGAGCCGGCGCAGCCCACTCAGCGTGGGCATGCGCGGGTCGTCCCAGCCCGAGACGTGACCCTCATCCACCAGCTGCTTCAGCTTCCGCTTGCTCGTGATGATGTAGCTCGGGTTGAGCCTAGCGAACTCGGTCTGCTGCGAGTGATGGATCTTCTCGCCGCGGCCCTGGTTGATCGCGTCGATAAACCAGTCGTACAGCGGCCGATGGTTCTCAAACTCGAGCGTGCAGAGCGAGTTGGTCACGCCCTCGATCGAGTCTTCCAGCCCGTGCGCCCAGTCGTACATGGGGTAGACGTGGTACCGGTCGCCGGTCCGGTGGTGCGCCGCGTTCACCACGCGGTACATCACCGGGTCGCGTAGGTTCATGTTGGGCGACGCCATGTCGATCTTGGCCCGGAGCACGGCCGCCCCGTCGCGCAGCTCGCCGTCTGTCATCTTGCGAAACAGCTCGAGGGATTCCGCAGGAGGCCTGTCGCGGAACGGTGAGTTCTCGCCGGGCCCGGTCACGCTCCCTCGCTGCCTGCGGATCGTGTCGGGGTCCTGCGTATCGACGTACGCGAGCCCCTTCTCGATCAGCTCGATCGCCCAGGCGTGCATCTGCTCGAAGTAGTCGCTGGCAAAGAGCACGCCAGCGGCCGGGTCGGTCTCAGTCGCGCCGTTCCACCGGAATCCGAGCCAACGCACGTCGCGGGTGATCGAGTCGACAAACTCCTGCTCTTCCTTGGCGGGGTTGGTGTCGTCGAAGCGTAGGTTGCACCGGCCGCCGAACTCCTCGGCAAGCCCGAAGCTCACGCAGATCGCCTTGGCGTGGCCGATGTGCAGGTAGCCGTTCGGCTCGGGCGGGAAGCGGGTGGTCACGACCGACCGGTCGCCGGGCTCGCCCCACCGGCCCTCGGCGATGTGCTCGTCGATGATCTGCTGAACGAAGTGCCGCTTCTTGGCTGGCGGTCCATCCTGAGCATCGTCGGGAGCGGTGATTTTGGCATCGGTCGTCATGGCGGCCATGGTATTCACCGTTTGCCGGCCGACGCATCCGCGCGGGGCCCGGCCCGCGAAACCAATGCCTGCCGAAAGGAGCCAGGCGATGGGACAGCGATGGTGGCGGATCGGTGGCTCGGTGGTCGCGGTGACACTCGCGGCCTCAATCGCCGCGGGGCTCGTCTCCTGCGGGCGATCCTCTGCGGTGCAGATCGGCACGGGCGACACCCTGGTCTTCCCGCGTGTGGAGGCCCGCAACCTGCTCGACGAGGACGTCGTGCTGCCCGATGCGCTCGCCGGCGCCCCGGCGCTCGTGCACGTCGCGTTCTACCAGCGCCAGCAGCTGCAGATCAACACCTGGCTCGCACGGAACGAAGCGATCGAGGGCGCCATCGAGGGCCTGCGGATCGTCGAGACCCCCACCATGAAGCGCGGGTGGGCGCTGATCGCCGGGCAGATCGACAACTGGATGCGCTCCGGCATCCCCACGGACGATGGGCGGGCCCGGACCATCTCGATGTTCGTTGACACCGAGAAGTTCCGACGAGCGCTCGACCTGCCGAGCGACGAGGTCAACTACGTGCTGCTGCTCGACGAGCAGGGCCGCCTGCTGCACGTGGAAGAGGGCGTCTACGACGAGACCAAGCTCGCGAGGATCATCGCGGCCGCGGGTCGGGGCTAGCCGCCATCCGCATCGACGGGCAGCACGCGCATGCCCATCACGGCTGCGAACACGTCCGCCTGATCAGCTCCACCCTGCTACCTATTCCGTCGCCGACGACCATCCCTGCCGCAGCCGACGGCTCGATGCTGGTCAGGCGTTCGCCTCGGCGAGCGAAGGATAATCCGTGTAGCCCTCGGCCGTGCCGCCGTAGAACGTCTGCTGGTTCCAGTCGGCAAACGGCCCGCCCTGCGCGACCCGCTCTGCCAGATCGGGGTTTGAGATGTACAGCTTGCCGAAAGCGATCGCGTCGGCCTTGCCCTCGGCGATCCTCGGCTCGGCCGTCTCGGGTGTCAGGCCGCCGTTGCCGATGTAGATCGAGCCGCCGGCGCTCGTAAACCGCTCGCGGATCGACGCGTGGACCCGCTCATTCTCGTCGTCGCGCTGCTGGTCGCCAAACTGTTCCACGGCATGCAGGTACGCGAGGCCCAGCTCGCCCAACCCGTGCGCGAGCGCCCCAAACGTCTCCTCAGGCGTCGTATCGCTGAGGTCGTTGAATTGGCCCAGCGGGCTGATGCGGTACCCGACGCGGCCCGGGCCCCACACATCGGCCACGACCTTCGCGACCTCCAGCGGCAGGCGGATCCGGTTGGAAACGGCGCCCCCGAAGATGTCGCTCCGCCGGTTCGTGCCGTCACGCGTGAACTGATCCAGCAGGTAGCCGTTGGCCCCGTGGATCTCGACGCCGTCGAAGCCCGCCGCTTTCGCAGACTCGGCCGCGTGCTTGTACTGATCGATGACACCCGGGATCTCGTCCGTCTCGAGCGCCCGAGGCTCCGAGACCTGCACCATGCCGGAGTCGCGGCTCGTGTAGGTCTGGCTCTCTGCGCGGAGGGCCGAGGGCGCAACCGGCTTCTGCCCGCCCGGCTGCAGATCCGTGTGGCTGATCCGGCCGACGTGCCAGAGCTGCAGGAAGATCCGGCCGCCCGCCTCATGGATCGAGTTGTTGACCATCTTCCAGCCCTCGACCTGCTCGTCGGAGTGGATCCCGGGCGTGAACGCGTAGCCCTTGCCCTGCGGGCTGATCTGCGTCGCTTCGGCGATGATCAGCCCCGCGCCCGCGCGCTGGCGGTAGTACTCCGCGTTGAGCTCCCAAGGGATGTCGCCGGGCTGCTTGCTCCGGCTGCGGGTCAGCGGCGCCATGAACACGCGGTTCGGCGCCTCGATGTCACCAAACGTGATCGGGCGGAGCAGGTTGGGAAAGTCGGGCATGGGCGCGGTCTCCTGACGTGGTCTCTGCAAATGGTCGAGTGGGGTCTTCGCGTTGCAGGTGCGGTGTGCCGAACGATCCGAGCCCGGCCATTGTTTCCCAATCTAGAACTTTTGTTCCAGAATGTCTAATCGGTCGTCTGGGCTGCGAACGCGGCCAACGCCCGGTCGATCCTCGCCAGCGACTGCTCCCGCCCGAGCGCCGCCAGCGTCACGCCCAGCGGCGGGCTCACCGCGCTGCCCGTGATCGCCACCCGGATCGGCTGCGCCAGCTTGCCGAGCTTCGTCCCGCGAGATTCGCAGAACGATGCCGCCAGCGCCTCGATCGATTCGGGCGAGAACTCGGCGAGCGCCCCGAGCTCGTCGCGGAAGCCTCGGAGCAGCTCCAGCCCGGATGGCTCGCCCTTGACCACGTGCTTCTTCACCGCCTTCTCGTCGTAGTCGATCGAGCCGTCATCGGCGAACAGGAACGCGATCGGCTGCCGGCACTCGCTCAGCACGGCCGCCCGCTGCTGCACCGCCGGCGCGAGCATCAGCATCGTCTCCGCACCAAGCTCGGTCAGAATCGCCTCGTCGTACCGCTCGGCCCAGGTGCGCCACACGCCAACAAACGCCGCGGGATCCATCGCCTGGATCGTGTCGAAGTTGAACGCCCGCAGCTTGTCGCGGTCGAACTTGCTCGCCGTCTTGCCGACACGGCCAAAAGCAAAGTGCTCGTCCAGGTATGCACGGCCAAACCGCTCCAGGTCCTTCCCGTCGTCCGTCTTCACGCCCGGGTTCCAGCCCAGCAGCGCGATGTAATTGATCACCACCTCGGGCAGGTAGCCCGACCGCCGGAAGTCCTCGACGTCGATCTCGGGCAGCTCGACCTTGAGCTGCTCGGCGATCGCGACCAGCCTGTCCTGCGGCAGCTGCACCGTCTTGTCCTTGAGCCATTTCGCGAAGTGCTTCTGCTCATCGTCCGTGCCCGAGTTCGAGAGCGCCTGCTTCACGCCTTCGTTCTGCTTCACGGCCGCCCGTACCGCCTTGTCCTTGTCCCGCTTGCTCATCTTCGACGAATCAGGGTTGAAGATCAGCGGCAGGTGCGCAAACCGCGGCTCGTCGAACCCGAGCGCGTTCATCAGAGCGATGTGCCGGGGCGTGTTGTTCAGGTGCTCCTGACCGCGCACGACGTGCGTCACGCCCATCGCGTGATCGTCGACGACCACCGCGAGGTGGTACGTCGGAAAGCCGTCCTTCTTGCGGATGACCAGATCGTCGAGCTCCTCGTACGGGAACGTCACCTCGCCGAGGATTTCGTCTCGCACCGTCACCGGCTCGGGCGGCATCTTGAAGCGCAGCACGTGGTCCTCGGTCCTCGCGCGCTCGAGCGACGCCGCGTGGTCGTAGCCGTCCGCCTGGCGATAGATGAACGTCTTCTTCTCCGCCTCCGCGGCCTTTCGCATCGCGGCCAGCTCGTCGGGCGTCTCAAACGCCGGGTACGCGAGCCCCGCCTCGATCAGCTGCGCGAAACACCGGTTGTAGATCTCCCGCCGCTGCGATTGATAAAAAGGCCCGACCTTCCGCTCATCGCCGCCCACCGGGCCAGATGGGGCGTCGTGCTCGGGCCCGTCGTCCCAATCGATGCCGAGCCACGCCAGATCGTCGAGGATCCCCGCGGCCGCGGCCTCGCTCGACCGCTTCTGATCCGTGTCCTCGATCCGCAGGACGAATCGGCCGCCCTGCCCGCGGGCGTAGGCGGCGCAGAACAGCGCGGTCCGGGCCCCGCCGATGTGCAGGTGCCCCGTGGGCGAGGGCGCAAAGCGGGTCACGGCATGGTTCGCAGGCTGGTCGGTCGATGGAGTCATAGGCCGCAACGGTATCCGCGCCGGGGGCGCAGGCGCAGCCGATGAAATCTGGTAGAGTGATCCGGTTCGGGATCGTGTCGATCCCGGGCGACAACCCACCCGGGCCGACCGGCCCGACGTGCCGCGCCGACGCTCACTCACACCGAGCGGCGCGCCGACCCGACACGACCCATCCGATCGGCCCACAGGCCTCGCCACGCATCGCGAGGACGAAAGGAGCGCCGAAACGATGGCCACTCAAACCAAAGCACACGCTCTCGCAGCCCACCGCGCGCCGGAAGAGATCCGAAACGTGGCGCTGGTCGG
>JBCBNT010000077.1:0-14162 GCA_039821685.1 Planctomycetota bacterium | reverse complement strand
GAAATGCAATGGTCAGATGTATGGGCAACCAGCCAACGCTGAGCACATCTCGAAGTCCGTGATTGAATTGGAGTTGGATAGTTTGGATTCCCGGTGAGGACAGCCACGATGCAATACCCACCACGATGATGATGGCGAGCCATCCCCAAACACGAGTCTTCAGGAGCTGTCGCCTCCGATTCGCGATCGCAGTCGCGGCCCACATCGCGACTGGCAGTACGGGCAGGAGATACCACGGGAGCCAGATTGGATTGGTATCCCCAAAGATGACGCGGAGAATCGTCGCGAGAGCAACGACTTCCAGCAGCCGCAGCAACCAGAACGGTACCATGCTGTCATGAGTGCTCTTCAACGCTGTGTGAACCCCGCCTGTGCGGCAGAGTATCCGGTGGGCCATGTGCTGACCAAGTGCGAGCGGTGCGGTGCGCTGCTGGACGTCGTGTACACGGGCGGCTCGATTGCGGTGCGTGATTTCTCGAAGTTTGAGCGGCGGAGCGGGACGACGGGGCACCGCGGGCCGGCGGGCGGGTCGGCGAGCAAGTCGGCGTTGAACTTTTCGGGCGTGTGGCGGTTCCGGGATCTGCTGCCTTTTTACGAGGATGAGTCGCAGATCGTGACGATCGGCGAGGGGCGGACGAACCTGCAGCGTGCAGACGCGTTGGGCCGGCGGCTCGGGTTTGGCTGTGATGAGAGCGACGAGTGCGGCCGGTTTTACTTGCAGTATGAGGGGTACAACCCGTCGGGATCGTTCAAGGACAACGGCATGTGCGCGGCGTTTACGCATGCGCGCATGGTCGGTGCGACGCGGACGGCGTGCGCGTCGACGGGCAATACGTCCGCGGCGCTCGCGCTCTACGCGAGCCTGACGGGCATGCACGCTTTTGTGTTCATCGGCGAGGGCAAGATCGCGTTCGGGAAGCTGAGCCAGGCGCTCGACTACGGGGCGACGACGCTGCAGGTCGCCGGCGACTTTGACGCGTGTATGGCAAGGGTGAAAGAGATCGCGCAGGATCGGCCCGAGCTTGGGGTGTATCTGGTCAACAGCGTGAACCCGTTCCGTCTCGAGGGGCAGAAGACGGTGATGTACCGGGTGCTTGAGGGTCTGGATTGGCGGGTGCCGGACTGGATCGTGGTGCCGGGCGGGAACCTTGGAAATTCGAGCTCGTTCGGCAAGGCGTTCATCGAGCTGAAGGAGCTCGGGCTGATCGACAAGGTGCCGAGGCTGGCGGTCATCAACGCTCATGGCGCGCGGACGCTCGACCGGGTGTACAACGAGCTGGGCGTGCGGTGGGATATGGGCAGCGGGCCGGGCCTCTTCGATCACGTGAAGGTCGAGGCGGAGTATGTCCGGATGGACGCGGCCGGCGAGCGTGCGGACACGATCGCGAGCGCGATCGAGATCAATCGGCCCGTGAATCTGAGCAAGTGCCTGCGTGCGCTGCACGCGATGGACGGCGTGGTTCGGAGCGTGGACGACCGGTGCATCCTGGAGCACAAGGCGCTGGTCGGCCGGTACGGCTTCGGATGTGAGCCGGCGAGCGCGGCGAGCGTGGCGGGTGCGCGTCGGCTTCGGGAAGAGGGTGTAATCCGCGCGGACGAGACGGTCGTGTGCATCCTGACTGGTCATCAGCTCAAGGACCCCGACGCGACGGTGGGGTATCACACGGGGCTTGATACCAAGAGCCTCGCTCAGCAGGGGGATCTGTCGATCCCGACGGGCATGCTGGCGAACCGGCCGGTGCGGGTATCAAACGACCTGAATGCGATCATCGCGGCGATGGGGATCGAGTCCGCCGGCGGCCGAGCTGCCATTTCGCGCTAAGGGCGCCGATGGTCATATCCAGGAAGACGGCGCCGCCGAGCCACCAGATCATCCATGCGGAGAGGGAATAGCGGGCAAACGGCTGCAGGAGTAAGGCGTGTCCGAGCACGATCGGAAAGGATGCTGCTAAAACGGCGGCGATGAGCCAGCGTCGCTGCAGCAAGAGCCACGACATCGCGAGGCTCGTCATCATCGAACGGTCGGTGACGCGGACAGTCGCCGCGCGTGAGGGCGATATCGGCCCGGGCGATGCGGCGTGGCGGGTGTTCTTGAGCATCCCGGCTTGGACGCCCGCGGGCTGGCTCTTTTCCGGTGGATTCGAGGAGGGCGGCACGATCGAGCGGGGTGTGTTCCGGTTCGATGGGGCGACCATCGAGACGGTGATCGACGGGTCGTTTGCGTTTGCGGCATCGTCTGACGAGGTCGGCAATGCGTTTCTGCTGCTGCTCGATGGTGTGACACGCAGGCTCGAGGTGCTGAAGCCCGACGGCAGCCGGCTGCTCGTCTTCGACAGCGCTGATCTGCTCGACGGGCTTGAGACATCGATCATCGGCTTCGGTGCGGACGCGATCGACGAAGGCGTCGTGGCGTTTACGGCGAACGTGAGGGATCCGAACGATCCTGCTCAGCCCGCCGTCAGTGTGGCGTATCGGGCGGTCATCAGCGAGCTGGTGCCGTGTCTTGGGGATGTCAACGGCGACGGAGTCGCGGACCCGTTTGATCTGTCTTCGTGGATTCTCGCGTTCAACAACAATGGGCCGGCGTGCGATCAGAACGGTGACGGCTTGTGCAGCGCTTCCGATTTCACGTCGTGGATCGACAACTTCAACGACGGCTGCCCCTAGCGGGGGGTGCTGCTGGAGTAGTCGGCCGGGTCGAGCGACCAACCCGCTTGCTCGAGGGCGGCGCGGATCACCGGATCGCAGAGGTAGTGGTCGACCGCGTCTGGCGGGACGTCGAGGCGGTGGTCGCTGAGGACGCGGTGTGGGTTGCGGCCCGGGCCACGATCGGCGCTCGATTCGTGGTAATTCTGCGCGCGGTACTGGACGGCCGATTCGACTTGGCTCTCGTCGAACGGGATGCCCCACGCGCGCCAGAGCGAACGGAAGAAGCGGCGGGGCGTGGCGTGGAGGGCATCGAAGGCGAGCCGCATCGGGCGGGGCGCTTCGGACGCGCGGTGGAGGAAGACCTTGACGGTCTCTGCGTCGAACGGCGGGTAGATGGTGTCGTGCCAGCCGCGGGTGTAGAGGCTGTTGAGCCTGGCAAGGGGGTTGCGGATGAGGTAGGCGGCGCGGTCGTCTGGTCGGAGCCGGCTCAGGTCGTCTGGCTTGACCATGAGATGGGGCATTTTGATGATGACGCCGGGGGCTCGGGCACGGTCGGCGAGTGATGCGATGAGCTCGTCGAGCATGTTGCTCGTTGCGTGGCAGAGTATCTCGCTGCGGGCGAGGTGTTCGCGGTGGAGCCTGGTTTGGATCGGTGGGTAGTTGTAGGGATCGCCGGTCCGGTCCCATGGGCCGAAGGGCTCGTCGGCGACGGCCCACCCGAGCGCGTGGGCCGAGGCGTAGACGGCTGCGCTCGACCCGCTTCGCGTGAGCGAGAAGAGCCAGACGGCGCGGGATGGTCGGGCGCTTGCGTTCACGTTGAATCGGCGTTGCGGATGGCCCGGAGCTTGCGCGCCGCGCGTTGCCGGAGCGTGGGCAGGTAGTCGCTCGGCTTCAGGCTCCAGCCGCAACGGGTGAAGAGGTCTCGCATGAACGGGTCTCTGGTGTAGAGGTCGACTGCGTCTTCGGGGACGACGCGGGCGGTATCGGAGAGGCTGCGCTTGGTGCTGCGTCCTTCTTCGCGTTCGCCGGACTTTCCGTGGTACTGCGACCGCTGGTAGGTGACAGCCCGGTCGGGCGCTGAATCGTCTCCGAGCCATCCGAGAGCGGCGATAGCCCTTTGAAAGAACGCTTGCGGATCGCGGCGGAGGTCTTCGTAGATCAGCCGGCGATCGTCGGGGAGGTCGAGCCATCGCTCGGCGTACTCGCGGATGTAGTCGAGATCGTGGTTGGGTCTGATGATCGACGTCCAGCCGCGGGCGTGGATGCTGGCGAGCCGGCGGAGCGGGTTCCTCAGGATCCACACGCCTCGGTGGGCCGGGAAGTGCTCGGCGAATTCATCGGGCGTGAACCGCAGGTGCGGGTGCTTGCTGACGATCCGTTGTTTGCCTGCATCGGCGGCAATGCGTCGGTGCAGGGCGTTGGTTTGTTCGATGATGTGGGGCGTGAGCCGGGCGTGCGAGGCTTTGAAGTGCTTCACGAGCTCGGCTTGTTCGGGCGGGTAGGAATAGGGCTCGCCGGTGCGGTCCCAGGGGCCGAGGATCTCGTCGGCGACAGCGGCGTTGCAGGCGTCGGCGATGGCGTAGGCGGTGATCGACGTGCCGCTGCGGGCGAGGCCGAAGACCCATGCCGTGTCCGGCGGATCGGCGTTCTGCTTGTCGGCTTGAGGAGAGTGGGGCCGAGTTGTGCCGTGATCGATCACGTTGCACGGAGCGTACGCAGGATGGTCGCCCATGGCCGGCCCTGGTAGGCGGACTGCCTGAGCGGCCAGCGTTGCGACTGCATGAAGGCTCGGATCTCGTCATCGGCGAGGTAGGCGTCTGCGATGCCGGGCGGTACGGCCCAGCGGCGCTGGCTGATGGGGTTGGCGCCGCGGTCATCTGAGGTTGCAGCTGACGAGACGTGGTAGTGCGTCGCGGCGTAGCGAGCCGACCGGTCTGCGGCTTCCGGGTCATTGCCGAAGGCGAACGCCCGGTGCATCTGGGCGAAGAATTCCTCGGGCTTCGTGAGCATGTCGTCGAAGCGGAATCGGTGCTCGGCTCGGCTCCACCTGCGAAGGAAGGTGCGGAAAACTTCGAGCTCTGTCGGGTCGTTGAGCAGGCGTTCCCAGCTGCGGGCGTAGGCGCTGTTGATTCGGTGGAGTGGGTTGCGGATGAGGTAGACGGAGCGGTGCGAGACGTCGGTGCTGCCGCCGGCGAACCATGTCTCAAACTCGGTGGGCTCGAAGAGCAGGTGTGGGCATTTGCAGACGACGCGGCCGAGGTCGTCGCGCTCGGCGAGGATGCGGAAGAGCTCGTTGGCCATGCCGACGACTTCTGCGTTGAGCGTGTGCCCGACGGCGACGAAGGCTCGCACGAGGTCTCGCTGGATCGGGGGCATGTCGTAGGGTGGGGCGGTCCGATCCCATGGGCCGAAGGGCTCGTCGGCGACTCGGAGGTCGTGGGCGTGTGCGCAGGCGTAGGCCGCGGCTGATGAGCCTGACCGGACGAGACTGAAGATCCAACCGACCCGCGCCATGCCGACAGTATCCGGCGAGGCGGGGTTTGGTCGGCAGAGTCGCTTTGAGAGCATCGGCTGGGGTGTCGCTGCGAATAGGAGGCCGTGGCGGGCGACGATCTCATCTTGGCGGGCTCTTGTGGTCTGGGGTGCGAGGCGGGTGGGTTCTGGGTTGATCCATCGTCGCCGGTGCCGCTCGCGGTCATCACCCACGCCCACGCTGACCATGCGACGGCGGGCTGCGGCCGGTACGTTGCGACGCCGGGGACGGCCGCGCTGCTCCGCTCGCGTCTCGGCGGGGAGATCGAGGTCGAGGAGCTTGCATTCGGCGCGGTCCGTAGCTTCGGAAGCGTGGGCGTGTCGCTGCATCCGGCGGGGCACGTGCTCGGGTCGGCCCAGGTCCGGGTCGAGCCGGCGCGGGGCCCGGTGTGGTGTGTTTCCGGTGATTACAAGACGGAGCCGGGGCCCACGGCCGAGGCGTTCGAGCCGGTTCCTTGCGACGTGTTTGTGACCGAGAGCACGTTCGGGCTGCCGGTGTTTCGTTGGCCCGAGCAGGGCGGTGTGGCTGGTTCGATGCTGTCGTGGTGGCGGGCGAACGCGGCGTCGGAGCGGACTTCTGCACTGCTGGCCTATTCGCTGGGTAAGGCGCAGCGGGTGATGGCGTCGCTTGCTGGTGCAGGCGAGCTGCCGGGCGTGATCGGCGTGCACGGCGCGGTGGAGAAGCTCTGCCGGGTGTACGAAGGTGCCGGCGTATCGCTGCCTGATTACGTTCATGCGTCGAAGGCGACCGCGGACTCGATCAAGGGCACGGGTCTCGTGGTCGCGCCGCCCGCTCAGGCGGGCACGCCCTGGCTGCGGGGGTTTGCGGGCGATGGGGGCATGGGGACGGCTCAGGTGTCTGGCTGGGCGACGATCCGCGGCCGGCGGCGGTGGCAGGCGCTCGATACGGGGTTCGTGCTGTCGGACCATGCCGACTGGCCCGGGCTCTTGCACGCGATCGAGATGACGGGCGCGCAGCGCGTCGGTGTGACGCACGGGTACACGCGGCCTTTTTCTCGGTACCTCCGTGAGGAGCGGGGGCTCGATTCGTTTATGCTCGCGACGCGTTGGGGCGACGAGGACGCCGAATGATGCGTGCATTTGCTGATTTGTATCTGCGGCTCGACGCGACGACGAGCACCTCGGCGAAGCTGGAGGCGGTGGCGGGGTATCTCCGGTCGGCCGAGCCCGGCGACGCGGCGTGGGCTGTGGCGTTTATGACCGGGAATCGGCCGAAGGGGATCGCGAGTTCGGCGGTGGTGCGTTCTCTCGCGGTCGAGCGGTCGGGCGTGCCGGCTTGGATGCTCGAGGCGTGTCGAGACGCGGTGGGGGACCTGTCCGAGGCGATCTCGCTGCTGCTTCCGGAGGCTTCGGCTGCGCCGGATGCATGCGAAACCGGCCGGGGTCTCGGGCTTCGGGACGCGGTGGAGCGGTACGTGCTGCCCTTGGGGGGGGCGTGTGAGGCGGAGCGGCGCGAGATCATCGGCGAGGCCTGGGACCGGCTTCGTCGGCACGAGGTGCTCGTGTACCTGAAGATGATCCGGGGCGGTTTCCGTGTTGGGGTGCAGCGTCGGCTTCTGTCTCGGGCGATCGCGTCGGTCGCGGGTGTATCGCAGGCGACGATCGAGCACCGCCTCGCGGGCGGGTTTGATCCGAGCGAGGATGCCTATCTGTCGCTGCTTGCAGGCGAGCGCGAGGGTGAGAGCGGGCGGGGGCCTTATCCGTTCTTTCTGGCTCACTCCGTTCAAGAGAGCGCGGAGGGGTTGGCGTCGTCGCTCGGTGATCCATCGGACTGGATTGCTGAGTGGAAGTGGGACGGTATCCGCGTGCAGCTGTGTCGACGCGAGGGCGAGACGCTGCTCTGGTCGCGGGGGGAGGAGCTGATCTCACATCAGTTCCCGGAGGTGATCGCCGGTGCCCGCGGGCTCCCCGACGGCACGGTGCTCGACGGCGAGCTTCTGCTGTGGGACGGGTCGTCGGATCGGCCTGCGGACTTTGCGTCGCTGCAGACGCGGCTCAACCGCAAGCGCGCGCCGGCGGAGCAGCCTGGGCTCTTTGAAGCGAGGAGCCCGGTGATGCTCGCCTTCGACGTGCTGGAATCTGGTGGGCGGGATGTCCGGCCTGAGCCACAATCGGTCAGGCGGGGTTTGCTCGAGGGCCTTCTTGCCGAGAGCCGGGAGGGCTCGGTGCGGTGCTCGCCGACGATCGGCTTCGATTCGTGGGAGTCGCTCGGCGAGGCACGGGGTTCGGCGCGGGAGCTTGGCGTCGAGGGCGTGATGCTCAAGCACCGCGGGTCGCCGTACGTGTCGGGGCGGGTGAGGCCTGAAGCGGGCGGGGGCTGGCTGAAGTGGAAGCTCGACCCGCGGACGGTCGATGCCGTGCTGCTGCACGCGCTGCCGGGCTCGGGTCGCCGGGCGACGATGTACACGGATTACGCGTTCGCGGTGTGGTCTGATGATCGGTCGGAGCTGGTGGTGTTTACGCGCGCGTATTCGGGCTTGAGCAACGCCGAGATCGAGTCGCTCGACGCGTGGATTCGTCGGAATACGACGCGTCGAACGGGGCCGGTGCGCGAGGTGAAGGCCGAGCGGGTCTTCGAGATCGGCTTTGAGGGGATCGCGCGTTCGGGTCGGCACAAGGCCGGTCTCGCGGTGCGTTTCCCGCGGATCCTGCGGGAGCGTACGGACAAGCGGGCGGATGCCGCGGACACGCTCGGGGTGCTCCGGGCGATGCTGCCGAGCGACTGATCTTGACCGCGTGACGCTTGCTTACTGCGCTGCCGCGTCGTCATCTGGCCCTGCGAGCGGTCGCCAGTACTCGGCGTCGGCGGTATCGCCTTCGCGTTCGGCGGCGCGGACGAGTCGGCGGGCTGCGGATGCGGCGGCACTCTGCGCATACGGCCCGGGGAGTGCCGCGAGCCTGCGGTGCGCCTCGCGGAGCGTGTCCCGGCCCGTGGTCAGGTCTCCGGTTTCGACCTCGCACCACCCGAGGCCCGACAGGATGTTGCCGAGCAGTGGGTGCTCGTCGGGGAAGACAACGCGGGCGTCTGCTTCCGCCTGCTCGAGTTCGACGATGGCCTCGGCGAATCTTTCGGCGTCGGCGAGCGCGATGCCGAGGTTGGCTGTCACCTCGGTGAGCATCGGAGAGGGGCCTTCGGCGGCGTCTTGTGCGGCCTGCTTGGCTTCGAGCATGACGGTAATCGCCTCGCTGTCCCGCCCCGTCTCGCGGTAGAGCGAGGCGAGGCTCTGCGAGCAGGTGAGCGTGCCGATGTGGGCCGGGCCGAAGACCCGGCGGCAGCGTTCGAGTGTGTCGTAGAACATCGGCTCGGCTTCATCGAATCGGCCCATGCTCTGGTAGAGGAAGGCGAGGTTGTGGGCGGCGACGAGCACGTCGGGGTTGTCGGGCCCCGAGGTCTTGCGGAGGGTTTCCAGGTTGGCGAGGTAGATCGGTTCGGCTTCGTCGTAGCGAGCGAGGCCTTCGAGCGCGGTGGCGATGTTGTGACGGGCGGTGATGGTGGCGGGGTGGATGTCACCGAACTCGGCTTCTCTGCGTTCGGCGACGCTGACATAGGCGTCGTAGGCGGTCTGGTAGTCGCGGAGCTCGAGCGCGATGCCGCCTCGGACGAGCTCGGCGTATGCCGCGGTGGGATGGTCGTCGGCGAGCACGCCGGCGCGGCGGGCCTCAAACATGCCGAGCCACTCGCGGGCGCGGTCCATATCTGCGAAGCCCATCTGCTCGAGCTCGGCGAGCATGACGAGGTTTTCAAGCGTCGCTTCGTCGGTCGGGCCCACTGATCGCTCGCGGTCGGCGAGGACGGTGAGGAGCTGTTCACGGGCAAGCTCGTATCGGCCCGTGTCGCGGTAGACAACGCCGAGGTCCTGCCCGGCGAGCTGCGTGAGCGGGTCGTCGCGGCCGAGTTCTTGGGTGAAGGTTTCGAGGGCCTCCGCGGTGAGCGGCTCGGCTTCGGCGAATCGGCCGAGCACGGAGTAGAGGTTGGCGATGTTGTTGCGGATCGCGGCGCCGGTCACGGGCTGATCCTGGAACCTGCCGGGGAGCGACGCGGCTGCGGAGTCGAGCGCTTCGCGGACGGTGGTGTTTTCCCCGAGCGACGACGGCGCGACGGCGGAGAGCACGTCGTTGTTCAGGAAGTCCGTGACGGCGCGGGCGATCGAGGCCTGCTGCTCGGCGTTGTCGCGCTGCGTCGTCGCTTCGGCAAGGGCGAGCGAGATGCCGACGATTGCCCCGACGGTGACGGCAACGAGGGCTGCGAGCGCGGCGACGACCGGCTTGTGCCTCCGGGCGAGCCGGCTGAGCTGGTACACGGCGCTGGCGGGCCTGGCGGCGATGGTCTGCCCGGCGAGGTGCCTTCGGATGTCATCGGCCATGGCGGCGGCGGTCTGATACCGGCGTTCGGGGTCCTTGGCGAGCGCGGTGCGCACGATGGTGTCGATATCGCCGCGGAGTCGGGGCTCGAGCGTTGCGAGCCGTGTGGGCTCTTCTTCGCGGACGATCCGGGCGGCATCGAGCAGCGCGGCATCGTCGACGTCGTGCGGGAGCCTGTTGCTGAGCAGGCGAAAGAGCACGACGCCCAGCGTATAGACGTCGGAGCGGGTGTCGAGCGATTCGGGCCGTGCTCCGAGCTGCTCGGGGCTCATGTATGGCACCGTGCCGACGAGCTGGCCCGCGGCGGTCGCGATCGTGTTTCCCGCGGAATCGGGGTCTGGGTGAGCGAGCCGCGCGACGCCGAAGTCGAGCACTTTCGGGTCGCCTTCGGTCGTGACCAGTATGTTGGCGGGCTTGAGGTCTCGGTGGACGACGCCTCGCGCGTGGGCGTGCTGCACGGCATCGCAGATGCGCGACAGCATGTCGAGCCTGTCTCGGATGCTCGCGCCGGTGCGGTCGGCCCACCGATCGAGAGACTCGCCGCGGATGAGCTCCATCGCGAAATAGGGGCGTGGCCCGATGGGGGTTTCGGCGACTCCGGCTTCGAAGACCTGCGCGATGCCCGGGTGCCGGAGCCGGCCGAGCGCTTCCGATTCGAACTCGAATCGTCTGACGAGCGCGGGCGTGGCAAGGCCCGGCTTGAGGACTTTGAGGGCGACGGTCCGGCGTGGTGACCGCTGCTCGGCCTCGTAGACGACGCCCATACCGCCCTCGCCGAGGCGTGTCAGCACGCGGTAGCCGGCGATCTCGGTCGGATCTGTGTCGCCGACACCGAGCGCGCGGTGGATCTCTGGCTGCAGTGATTCGGGCGTGAGGCTGCCGGCTCGGGAGTCGGCCTCGAGCAGCTCGATGACCTCTGACCGCAGCGCAGCATCTGTCGGGGCGAGCTCGATGAGCTTCGCCTGGCGCTGGTCAGGCGGCAGGTCGCACACCTCCTGAAAGAGCCGATCGATCTCGCCGAAGCGTTTGGAATCGCTCATGTGCTCTCCCCGGTCCGCTGGAGCTCGCGGGCGAGCCAGGCGCGGGCCATCCTCCATTCTCGCGATGCGGTGGCGCGCGAGATGCCGACGATCTCTGCGGCGTTGGTCTCATCGAGGCCGCAGAAGAAGCGGAGCTCCACGAGCCGTGCCTTTCGTTCGTCCTGTTCGCCGAGCTTCGTGAGCGCGGCGTCGAGCGCTTCCACGTCCACGGGCGTTTCTTCAACGCCCTGTCCTTTGATCTCGACAGCGATGGACTCTGTCATCGGAACGCGTCGTCCGTCGCCGCCGCGCTTCAGCCGGTGCCGCGCTCTGGCATGGTCGACGAGGATTCGGCGCATGACCGTGGCGGCGAGGCCCATGAACGCCGAGCGGTCTGAGGCGGAGGCGGTCCGCTGGTCGGTGAGCTTGAGGTACGCCTCGTTGACAAGGGCGGTGGCCTGAAGGGTGTGGCCCGCCCGTTCGCTGGTGAGGAGTGATCCTGCGAGTCGGCGGAGCTCGTCGTAGAGCTGCGGCGTGAGCTCGTTGGCGGCGTGCTCGTCGCCGCCGGCGATGCGGGTGAGGAGCGTTGTGTTGTATTCGGTGTCTGCCCGCACCCGCCGAGTGTAACGTGCGATGGGCGCAGGTTGAGCGTTTCACATGCGGATCGGCGTGACTTGATCGCGGATTCGGGCATGCCCGGCCTGTTCTCGGTCTCGGATGCTCAGGTCCGACGTTCTTTCGGCGTCGGGATGGCTCGACCGTGCGGGTCGCTGGTTGCTCCGATTGGCGGTTCGATATCGACGTGCTGCAGCTGCTCGGCCGTGGGGTGCACGTGATCCGACGCGACGCCCGCTTCGTCGACGAGATAGGTTTCCCACAGCCGGTGCCGGCGGATCGTTCGGGCAGCGGCTCGGCGTCAGCGGTCGGTGAGGGCGATGGCGTCTTTGGAGCGGTCGATCATGCTTCTGTGTTCGGCGAGCCGGAGCGCAGGTCGGAACGGCCGGCCTGCCATCGGGGTCGAGAGGTCGCTGACCGGCGTTGCGGCGTGGCCGCGCTCTTCTGCCCGGTAGAGCGCGGCGAGCAGGTCTTCGAGCGCAGTGATCCGTGCGAGGTTCCGGCGGCGGACGGCCCGGGCGATGAGGCCGTGCCGGGGGCCGGCAACGATCGCGAGCATGAGCGCGATGCCGGAGACCACGGTGATCGAGCCCGCCGCGTTGACGGAGTCGAGCCCGAATGCGGCGGGGATTGATGTTGCTGCGAAGTAGCCGACGGCCGCGGTTATGGAGGCGATGACGACGCTACAGATGATTTGTGGTACGAGCGAATCGGTCAGCAGCCGAGCGGTGGCAGCGGGGCAGATGAGCATGGCGATGACGAGGATCGATCCGACGGCTTCGAAGCTTGCGACGGTCGCGGCGGCGACGAACGTCATCAAGATGTAGTGCAGAGCGGTCGCGTTGAAGCCGAGCGAAGTCGCAAGAGACGGATCGAAAGCGGCGAGTCGGAGCTCCTTGAAGAGCAGGCCGATCATGGCGGCGGCGAGGCAGGTCGCTGCGAGCAGAGCGACGACCTGTCGGGGGATGCTCTTCAGCGTCTCGGGCGTGAAGAGGCCGGCGAGATCTGAGGGGGCGCCGAACCACGCGAGGGCTTCGAGCTGGCCGTGCAGCAGGCAGTCGGCGTCGATATCGACCTGTCGGAGCGATGCTTGCTCGATGAGCAGGATGCCGACCGCGAACATGATGCTGAAGACGACGCCCATTGCGGCGCCCGGCTCGACGCGACCTACCGATTTGACGAGTTCGACCAGCACGACCGTGAGCACACCCGCGGCCGCGGCGCCGAGGAACATCCAGCCGGCGCTCCGTGACGACGCGAGGATGAGCGCAACCACGAGCCCTGGGAGCACGCTGTGGCTGATCGCGTCTCCCATGAGGCTGAGCTTTCTGAGCACGAGAAAGTTGCCGAGCAGTGCGCAGACAATGGAGGCGAGCAGGGCAGCCGTCAAGGGAAACAGGTCGAGACGGATATCGAACTGGATGATGCCGGGCGTCATGTCGCTGCTCCGGCAGGGGACGGGCTCGCGAGCCCCTGCTCAAGCTCGGCGACGAGCTGATCGCTGAGGACGTGCTCGACCTGGTCGACCGACCAGTCGACGTGGCTCGGTGCGATGTCCGCGTAGGTGACGAGGTAACGCTCCCAGAGGGCATGATTTCTCGCGACGCGTGCACCGCGGGCGAGCCCTTCCGGCGTGATCCGCCACGTGCCCGCGCTCGGCTCGATGCACCGCCGCTGGCGGAGCGCGATGAGCAGGAGTGTTTGGAGCCAGCGCGACCAGCCGCGGTGCGCCGCGATCGAAGCGAGGTCGGCCTTGGACAGTTCATCCGAGCGCGAATCGTGAGCGGCTTCGAGCAGGTGATCGCCGGCGATCCTGATCCGGAGCCGGAGGTGCCGCCAAGCGGTGATGAGCAGCCCGCGGGCGGGCGCGGCGACCATGCTGACGATGAACACTGAGCCCGCTGCGAGGACGATGATGGCGCCCGCTGGTTGTCTTGGGAGCAGCGATGAGATGGCCCCGCCCAGATAGCCGCTGGCCGCTCCGATGCCCGCGGAGATGACGATCAGGTGCGCGAGACGGTCCGTCCAGAATCGGGCGGCAACCGGCGGGATGATGAGCAGCGAGACGACCAGGATCATCCCGACGGCCTGCAAGCCGGCGATGGTGACCGCGACGACGCCCGTCATCATGATCAGATCGATGAGGCCAACGGGCCAGCCCGTGACGCGGGCGAACGCGCTGTTGAAGCACGCGAGCGAGAACTCCTTTGCGAGCAGCAGCGTGACGACGACCGCCGCTGCCGCGATGCCCGCCATGATAAGCACGTCGCTCGGCTGCATGGTCGCGGCGTTGCCGAAGATGAAGTCGTGGATGCCCCCGGCGTTTGCGGGCGAATTGGATTGGATGTAGCTCAGGCCGACGATGCCGATGCCGAACGAGACGCTGAGCACGATGCCGATCGCGGCGTCCTCTCGGAGCCTTGAGAATCGAACGATGCCTTGGATCGCGACGATGCTGACGATCCCGGAGACCGCTGCACCGAGGAGGAGCACGGGGGTTGAGCGGCCCTGAGCCCCGAGCGCGGTTGCGGCGATGAATGCGGCCGCGATGCCGGGGAGCGTGGCGTGAGCGAGGGCGTCGGTGACGAGCGATCGTTTCCTGAGCAGTGCGAAGACGCCGACGACTCCGGCCGCGAGGCCGAGGAGGCTTGTGCCCGCTATGACCAGGGCCGTGTTGTAGCCGGATCTGAACGTGAGAGTTCTGACGGCTTCCTCGAGCGTGATCGCGGCGAGGGCTTCGGTTTGGGTTGTCACGCGGGGTGCTCCCCGGTGGCAGCTCGGGCGACGGCGTCGGCGGCCTCATCGAGCAGCGTGAGCCGGCCGCCGTAGGTCTTCCGGAGGTTCTCGCGTGTGAAGGTCTCGTCGATCGGTCCGGCCGCGACGATCCGCATGTTGAGCAGCATCACCTCGTCGAAGTATTCAGCGACGGTCTGCAGCGCGTGGTGCACGACGATGACCGTTTTG
>JBCBNT010000076.1:0-14543 GCA_039821685.1 Planctomycetota bacterium | reverse complement strand
GCCCACTCGTTCTCGCGCACATTGCCGACCCATTCGGTGTCGGGGCCCGGCGGCGTGCCGTACCCCTGGGCCTGGAGCGAGCCGGGGAGTTGCACCGTGTTTCGGGCCGATGCATCGAAGCCGGGTGTCTGCCCGAGTCCGTCTTGATTCTGAGAGGCGGGCAGCTCCCAGGTGCCCGCGATCGAGAGGCGGTCCTGAGCGGATGAGCCGTCGGCGGAACAGACCAGGGCGACGCACACGGCCGCGGCCGGGGTCAAGAGGCTGTGGTAGGTATGTCTCAAAGCGCTCATCCTTTATGGTGCTGCGAAATCAGTTCGGCAAGGGCGTGCCGGCCGCGTTCGGAGAAGGCCCGACCGGGCCGCGAGGCTTCCGGCCTGGCGGCAGTCAGCCGCGCCCGTGTCTCCCGATTGGTGACCTGTCGAGGTTACTGGCCGCCGAGACAAAGCAACAGACCGATGCATTCCGTAATCATTGCCAAATATTGTCACGATCCCTCGTGACCAAGACGGAGCAAGTAGCCTGTGGGCCGTCAGGGTGTGCGCACGCATACCGGAGCATTCACTCGACCATGGGGCGTCTATGGATCTTCAAACACCGGTTTCTGTTGATTTCCAAGGCTTGTTGACCCCGATGCTGTCACTCGCTCAGGAGGCGACCGGCGGCATCGCGTTGTCGGGCCAAGATATGACTGTCTTTGTCCTGTTTCTTGGTCTTGTCATCGGGATCGCGTTGTTCTTCACGCGGAAGAAGCAGACCGGGCAGGACTACTTCCTCGGCGGACGCTCACTCATCTGGCCGATGATCGGGCTCTCGATCGTTGCAGCGAACATCTCGACCGAGCAGCTTGTGGGCATGGCCGGGCAGGGCGCCGGCGGCGTCGGGCTCGCGGTGTCGAACTGGCAGCTCGCGGGATCGCTCGGCATCGTGGCCGTCGCGTTCACGCTGATGCCGAGGTTTCTCCGCGCCGGCATCTACACCATGCCGCAGTTTCTCGAGCAGCGGTTCAATCCCACGGCACGCATTGTGATGTCGGGCTACACGGTCGTCATCTACGTCGCGATCCTTCTGACGAGTGTGTTCTACTCCGGCGGCCTGACGATCCAGAAGATCTTCGATGTGCCGCTGTGGCTCGGCGTGGGTGTCCTCGCCTTGGCGGCGACCGCGTACACGGCATGGGGCGGCCTGCGCGCCGTCGCGGTTGCGGACCTTTTCTTTGGTGCCGCCTTGCTCTTCGGCGGGGGCTATGCCTTCCTCGCGGGCCTCGACGCGGTCGGCGGGTGGGATGCCTTCGCGAGGTTTAACGCCGACAGGCTCCACCTCGTGAAGCCGTCGGATGACGAGAACCTGCCGTGGACAGGCGTGGTCGGCGGGATGTGGATCGTGCTCATCTACTACTGCGGACTCAACCAGTTCATCGTGCAGCGGGCGCTCTCTGCGAAGAGCCTGGGCCACGCCCAGGGCGGCATGGTCTTCGCCGCGTCGCTCTGGCTTCTGGTGCCGTTCGTCATCGTGATGCCCGGGATGATGTCCGCGCAGCTGTATCCCGAAGAGCTCGGTGTTGGCACCGACCAGGTCGCTGCCGATGAGGCCTTTCCGACGCTGATCCGCAATCTGATTCCGGGGGGCGTCCGCGGGTTCATGTTCGCCGCGATCGCCGGCGCCGTGATCAGCTCGCTCGCGTCGATGCTGAACAGCGCGTCAACCCTCTTCACGATGGACATCTACCGCGAACGGATCAACACCGCCGCGACGGATCGCCAGTTGCTCTGGGTCGGCCGGCTCGCTGTCGTGATCTTTGTTGTCATCGGAGCGGTGCTCGCGACCGTTCTCGATCGGCTCCCCGGGTTTGACGGCGTATTCCAGTTCATCCAGCAGTTCCAGGGCTACATCTGGCCCGGGACGGTCGCGGCGTTTGTCGGGGGTCTTGTGTTCAAGCGTGCTCCGGCGGTGTCCGGGCTCGTGGCGCTCGTGGTCGGCCCGATCGCCTACGGCATGCTGCAGGTCTCGGCTGATGCGCACGGGATGCACTTCCTCATCCAGACGCTCGTCGCTTGGGCGGTGTCATTCGGCGCGGTGTGGCTGCTTTCGCTCGCGAAGCCGCTCGAAGCCCGATGGGAGCTGCCTGATGAATCCGTTGTCGACCTGCGCGATTCGAAGCTGGCGATGGTTGCCGGCGGGCTTGTCGTTGTGGGCGTCGCGGCTTTCTACATCGCCTTCTGGTAAAGCCGGGCCAGCAACAGTTGTTTGCCGCGCCGGAGATGAGGCTCGTTGGTGGCGGTTTTAACACGCGAGGTCGCGGAACGGATCGTCGCTCTGCTGCCGGTCCGTTCCCGGAGTGATTTTGAAGCGTCGCTTGTACGCGTCGACGAGGCGCGACGCGTTTGAGTAGCCGACCATGTCCGCGATCTTGTGCAGCGGATAGGTGGTTCCGCGCACGAGCGATCGGGCGCGATCGAGCCGGATCCGATCGATCTCCTGGTGCGGTGATCTGCCGAGCGCCGATCGGAAACGCCTCTCGAGCGTTGCGCGGCTGAGCCCGACCATGTCGGCGAGGACCTCGACGCTTGAGATCGATTCGGCCTGCTCGCGGATCATCTTCGCGGCGCGGGCGACAACGAGGTCATCGATCGCTGTGATGTCGGTCGACTGCCGGACGGTCACGCCGAGCGGCTGGATCATGCGGACCGAGCTGGCGTTGACCCGCGAGGGTTCGGACATGAGCGTGTCGAGCGAGGCTGCGCCCGCGAAGCCGATCGAGCGTGTATCGGGCTCGATGCTGCTCAGCGGCGGGTGTGAGAGTTCGCAGATGACCTCGTCGTTATCGATGCCAAGCACGGCGATCTCTTCTGGGACAGCGATATCGGCCTCGGCGCAGGCGGCGAGCACCTGCCGGCCGCGGACGTCGTTTGCCGCGAGCACGGCCGCCGGCTTCGGCAGGCCGCGAAGCCATTCGATCATGCGGGTGCGGTCAAACTCGCCGCGGGCCTCGCTGACGAGCGTGCTCGCCCTGATGCGTGCGTCGCTCGACCTCGCATCGGACTCGAAGACGTCGACAGCAATGTCCCGCGTTGCCGCGTGCTCAACGAACGCCTTGCGCTGCCGCTCAGAGAAATCGACGCTTTCGTAGCCGCAGAACGCCATGGCCGTGATGCCGCGCTCCCAGAAGTGCTCGAACGCGAGCTCTGCGCACGCGGTCGGGCTGGTGTCGATCATCCGGCCGTGCTTGGGCGGGAACGAGCCGCGCAGATCAACGATCGGTACGTTCAGCGAGTGCAACGCGTCTGAGATCGCCTTGTTCTCGGTCCGAGCGATGACGCCGTCGAACCCGGTCGCGGCGAGGTCTGTCGGCACCGCTTCCTCGAGGTGGTGCTCAACATGGAACAGCTGCCAGCGCGTGTGCGCAGAGCAGTAGGCGGCAACACCCAGGAGGCACCCGCGGCCGTAGGCCCGGGAGCTCTCGATCCAGAGCAGCACACGCTTGGTCTGATTGCTCGTGCCTTCGTGGGCCATGGGTTGGGCTTGCAGTGTCCTTGACAAAATGGGTCCCCTTCAGCATTGTGCCATGCTTCCCGAGTGATTGCTCGGCAATGAGACGATTGAGCTACGTCTGCGTAATTGATGCCGTTGTGGGTTCTTCGAGTGCGTGAAACAATGAAAGCAGACGCAAAGGATCAGCGGAATCAGCATGAGGCAGCAGTGAGAACGAGGCAGCACGCCATGACGCACGAGAGCAATGATCGAGTCGCCGTGACACGCGGCCGGGAGCCGTACCCGACCTACGAAATCGGCGAGCCCGATCGGAACCCGATGTTCTTGGAAAAGCGGGTGTACCAGGGCTCGTCCGGCGCGGTGTACCCCTTCCCGGTCGTTGAGAAGATCAGCCGGACGAAGCGCGATGTCGAGTGGGACACGGTCATTCTCGAGAACGAGTACCTGAAGGTCATGATCCTGCCGGAGCTGGGCGGCCGCGTGCAGATGGCGCTCGATAAGACGAACGGGTACAACTTCGTGTATCACAACCGCGTGATCAAGCCGGCGTTGGTCGGGCTCGCGGGGCCCTGGATTTCCGGCGGCATCGAGTTCAACTGGCCGCAGCATCATCGGCCCAACACCTACGGGCCCGTTGATTGCGAGATCGAGCACCACGACGACGGATCTGTCACGGTCTGGTGCCATGAGATCGACCGGATGAAGGGCACGCGAGGCACGCACGGGCTGCGGCTGCGGCCCGGCAAGGCGTACCTCGAGATCGAGGTCAGGCTCTACAACCGCACTCGGTCGCCGCAGACCTTTCTGTGGTGGGCCAACCCGGCGTGCCACGTCGATGAGAACCACCAGTCGATCTTCCCGCCGGACGTGCACGCGGTCATGGACCACGGCAAACGTGACGTCTCGAGCTTCCCGATCGCCAAGGGTGAATACTACAAGGTCGACTACAGCCCGGGCACCGACATCAGCCGCTACGGCAATATCCCCGTGCCGACGAGCTACATGGCGTATCACTCCGATTTCAACTTTGTGGGCAGCTACGACTGGGGTCGAGAGGCGGGCCTGCTGCACGTCGCGAACAGGCACGTGAGCCCGGGGAAGAAGCAGTGGACCTGGGGACACGGCGACTTTGGTCAGGCGTGGGATCGCCATCTGACGGATGAGGACGGGCCATACATCGAGTTGATGTGCGGCGTGTACACCGATAATCAGCCCGACTTCAGCTGGCTCGCACCCGGCGAGCAGAAGTCTTTCACGCAGTATTTCATGCCTTACAAGGGTGTTGGTCGGGTCGGAAACGCGACGACCGAGGCGTGCGTCGGTGTAGAACTGCAAGACAACGAGCTTGTCGCCCGGTGTTACACGACGTCCGAGCAGCCGGCCGCACGGATCGAGATCGTTCGGCACACCGCGGCCGGCCCGGAGACGCTCGTTTCGAGCGCGCAGGATTGCTCGCCGAAGCAGCACGTCGAAGCGCGGCTCGACGTCGAAGCGGGCGCCGACATCTCGCAGTTTGAGGTGAGGCTTTGCGACGCGACCGGGCGCGAGCTCGTGTCGTATCGAGAGTCAAAAGCCAAGGGCGAGCCGATCCCGGATCCGGCGCAGGCGATCGGTCGGCCCGAGGACCTTGACTCGACGGAATCGCTCTTCCTGGCGGCGACGCACCTTGAGCAGTATCGCCACGCGACGCGCGACCCGGAGCCCTACTACCGCGAGGCCCTCCGACGCGACCCGGGAGATAGCCGATGCAACATCGGGCTTTCTCGCCTGCTGGTCGCACGCGGCCGACCGGACCTGGCCGAGGCGCCGGCTCGGGCCGCGGTTGATCGGCTGACTCGTCACAACCCGAACCCGAGCACCGGCGAGGCGCACCTGCAGCTCGGGCTTGTTCTCGCGCATCTTGGCGCGGATACCGACGCCGAGACTGCTCTCTGGAAGGCGTGCTGGAACAGAGAGCAGCGAGCGGAAGCGTCTTTCGAGCTCGCGCGGCTCGAGATGCGGCGTATCCGCGAAGGCGTCGACCACCGCAGCGAAGCGATGGAGCACCTTGCGACGTGCCTGCGACTGAACGCGGATCATCGGCAGGCCAATCATCTGCGGGTGACGCTGCTCTTTGACCTGGGACGGATCGACGAGGCGATCGAGGCGGCCGAGGCCGAGCTCGCACGCGATCCGTTCGCGGTCGGCGTCATCTGGGAGCTCGCGGCGGCCGGCGTCCGGTCGTGGGAGATGTACGACCAGCGTTCACGGAACGTCGCGCACACGGCGATCGAGCTCAGCCTCGACTGCTCGCACGCTGGGCTCGACGCACGGGCGGAGCAGATCCTGCAGCGGTGTCTTGAGCACGCCGATCCGAGCACGCCCGGCCTCGCGATGGCGCGATACCACCGGGCCGCGGTGCTGAAGCGTATGGGGAACGTCGAGCTCGCTGCGCGTGAGAGCATGGCAGCTGCGCAGATGCCCCGCGACTTGTGCTTCCCGAACCGGCTCGATGACATCGCCGTGTTGCGTTCGGCGATCGAGGAGCATCCTGCCGACATGCTCGCCCCCTACGCGCTCGGGAATCTGTGGTACGACAAGAAGCAGCGCGACCTCGCGATCGAATGCTGGCGGGAATCTGTCTCTCGTGACCCGACGTTCCCGACATCGCGGCGGAATCTCGGCATCGCGCTCGTTGCCGAGGGTGAGAACGACGAGGCGTGGTCGATGTTTGAGACCGCCTTTTCGCTCGACGAGTCGGACGCTCGGGTGCTGTACGAGCTCGACCAGCTCGCGAAGCGGCTCAGGCACGAGCCGAAGGAGAGGCTCAGCCGGCTCGAGAAGCACGCGGACCTTGTCACGATGCGTGACGATCTCAGCATCGAGCGCGTCGCGATCCTGAACGCGATGGGGCATCATGAGGATGCGTTGCGCGAGGTGCTCGGCCGGTCGTTTAGGCCCTGGGAGGGAGGCGAAGGCCGCGTGCCCGCGCAGTTCGTCTTCGCGGTCAATCGCGTCGCGGAGCAGCGGCTTGCTACGGGCGACTACAAGGGTGCTTTTGAGCTGCTCTCCACGACGGACGTCTGGCCCGAATCGCTCGGCGAAGGAAAGCTCGCCGGCATTCAGGAAAACGATATCAATTTCCTCAAAGGCCGCGCGATGCAGGGTCTCGGCGATCAGGATGCTGCGACGCGGTTCTTCGAAGCGGCGAGCACGGGCCTCGCCGAGCCGTCGGGCCAGATGTATTACAACGACCAGCCGCCTGAGATGATCTTCTATCAGGGGCTTGCCTTATCAGAGCTCGGCCGAACGGCTGAAGCCGTGGAGCGGTTCCGCCGCCTTGTGGAGTACGGCCGATCGCACCTCGATGACGAGGTCGAGGTGGACTACTTCGCGGTATCGCTCCCGGACTTTCTGATCTTCGAGCCGGACATCAGGGCGAAGCATCGGCTGCACTGCAAGCTGATGACAGCGTTCGGGTGCCTCGGCCTCGGGGATGCCGCGAGAGCCAAGGAGCTCGCTCAAGAGGTCCTGGCTGACGATCCGTCGCACGTATGGGCAGCGACGCTGCTGGATGCGGCGGATCCATCGAGCAAAGACGCGGCAGGGGCGAATGCCTTTGCTGGTGGAGCGATCGTCACGGCGTAGCCGCTGCCAGTGGAAGCGGCTGCGAGACGGAGCGGGATTCGGTTCGCAAAGGTAAGACGCCCGAAGCAACGAAGGACGGCCGCCGGCCAACGAGGGAAGCCATGTCAGTCATCGACGCCAGCACGAGGCATGCATCCACGTCACGGGAGCTTCGCAGCATGACTGCCGTCAGCCGACGTCACGACTCGCATCCGCTTCTTCCGGGAAATCGGGTTGTCAGCCTGGAGACGGAGCATCTCCGGGCCGTGATTGCACCCCGCAGCGGAGGCCGCATCGCTTCGCTGGTCGATCGGGCGACGGGGCACGAATGGATGTGGGCGCCGCCGGGCGGCCAGTCGCGGCATCGCGCTGAATCCGCCGACTTCGCCGCGAGCCCGATGGTCGGTGCGGATGAATGCATCCCGACCGTCGGAGCGTGCACGATCGACGGTGTCGAGTATGCCGATCACGGCGACGCGTGGCAACGCGAGTGGCGGATCGCCTCAGAGTCTCCGCAGCAGGCGTGCGAGCTGGAGGTCGAACTCCCCCGGCACGGCCTGACCTTCAATCGTCACGCGGCTGCTGACGGATCTCGGATGCAGCTGGACTACAGGGTCGATCGACGCCCAGACAGCATGCTCCCATGGCTCTGGTCGTGGCACCCTCTGCTTGCGATGCCGGTGTTCCCGAGGCTGGGCGTGTCGGGCGTGACGGGCGTGCCTCGGGTCGAGGGGTGCAGCGGCATGAACAAGGACGACAGCGCTTTCTCGTTGCCGATCGAGGACCGCCAATCGGGCCTTCGGCGTCTCGACCTGGGCGGGACCCATCGTTCGGCGAAGCTGTTCTTCGATGCCGAGCCGACGGGCGAGGTTGTGCTCAGCGACGACGCGACCGGGGCGTATCTCAAGGTCGGCTGGCACGGCGCAGCGATCAGGGGCTTCGGGCTCTGGATCAACCGCGGCGGGTGGAACGGCTACGAGCACGTCGCACTCGAGCCATGCACGATGCCGTTCGAGTCGCCGGTGGATCTGCCGAGCGGCTATGCCTGCCCTTCGTCTGCGAGATGGACGCTCGATATCGAGGTCGGTCGGCTCCCCGAGATGCACGCGCCATTGCAATAAAATCGGAGCGGAGCCGATGCCCTTGATGCTGCTACGAACCTGCTTCCTTGCGATCGTTGGCGTGGCATGGAACATCGTCCTCGCCGGTCATGCCCGGGCTCAAACACAGGATTGGCTCGATCTGTCGCGTCCGCTCGATGAGGCAATCTGCTTCACGCTGTACACGACGCACAACGGTACGCTCAAACTCACCGCTCAGCTCTACCCGCTCGCGGACGACATCGGACGCGACGCGCACTTGCAGGTCGAACGGGCCGGCGAGTGGCACACGATCGCGAGAACGACTATCGATGATTCGGCGTACGGCGGTCCGCTGGGTGATCTCGGGCGTTGGACGGCACACTTCCGTGTTGACGAGTGGGACCCGCCCCGGGACCACGCGTTCCGTGTCGTCGCAGCGGACGGGTGTGCGTCGTACGAAGGGACCATCCGCCGAGATCCCGTCGACAAAGCAGAAATCGTTGTCGCGGTGCTGAGCTGCAACTCCAACGAGGACCGCGGCCCGCGCGAGGATGTTGTCCGCGGCGTCGAGTCGCACGATCCGGATCTGCTCTTCTTTGCGGGCGACCAGGTGTATGACCATCGCCATCATTTGCAATCGTGGCTTGCATTCGGTAGGCAGTTCGGTGAGCTGACCCGCCACAGGCCGACGGTGACGATCCCGGACGACCACGACGTCGGCCAGGGGAACCTGTGGGGAGAGGGCGGCGTCCGCTCGCATCGGCCGGGGGGCGACGATGGCGGCTACCTGCGGGACCCACGATATGTGAACAGCGTGCAGCAGGCCCAGACGTGGCATCTTCCGGACGCGGTCGATCCCAAACCGGTCAGCCGGAACATCGGTGTGTACTTCACGTCGCTCCGAGTCGGCCGCGTCGATTTCGCGATCATCGAGGATCGGAAGTTTAAGACCGGGCCGCTCGGTGCCGTTCCCGAGCTCTCGCGCAAACCGGGCAGACCGGACCTTGTGACGGTCGGTGAGTCGTTCGATCCGCAGCGTGCTGATGTTCCTGAGGCGAGGCTGCTGGGCGATCGGCAGCTCGGGTTTCTCCGGCGGTGGGGTCAGGACTGGTCGGGAAGCGATATGAAGGCCGTGCTGTCGCAGACGGTGTTCGCGCACATCGGGCAACGCAGCGGCCCCTGGGTCGGCCCGGGCGGTCCGAGCTTCGATGCCGACGCTGGTGACGTGTACGTGATGGACTTCGACTCCAACGGCTGGCCGCAACGCGGGCGCAACGCTGCGCTCGAAGAGATCAGGCGGGCGTTTGCGGTCATGCTGTGCGGCGACCAGCACCTGCCGGCGGTCGTTCATCTCGGCGTCAACGCGCCCCGGGATGCCGGCGTCGCGTTTGCTGCGCCCGCGATCATGAACGTCTGGGCTCGGCGATGGCAGCCGACGACGCCTCGCATATCGGGTGACGATGCGGATACACACATCGGAGACTTTGTTGACGGCTTCGGCAATTATGTTTCCATGCTCGCGTACGCGAACGCGACCCGGGAGCCGGAGCGAGATCAGCCGGAAACGCTCGGCGGCCTCGCGGAGGGCTTCGGCATCGCAAGGTTTGACGTTGATCGTCGGACCATCACCCTTGAGTGCTGGCCGCGACAGGATCTGTCAATCGGAGCCCGAGTGACGCAGTATCCGGGCTGGCCCATCGTCGTAACGCAGAGCGAGCAGTACGGCCGCGAACCCATCGGCTTCCTGCCGACGATCAACGTCACCGGTACCGATCGCCCGGTCGTGCAGGTCGTACATGAAGCGTCCGGTGAGCTGCTCTACACCAAGCGGTGGAACAGCTCACGGGTGCGTGCGCCGGCGTTTGTGTTGGGCGGGCACACTGTCCGCGTGGGAGAACAGCCAGGCGCGATGATCGAACTCACAAACATCCTCTGCAGCACCGATGCCGCGGCCGGGGAGATCAGCATTGATCTGCACGATACGATGGATCCGTGGCCCATTGATGCGGCGCGGCCCGAGGGGGCGGTTAGGTGAGCCGGCGAAGCGAGATTGTTGACTCGATCGAAACGATCGGGGCTGTCGCAATCGTGAGGACCCAGCGGGCCGACCTCGTCGGATGGGCTGCCGGCGTGCTGCATGAGTGCGGCGTGCGGGCGATCGAGGTGACGTTCACGGTGCCGGGCGCGTGCGGGGTGATCCGTGATCTTGTTTCGGTGTTCGGTGAGGGGCACCTGATCGGAGCCGGGTCCGTGTGCACCGAGCAGGACGCGCGTGAAGCCATCGACGCCGGTGCAGCGTACGTCGTGAGCCCGATCCTGAACCGCGATGTGATCCGTCTGGCGCACGACCACGACGTTGCCGCGATGCCGGGGTGCTACACGCCCAACGAGATCTTCGCAGCGACCCAGCTCGAGGCCGACGTGGTCAAGGTGTTTCCAGCCGATTCACTCGGACCGAGCTATCTGCGGGCGGTTCGGGCACCGATGCCAACACTCCGACTGATGCCGACGGGGGGCGTCACCTGCGAGAACGCTGGCCAGTGGATCAGCGCCGGTGCTGTGGCGGTCGGGATCGGCAGCGCCCTGCTCGACCGTCACACCCTGGAGCAGCAGGATGAGCGGCAGCTGCGCGACCGCGCCGCGACGCTCCTCGGGTCGATCGGTGCGGCGCGAGCGGGAGCTTCATCATGAGGGCCGACGGTAAGGCGAAGAAGGTCATGACTTTCGGCGAGATCATGCTGAGGCTTTCACCGCCCGGGCACGAGCGGCTCCAGCAGACATCAGAGCTCCGGATGTCCTTCGGCGGGGGAGAAGCAAACGTCGCGACGAGCCTTGCGTTGCTTGGGCACGAGGCGGGATTCTGCACAAAGCTCCCGACGAACGACCTCGGTGATGCGGCGATACAGCAGCTCAGGCGGTTCGGCGTGGATACCTCGGCGATCGCCCGGGGTGGGCCCCGGATCGGTGTCTACTTTCTCGAAACGGGGGCGAGCCAGCGGCCTTCGAAAGTCGTCTACGACCGCGCGGGCTCATCGATCGCCACAATCGATCCGGACGAAATCGATCCTGAGCGCGTCCTCGATGGCATCGGGTGGTTTCACTTCACCGGCATCACGCCCTCGCTCGGAGCCGGCCCCGCCGAGGCAACCCGGCGTCTGGCCGCTGCGGCGAAGCGGCGGGGCATCGCGGTAACCTGCGACCTGAACTTCCGCGCAAAGCTCTGGACGCCGGACGAAGCGCGGGCAGCGATGCGGCCTCTGATGGAGCATGTTGACGTCTGCATCTGCAACGAAGAGGACGCCGACCGCTGCCTCGGCGCAGCCGCCAAAGCCTCTGATGTCGAGCGGGGCCAACTCGACCGCGAGGGCTATGCGGCTCTCTCGACCGCGCTGATCGAAGAGTTTTCGTTCGAGACCGTCGCGATCACGCTCCGAGAGAGCATCTCGGCGAGCAGGAATCTCTGGTCTGCGGTCATCGCCCAACGCGACCAACAGGACCCCTACTTCTCGTCGAAGTACGACATCCAGATCGTCGACCGGGTCGGCGGCGGGGATTCGTTCGCGGCCGGTCTGATCGCGTCGCTGATCGACGGCCGCGATGCCGCGGATGCACTCGAGTTCGCCGTCGCGGCGTCGTGCTTGAAGCACAGCATCCCGGGTGACCTGAACCTCGTCACCCGGGAGGAAGTTGAGAAGCTGCTCGAGAGCGGCGGCACGGGCCGCGTCGAACGGTGAAACAGGAGCTTTCGGGTTTGTTGCCTTGCTTTGTCATTCGCGGTGCCGCCTCGTGCGTTTTGTGGGTGTATGCAGTAGTCTCGTGGCTGATTTGCGTTGGTGTGTGAGTGGGCCCGGGCCCGTCGGATGGCGGAGCAGAAGATGGACACGGCGGTCTGACCATGAAGGCGTTGAGCGATCAGGAACTCTTTGAGTCCGCCCGCCGCGAGTTGTACTCGGCGGTCATCGGCGACGTGATGGACATGCGTGGGTACACGCGACAGTTCCTTCCGCCGCAGATCCAGCCGTTGCGGGATGACATGGTTGTCGTGGGCCGTGCGATGCCGGTACTCGAGGCGGACGACGTCGGCGGGGAGGCCCCCGGTCGTGCGGATCCGACTCTCTCGCAGCCGTTCGGCCTGATGCTCCGGGCGCTGGATGATCTGAATCAGGACGAGGTGTACCTCTGCACGGGTGCTTCTCCGAGCTACGCGTTGTGGGGCGAGTTGATGAGCACGGCGGCGAGGAACCGCGGCGCGAGCGGCGCGGTTGTTGACGGGTGGTCACGCGATACACGCGGCATCCTGAAGCTCGGCTTCCCGACATTTTCGTACGGCAGGTACGCGCAGGATCAGCGGCCGCGCGGGAAGGTCGTCGATTTCCGCTGCGCGATCGAAGTGCAGGGTGTCCGGGTCGAACCGGGCGATGTGGTCTTCGGTGACCTTGACGGCGTTTGCATCATCCCGAAGAGCATCGAGCGTGAGGTGTTCGCCGCGGCGTTCGACAAAGCCCGGGGCGAGAAGCAGGTCTTTGAAGCGATCTCAGGCGGGATGCTCGCGCAAGATGCGTGGGATAAGTTTGGGATCATGTGATGATCGCAGCGTCGACCGACCTCGCTCTAGACGCCCGCTGCAGCCTCGGTGAAGGGCCCGTGTGGTGGAACGATTCGCTCTGGTTCGTCGATATCGAGGGCAGGTCGCTCAACCGGTTCCGGCCGAGGGACGGCCTGCACGAGAGCTGGCACGTGACGGCACGCGTCGGCTTTGCCGTCCCGGCTCGGAACGGCGATTGGATCGTCGCGCAGGACGCTGCCCTGGCTCGGCTTCGTCCGGGCAAAGGCGAACCCGAGCGGATCGTGCAGATCGAAGACGCCTCGCTCGGCACACGCCTGAACGATGCGAAATGCGACCCGACGGGCCGGCTCTACCTCGGCACGATGCATCTGTCCGCAACACCGGGCGCCGGAGCGCTGTACAGGCTCGATATCGATTCCGGTGCCACCGGCCGCTGCTACGTCGCAACGCACGTGCTGGATGACGTCACGATCTCAAACGGGCTCGCCTGGCACGAGCCAACGAGGACGATGTATTACACAGATACCGCGACAGGGGGCATCGATGCCTTCGACTGGTGCCCCGAGACCGGCGAGGTGCAAGGGCGTCGACGCGTGGCGGACATCAAGGGCGGTGTGCCCGACGGCATGTGCATCGATCGTGAGGGCATGCTCTGGGTCGCGATCTGGGGGGGATCACGCGTCGCGCGCGTCGATCCCGCGTCCGGACGCGAGATCGCGAGCGTGCCGCTGCCCTGCTCGAACGCGACGTCCTGCTGCTTCGGCGGCACGGATTCGGGCAGGCTTTGGATCACAACGGCGCGCGTCGGCCTGAGTGAGGGACAGCTTGCGGACCAGCCTTTGGCCGGCGGCGTGTTCGTGGCAGATGTCGGCATCGGTGGCGTCGCCGCCGTGGCGATGCGATAAACGGATCGGGAGCGGCACGGGTCGGGGAGCCGGATGCGGATCGAAGAAGTGAAAGTCTGGCTCGTCGAGGGCGTGAAGTACAACTGGACGCTGCTGCGCGTGACGACCGACACCGGGCACACTGGGATCGGTGAGTCAACGAGCTGGCCCGGCAGCCCGATCATCGAGGCGGCCACCAGGCATGTCGGCGAAAGGGTCATCGGGCTCGACCCGCTCCGCACCGACTTCATCTGGACCAAACTCTATCGGGATCTCAACTGGATCGGTCCGTATGGCGCATCGATGTGCGCGATCTCCGGGCTCGATATGGCGCTGCTCGACCTCAAAGCCAAGCTGCTCGGCGTTCCGATGTACCAGCTCCTCGGCGGAGCCTATCGCGGACGCGTTCAGCTCTACGCCAACTATTGGTTCACCGGCGGCGGGCACACGCCGGATGAGTACGCCGCTCAGGCGCGACGGGTCGTCGATCTCGGCTTTACCGGGCTCAAGTTTGACCCCTTCGCACACGTGAACTACCTCTACGGCGACCACCTCGCCGACAACATGTCGCTCTCACCTTCGGCGCAGGACAGGGCCTTTGAGGTGACCGCGGCGGTGCGGGACGCGATCGGGCCTGATACCGCGATGATGATCGAAACCCACGCGCTTTTGAACGGCGAAGTAGCCGTCAAAATGGCAAACCGGCTTGCGCCGCTCGGCGTGACCTGGTACGAGGAGCCGGCCGGACCCGAGTCGGCGGAAACGCTCGCCGCCCTGCGTCGGAGGCTGCCTTCGGACGTACCCATTTGCGTCGGTGAGCGGCACTACACGCGGTTCGGCTTCCGCGACATTCTCGAGAAGCATGTGTGCGACGTCGTCATGCCCGACATCACGCGCTGCGGCGGGCCGTCGGAG
>JBCBNT010000075.1:0-14758 GCA_039821685.1 Planctomycetota bacterium | reverse complement strand
GTGGCCCTGGTAGCGGTAGGTCTTGAAGTCGACGAAGCCGGGTCGTTGCATATCGCGGCAGTCGTCGGCGAAGGGCTTGAAGACGTCGTAGACGTGGCGGATGTCGAGGCCGTCGATCTTGATGGACTTGATGCCGTAGGCCTCGCCTCGAGCGGTGAGGTTTTCGTGGTTGGCGGTGTGGCGGTGGATGGCGGTGCCCATGGAGTAGCCGTTGTTTTCGATGATGAAGATGACGGGGATGGAGTAGATGGCTGCGAGGTTGAGGGCCTCGTGGAAGGCGCCCTGGTCGATGGCTCCGTCGCCGAGGTAGGCGAGGGCGACTTTCTTGGAGCCGGTGCCCATGACTTCCCACTCGTAGCGTGCCGCGAAGGCGAGGCCGGCGCCGAGGGGGGTTTGAGCGCCGACGATGCCGTGGCCTCCGAAGAGGTGGTTTGGCTTATCGAACATGTGCATGGACCCGCCCTTGCCTTTGGCGCATCCGGCGGCCCGTCCGTACATCTCGGCCATGCAGGCCTTGGCTGACATGCCGCGGGCGAGCGCGTGGCCGTGGTCGCGGTAGGCGGTGACGACCGGGTCGTCGTGGTTGACCGACTTGATGGTGCCGACGGCGCAGGCTTCCTGGCCCGAGTAGATGTGGCAGAAGCCGCCGATTTTGGCCTGCTGATAGGCCTGCTGGGTCCGGGTCTCGAACTCGCGGATGAGCTGCATGTCTCGGAGCCAGCCGAGGAGGGTGCTATCCGGGAGGGCGTCTGAGAGCCGGTTGGTGGCGTCGGTGGTGGCTTGGGCCATTGCGATGGTCCTTTCGGGCGGTCGGCGTTGCGTGCGCCGATGCGGCGTGGTTTGTAGAGTGTAGGGGTTTGGCGTGTGCCGGGGCGAAGGGCGGGCTTGAAGACGTGGGGCGGCGTTGGAAAGCGGAGGCGGTGGGCGTGTTTGGCCGTTTGCCGCGGTCTTTGTCGCAGCGAAAGGTCGGGGCGGCTTTAGAGAAGCATGTCGATCCAGCTGAGCCAGAGCGGCGTGAGTACGAGGAGCGGCACGGCGAGTGCGGCGGTCAAGAGCGAGCGTCGCTGGTAGGGCCTGAGCTTCGGCTTGGGTGTGGTGTCGGCTTGGGTGCCGCACTCGGGGCATTTGGCGAGCGCGTCGATGGTGTAGTCGCACTTGACGCATCGTTTGGGTTGATCGCTTGCGAGGTCGGCTTTGGCGTGGGATCGCCAGCGCATCCACATGAGTGTGAGCGGGTAGATTGCGAGGAAACCCGCGGTCACGCCGAGGAGGGCTCCGCGTGAGGTGGCGGCGGCGGTGAGGTAGCCGCCGGTGGTTTGGTTGAAAAGGTTGTCCCAGAACGCGATTCCGAATGCGAGCGCGAAGGGGACCCAGATCGTGAACGCGAGCGATTGGATCGTTGCGTTCACGGCGGTTTGGAAAGAGGAGCCGTGCTTCGCTTTCGTCTTGCGATATCGATCAGCGAAGATGATGATGACGCCTAGCCAGAGAGCAAACGAAACGAGTGCAACGGGTATGTTGACGAAGACTCCGTCGCCCACGGGGATGTCGGGACCAAACGTTGGGACGGTCATCGGCGCGGAAGCGAGCATGGCGAGGCGGAACGGCGAGCCGTTGGTGTTCCATGCGAGGTAGCGAGGCTCGTCGTCCATCGTGACGCAGCTGAGCGACCAGACTGCTTCGGGTTTCATCGGGAGGACTGGCTGCGCGACGCGATCGAACGCGACGGCCGCTTCGCTGCTGGCTTTGAACACGCGTTGGTTGTGGGCAAAGACCCAGATCGAGAGCGACGCGTGGATCAGGACCGCCAATGCGAGGACGCCTGCGAGTCGCTGCTTGATCATGGACCGACCCCCGGGTGCGCTCGGGCGGGCGAGGATGTGCGTGCCTGAGCTTGTAAGTCCGTCGTTCTAACGTATCGGCAGTTGTGTGTCAAGTCTTCACTGCCGAGGACTTAGCAGCTCGGCTGGGGTGGGCAGTTTGATGTCTGCGGAGGTGAAGCTGGGCAGGTTTTGTTCTGCGGCCCTTGGGACTGGGTGGCGGTCGTGACGGGCCCATAATTGCAGAACAGGTCCACGCTTACGCTCCGGACGGTGCGTGATCTTGTGCAGCCGGTGTAGCGGCAGCCGCAGGATCCGCTGGCTCCGGCGATGGTGAAAGGTCCGCCGGTACAGTTCCATGCTGACCATGGGCCGGAGAATGTAAAGGTCCATGGGAAGCAGGGCCAGCCGCAGCCGCCAATGAGCGTTTGCATGTCGGCCGATTCTTGTGGGTCGAGGCTCAGTGTCGATTGCGTGGCGGCTTCGAGCGCGATGCGAGAGAGGAAGACATCCGCGTCGTTTGCGCCCTGGCAGGTGGTTTGTCCGACGAAGAGGGTTGAGAGGTCGGGTGCGGCGCTCGCGCCCGAGCTTGTCAGGATGCTGAGTGTGGCCGTGGCGGCGGCGAAATCGCCGGCGATCGCTTCCATGAGCGAGGCTGCCGGATCGGTGGTGGTGACGCCGTTGGGCATGGCGGTGCCGCCCTGGTTTCCGGGCTGGAGCGTTGGGCCGCAGGCGTCGCGGTCGACGATGGAGCCGTCGATCGTTGCGGCGACGACGCCGTAGAGCGAGGCGGTGTTGGCTTCGGCTTCGATGGCGGTGATGGCGTTGGCGGCGTCGCCGGAGTTCCAGCCGTGCATGGTCCAGGCGCCGTTGCCCGCGTGTTCGAGGTAGGCGAGGTAGACATTGCCCGGCGTGACGAGATCGTCGGGGATCCAGGCGAAGAAACCGACGATCTCGTTGTTCACGACGGAGGACTCGAGTGTCCAGCCTGAGTCGAGCTTGACCGTGACGTGCGAATCTGTCTGCGCGGCTGTGAGGCTGCTCGCAGCGGCGTGAAGGGCGATGGCGACGAGCGTTGCTTTGGTCTTGAACATGACTTGCTCCTGTGAAATGAGGAGCGTGGAGGCTACTTGCTTCGGTCGGCGTCTCGCTTTTGATTCCCTCTGCGCAGGCCCTGCGCAGTTGTGATTGTAAAGTTGTGCGGTTGAAGGGGATCGACACGGTGAAAACCACAGTTTGCTTGATCTTGGCATCATCAGGTAGAAGACGACGCGGAAAAGATTTTTTCGATGTTGCGGATTCGTCCCGCGGGCCCGCTGCGTGCAGGGCAGGTTCGCCGTCATCTCGCATGGCAAGGCGGAACGGCGAGCCGTCGGCGTTCCATGCGAGGTAGCGGGGGTCGTCGTCCATCGTGGCGCGGCTGCGCGACGCGATCGATCGTGACGGCTGCCGCGCCCACGGTTTTTGCAAGGCTAGCAAACGGGGCCGGTGTCTGCAGGAGTTGGCGGGTCAATTCCTGGCGTGGTAGATGGCGATGTCGATCCAGCTGATCCAGAAAGGGGCGATGAGCAGGAGTGGGATGGTGGCGTAGCCGGCGATCAGGATGCGGCGTTTGGCTTTGGAGAGTTTGGTAGCGGGTGCGGAGCGTGGCGTGCCGCATTCGGGGCAGGTGTCGAGGGGGCCCCTTTCGTAGTTGCAGTTGGCACAATGCCCCGGGTCGCGGGAAT
The DNA here is from genome assembly GCA_039821685.1 of Planctomycetota bacterium. Classification (GTDB taxonomy): domain Bacteria; phylum Planctomycetota; class Phycisphaerae; order Phycisphaerales; family UBA1924; genus JANQQZ01. The sequence continues at coordinate 11,211 of JBCBNT010000075.1, read as the reverse complement.
GCGCTGCTCGCTTCCACACAACGTTCAGGAGCACAAGCCAATAGGTTGCTCCGATCGCAATCCCAACAAAGCGAAGTGATGTAGGGTCAAACGCGGACGGAGTGAGGCTGATCGGTGCTAGCGTCTTCAGCGCACGTGTCGCGTGAAGGTGAAATAGTTGGTGGTAGAAGTTGAAAAAAAGTGCCATCAACAGAGGAGCCGGAAGCCAGATAGTTGCTGCCGCCAGATAGCTCCAGACGAACGACTTGATGGCCTGCTTATGGTGGTGGGCAAGCGCTGAGGCGAACTGTAAAGCAACCACTGGGACGACGGCGAGCAGTGTTGAAGCTGCAAAGGGGTTCAGCAACGCATGGATCCAGGCCGGTTTGCGCCATGTGCCCGGGCCTGGGGCAAACACGGGTCTCACGAACGGTTGAAAGATCCGCGATGCATGCGGCGCGTATTGTTCGTTTCTGGCGTCGGGTGAGTATGTTGCTTGACGGCGGGCAAGGCCTAGTACTTTGTTCAGTTCCGCGGGGGCGAGTGGCCGGCTCATCGTGCTCGGCAGCAGATCGTTCACGGCGGTAGCGCACGCCGTAATTGCGGGCTGCAGGGAGCGTGAGTGACCGAGGGTCCAGACCCATTGGGATAGAATTACCAGGGCGATGCCGAGGGCAAGCTGGACGATTATGAGTCTGATCATTGCGGCAGTGCTGGGCATGGCCCGTCGCAGAGTCCCCATGGGATATTGACCGTGACGGGTACAACGGCGGTCGTAAAGCTTAAACCAACGCTGCATCCAATGTTGACGGTTCTTACCCAGTAGAACTCTCGCTGAGTACAGCTGTAACGGCGGGCTGTGAGTCCGCTCGCACCGGCTATAAAGGTGCCGCCCGGGGTGCACACGGGAGTCAGGCTCGTCGTCCAGGTTCGGCTTGAAGGAATGCAAAGCCCACCGCAGGACGCGAGGGCGGCCATCGTTGCTCCGCCGTCGTACGTAAACGGAATGGACGTCATGATCTCGTGCATGAGACCATTGAGTGATGCATCCAGATCGGAGATTCCGGGGCAGAGCGACTGGGAAACAATGCTCTGAGAAAGGCCAGGTGCTGCACTCGCGCCGGAGAGCGACAAAGCATCGAGCAGCGGGACGGCAGTCGAAGGATCACCGGCGACAGCATGCACGATTGCCGCGGCTGGGTCGTTGACTGTCACGCCAGCGGGCATGGCTGTGCCGCCTTGTCCGCCGGATTGGAGACCTGGATCGCAAGGGTCCCGGAAGAGCGGGTCGGACTCGATCTGGTTTATATTGACCCCGTCAAGGGCAGTTGCGTCGTTGACGGCAGACTCGATGGCAGTGACCGCGCTCGCGGCGGAACCATCTGCCCAGCCATGCATCATCCAAGCTCCGTCGCCGACGTGTTCGAGCCACGCGAGGTAGACGTCTCCGGGGGTAACGTCGGCTTCGGGAATCCACGCGAAAAGCCCACGAGTTCGTTGTTGACGACAGCGGATTCGAGCGTCCAGCCGGAGTCAAGTTCGACTGAAACGAGGGCGACGTCCTGCACTGTTTGTGAGGCCGCTGGGGCGACGGTGAAGGCTGAGAGCGAGAGTGTGATCAGCGTCCGGATGAGCATGTGAACCTCCTTGTGTAGAAGCGTTCACGGTACCGGCAAACAGCATAACACACATGTGTGTTTGTTGCTGTGGATAAGCTGAAGTCTTGGCTCAGAAATGAGGTGTCGTTAGCCGTCGTCGCGCATGGCGGTGGAAGAGGTGTCTGTTGGGACTCTGGCCTTGAGCAGGACGAGGGCGGTTTCGAGCTGGAGGTCGATGCCCTCGGTGATGAGCTCGGCCGGGTCGCGGCGTCGGTTGATGTCGTCCTCGTCTTCGATGGCGATCTCTTGGCCGAACTCATCGATCTGGATGGTGTCGGCGCGGCTCCGGATGAGGAGCGACTCGCTGATCTGCTCGGGGAGGAGGGGGACTTCGAGGTTGGGTGTGACGCCCCATTGGCTGGAGCCCTTTTGCCGGTGGATCACCTTGCCGTCGGGGAGCTGGTAGTACTGGGTGGTGACTTTCATGGCCGCGATCTGTCCGCCGATGCCGTGGACGTTCTGGACGGTGCCCTTGCCGTAGGAGCGTTCGCCGATGACGATGGCGTCTGCGTTGTCTCGGCGCGCGTGCGCTTTGACGGAGCCGGCGACGATCTCGCTGGCGGAGGCGGAGTTGCTGTTGATCAGGATGGCGACGGGAAGGTCGGTGAGCGTTGCCTGGCTGGCGCGGGCTCGATGGGTCTCGGGGCGTTCGACGCGGCTGTCGACTGTCGAGACGAGGGTGCCCTCGGGCACGAACCGGTTCACGATTTCGATGGCCCGGTCGAACTGGCCTCCGGAGTTGAACCTGAGATCGAGTATGAGTCCTCGGAGGCCCTGGTCGCGCATGTGGCGGATGGCGGTATCGAGCTCGCGTGTGGAATCGTCGGCGAACTTCTCGAGCCGGACGTAGCCGATGCCCTGGTTGCGGTCGATGAACCAGTCCCACGCGTCGACGGCGTCGTCGGGACGGAGGCGGTTCCAGCCGGTGATGGTTGGGATGTCGATCTTGGCCCGCGTGATGGTGATGTCTTTGGCGATGGTGTCGCCTTCGGGTGTTTCGCGGCTGATGGAGAGGGTGACGTTGGTGCCCTCGGGGCCGGTGATGATGTCGACGGCGTCGTCGGTTGCGATGCCGATCATGGGTTCGCCGTTGACGTGGGTGATGATGTCTCCGGCGCGGACGCCGGCGCGCTGCGCGGGCATGCCGGAGAGCGGCGTGTGGACCTTGAGGTCGCCGGTGGCGGGGTCGTTGATGATCTGGACGCCGACGCCGATGAATGATGAGCCGAGCCTTTTGTAGAACTGGCGGAGCTCGTGGGGCCAGATGATCGCGGTGAACTCGTCGAGGGTGTTCATGGCTCCCGCGCCGAACTCGTGGACGATGACCTGGTCGGGGAGGGCGATGGTGTCGTTGTTGACGTAGATGAGGCGGTTGATGGTTTTGCGGAGGTCGAAGATCGAGATGGGCGCGTTGCCGGCGGCGAGCTTGGTCCGCTCTTCTTCGAGGAAGGTGCGGAACTCGGCGAGGTCGGCGTCTCGTGAGAGGCCGGGGAATTCGAGGGCCATGTCGGTGTTGTCGACGAGCATGGCGACGAGGTCGATGCCGCCGACGGCCATGTCTCGGATGGTCGAGGCGGAGATGTGCTTCGCGGCCGCGTTGTTGATCGCGGCGAGGGCGAGGTTGACGGAGATATCGTCGAGCTTGGTCTGGTAGGTGTCGCCTCGCTGGACGTAGTCTGGCAGGCCCTTGATCTCGGGGCGTTCGCCGAGTTCGTCGTCTTCGTTGTCGGCTTCTATTTCGGCCCCGATGTTTGCATCGTTCTCGAGAGAGGACTCGTCGTTGCTTTCGTTCGTTGCTTCGGCATCGAGTTCGGCCTTGCGTTCGTCCCAGCGTGTTTGGGCGCGGGCCTCGAGTTCCTGGACGCGGGCGTCTCGCATGTTCCAGTAGGGCTCTGGGATGTAGAGGCGGAGCTGGTCTCGGCGGAGGACCTGCCTTTGCAGATCGGGCTTGAAGCGCTGGCTCGCCTCGGTGAGCAGGTTGAGGCGGGCGTAGAGCTCGGCTGTGGCGAGCCAGTCCTGCTCGGTCTCGGCTTGGCTGGCGATCTGGTCGGCGAGGTCGATGACTTCGACGACGTCGGGTTCGCTCAGGAACGCGTCGCGGTCTTCGACGAGCGTTTCGAGGAGCAGTGCGATGGCGAGCGCTTCGGACACGTCGGCATCGTCGCGGGTGGTGCGGGCGCGGTCGAGGGCTTCGGCGAACTCGTCGCGCTCTTGCTCGATGCGTTCGGTGCGATCGGTGTCGCGTTTGGCGATGTTGGCCTGGAGCCGTTGGATCGCCGAGGCGAGGTCGGCCGTGGCGGCGGGGTCGGCGTCATCGGGAACGTTTGAGAGGATCTGGAGCGTGTCGTCGAATCGTCCTGCGGAGGCGGCGTCCCAGACGTCCTGCCTCCACTGCTCGACGGCGCGGGTGGATGCGTCGGTGGCGGGCGACTCGGGCTGGGCGAGCGCTGCGGCTGCGGGCGAGGGTGAGGCGGCGATGCCGGCGGCGATGGCGGCCGCGGCGAGGAGCGGGGCCGCGATGGCCGCGAGCCTCGCTGCGCGGCTCGGCTGATCCTGGACGGATTGGATCGGGTTTGGCATGACGCCTCCGTGAGTCTGAGCGGGCCCGGTGTTCTGAGCACGGTGTTCTGGGCACGCCGCATTGTGCGCGATGGGCTTTCCCGCCGGTGGTGAGAGATCGGTGATCGGCGTGTATCGCTGAGTCTCGATCCGGCTGCGGGGGTGCTGCCGCAGCATACTGGACGTGTTCGCTGGGCTCTTTGTTCTGGTTGATGCGTCAGGCGTTGTAATTTTCGTTGTTTTGATTGGTTTTTGTACGAAGTCGGCTTGCAGCCGCGTAGGCGAGGGTGCAAACGGCCGCTGCGGTGATGACGATGGCGACGCTGAACCCGGACTCCGGGATCGCCTGGGAATCGACGGCGATGGCTGCGGCGAGACCGATGGCGGGCCCGGCGGTGTATCCGGCGCCGATGAGGGCCTCGTGCGTGCCGCCGGCGTCGGCGCTGTGGCCCCCGACTTCGAGCGCGTAGTAGAGGGCGGCGGTGTAGATGGTGCCCATGCCGACACCGAAGACCGCGAGGGCTGCGGCCATGAGCGGGAGCGAGGCTGCGAGCGGCGCGAGGATGCAGCCCGCGAATCCGAGTGTGAGCGTTGCGGCACCGACGGCGAGCATGGCGGGTGAGCCGTGCCACCCGTGCCAGCGTTCGAGGGTGATCATGGTCACGACTCGGGCGACGAGCCAGATGCTGACGACGACGGGCTGCCAGGCGATGGCAACGCCGATGGCTGCGAGCGCCCCGACGAGGTAGGGCGCGAGCGCAGACATGAGGACGTAGCTGATGGGCAGGAGCCTTCGGGCGGTCGAGAGGAGTCGTTCGTATGCGAGCGGGTGCGGTGTTTCGTCGTCGAGCGGGGGCTGCGGGCGGGGTGGCAGGCCCAGCACGACAGCGAGAGCGGCCGCGTGGAGCGCGGCGAGCACGGCGAGGAAGTCGAGCGGTGCGCGTTCGAGGAACGGGGCGAGGATCCATGCGCAGGCGACGATGGCGGAGGTCCAGACGATGTTGAACCTGCCGGCGGCCATGCGGAGTGCCGCGTGCTTGCGTCCGCCTGAGAGGTACCACTCGACGATGGGCCAGATGAGTCCCGTGCAGGCGGAGTAGGCGGCGGCGGTGAGCCAGATGGACCAGCACGCGTCGAGTCCGGATCGGTGGAGCGCGGGCGGGAGGAGGGCGATAAGGCCGGCGAACGTGATCAGGACGATGAGGAGTGTTCTGGGCGCGAGGCGTGAGCCTCGGGCATCGAGCGAGCGGATGACGGGCCCTGCGGCGAGTGCTGCGGGGATGTAGATGAGGCCCATGACGACGCCGAGGAGGAACTGGCTGGCCCGGCCGAAGCCGCAGCTTGCTTCGGCGACGAAGTAGAGGCCTTGGGTGATGGATCCGGTGCCGACGGAGAGGACGGCGGTGATGGTGAGGATCCGCCAGAGTGGGGCTCTGGTGTGGTTGTTCGGTTGGGGCTGCGTCATGGGGCGTGTTCCCGGACGCTTTGATTGCCCCGGCGGTCTGTCGATCGTACGATCTGGCGTGCGGCGGGTCGAACCCGTCGGGATCTGAGCCCGTAGCTCAATTGGATAGAGCGCTGGCCTCCGAAGCCAGAGGTTCCGCGTTCGAATCGCGGCGGGCTCGTTTGAAGCGGTGATACCGAGAAATGCAGGGGTGAGAGATGAGTGCACGCGCGTGGGGCCGTCCTGGCGTTTTCTGTGCGATCGGCGTTGCGGCGGCGGTTCTCGTTTCTCCGGCGCTGGGACAGGCGGAGGGCGCTGCTCCTGCGGCCCCCGCGTCCGAGCCGATTCCGGCGGAGTCGCTGCCTTCTGCTGAGGAACTCTTCGAGGCGTACGTCGAGGCGATCGGCGGCGACGCGGTGATCCGTGCGACGCAGACGCGTCGGTTTGTGGGTCGGGTCAGCGTGTACGCGCGGGGCCAGGAGGCCCCGATCCAGCAGGGCCGGATCGAGATCTGGGGCAGTGCGCCCTGGACCGCTGTGCAGGACACGATTTTCCCCGGCCAGGGGTCGCTGCGGACGATCGTCGACGGCGGCAAGGTCTGGCAGCTCGACGAGTCCGACACGGTTCGGGAGATCACGGGGCCGACAGCGGCTCGTCAGCTTGTTTCTGCGAGGTTCTACCAGCTTGCTGAGTGGCGTGACATGTTTAGCTCCATCGAGGTTGTCGATGGCGTGGCTCGCGGAGATCAGCGTGCGGCTCGTGTCGCGGCAACGCATGTCGACGGGCGGAACGAGCTGTACATCTTCGACCTTGATTCTGGTTTGCTGCTCGCGGTGACCGGAGAGCGGCCGTCACCGACCGGCGGCGAGGGGCTCGTGCCTTTCCAGCGGTCGTATGAGGATTACACGGAAGCCGAGGACGGCGTGCTGTACCCGAACCGTGTGGTCGAGGCGGCGGGGCCGGTCGCGTTTGAGATCCTGGTGAGCGAGATCGAGACCGGGGTCGATGTGCCGGAGTTTGACGTGCCGGACTTTTCGGTGGCTCCTGCTGACGCCGAGATCGATGCAGAAGATGGTGACGGCGGCGAGTAGATCTCGTCAGCCTCCGCCGTCGCCCTGGTTACACGAGCCGAACCGTTTGCAGATGTCGTTGTCGATGTGTGTCGCGAGCCGGGCCTTGCAGGCGCGGCGGCCGTGAAAGATGAGCATGTGGCTGGCATCGCACCAGCTGTCGCGCGGCAGTAGGGCGCAGAGGTAGCGCTCGGTCATGGCGACGGTTGCGTCTTCGGGCACGAGGCCGAGGCGTTTGCTGATGCGTTCGACGTGGGTGTCGACGACGAATCCGACGTTGATGTTGAAGGCGTTGCCGAGGACGACGTTGGCGGTCTTTCGCGCAACGCCGCGGAGCGTGAGGAGCTCGTCCATGGTGTCGGGAACAACGCTGTCGAAGTCATCGACGAGCGTGTTCATGGCTGCGTGGACCGCCTTGGCTTTGTTGCGGTAGAGGCCGATGGTCTTGATGTAGGGTTCGATGTCTTTGGGCGTGGCTTCGGCGTAGCTGCTGGGTTCGGGGAAGGCCCCGAAGAGCTTTGGGGTTGCTTTGTTGACGCCGACGTCGGTGGCCTGCGCGCTGAGGATGGTCGCGATGACGAGCTCGTGGGGGTGGGTGTAGTCGAGCTCGCAGTGTGCGTCGGGGTAGGTTTCTCGGAGCGCTTTGAGAATCCGGCGTGCCCGGTCTTTTTGGGCGCGGGTGACCTCGGGGAGCGGGAAGGGGAGGTCTTTGAGGCCGCGCGGGTTGCTGGGGGTGGCGTGGGCGGATGAGGTGGTCATGGGGTGTTAGCGTTTGGTTGCGAGCTCGGGTGTCTCGAGGGGTGAGGTCGGTTTGGCGGGCGCTGGCTTCGTCGCCTTGGCTGGCGAGGCGGTGAGCGCGAGGGCGGATGTGACGACGAGCGCAAGGGCCGCGATGGCGATGGCGGCGAGGGTGTTTGATGCGGGGGCGTGATCGGCCATGAAGGCCTGCTGGGCGGTGAGGGCTTCGGCGTTGTTGCCCGCGGCGGCTGCTGCCCAGTAGTCCTGCAGGTTGCCGTTCATGCGTGGGCCGAGGATGAAGAGGTTGTAGCCCGCGGCGAGGACGGCGGTTCCGAGTGAGGCGAGCCTTGCGAAGGTCACCTTGGGTGCGGATGCCCACGCGTGGCGTGTGGCGGCGATGATCGTGAGGCTGAAGCCGGCGAGCATGAGGCAGATGAAGCCGACAACGTCGCCGAAGGCAAAGAGCTTTGCTGCGATGTGGCCGGCGGCGAGCCGCCAGTGCTCGCCCGTGTAGTCCGGGTATGTTGCGAGCGTGGGATCGAGGTCTCTGACCGTCGGGAAGATGATGGCGGCGGCGGCTGCGGTGGCGACGGCGACACCGAACCAGAGGGCTGCTGCGGCGGCGTGCACGATCTCGAGGCATCTGCGGAGCGGGGGCATCTTGCGATGTTATGGCTCGGCTTCGGTGCGCGCGCTGGGGTTGCGTGCAAGAATGGTTGCGTGGATCTTTCTGCACCGATCTCTGTTCCGATCTTGGCTGCGACGACGCGCGGGCTGGTGTCTCGCGCGGGTTCGACGCGGGCGGCGCTGGCGTGGCTCGCGGAGCGGGAGCGTGGCGAGGTGGTGGTGGACGTGACGGCGGCGGACGTGCGGCCGAGGCTTCTGGATCGGGGCGGTCGTCGCGAGCTTTCCGCGGCTGTGAAGCGGCAGGGCCAGCGTGTGGTCGGGCTGGACCTGCTGATCCCGGCGGAGCACTTTGAGAGCACTGCGACGGCGGACCGTGCGGTCGGGGCGGTGGCGGATGCGATCGCGCTGGCGGCGGATGTGCGGGGGCTCGGCGCGGCTCACGATGAGCCGATCGTGTGCGTGACCATGGGGTCCGAGCCGATCGATGGCGCCATAGCGGCGATCGGCGCAGCGGCGGAGCGCGACGGCGTGCGTGCGGCGCTGCTCGGTGGACCCGAGTGCGAGCTGCTGGAAGCGGTCGAGCTCGGGCCGATGGCCAGGTCGGGAGTTGATGCGGCGTCGCGCGTCGCCCAGATCGGCGCGAGGCTTGGGGTGGTGCGTGTTGATCGGTTTGATCGGCGGACGCTGACGCAGGTTGGGGCGTGCGTCGGGGCGATGAGCGTGGCGTCGCCGGCGGCCTTCGGTGTTGCGGATCTGACTGACTCGGCGGATGCGGGGCGTGCGCTCGAGGCGTGTGCTGACGTGTGGGCTGGGCCGATGGGCGGGTAGGGAACCGTGTCCGCCCGCTCACGCGGGCAGGTCGCGTGTTCACATGTCGGGGCGCTGACGCGGGCGGATCGCGTGTTTAGTTGGCGAGGGCTGCCTCGTCGATGTCGGCGTTGGAGTAGACCTTCTGGACGTCGTCGTTGTCCTCAAGGGCTTCGATGAGGTTGAAGGCCTTCTGCGCGTCGTCTCCGGTGAGCTCGACGGTGTCGGCCGGGAGCTTGGTGATCTCTGCTTCGGAGATCTCGATGTTGGCGGCCTCGATCGCCTCTTTGACGGCGATGAACTCGGTGAGCTCGGTCAGGATGGTCCAGTAGCCGGGCTCGTCGGGGGTGGGGTCTTCCGGCGCTTCGACGTCTTCGGCGCCCGCGTCGATGGCGAGCTCCATGATCTGATCTTCGGACGTTTTATCGCCCTCGATCAGGATGCGGCCCTTGGTGCTGAACATGTATGACACGGCGCCGGAGTTGCCCATCGAGCCGCCGAGCTTTTTGAAGGTGTTGCGGACATCGCCGACGGTGCGCGTTTTGTTGTCGGTGAGCGTGTCGACGATGAGGGCGACGCCGGCCGGGCCGTAGCCCTCGTATGTGACCGACTCGAACGCGTCACCCGAACCGGCGCCGGCGCCCTTGTCGACGGCGCGTTTGATCGTGTCCTTTGGCATGTTGGCGTATTTGGCTTCGTCGATGGCGTAGCGCAGCGCGAGGTTGGTATCGGGGTCGGGGCCGCCGGTTCGGGCCGCTGCCATGATGGCTTTGGAGCACTTGGACCAGATCTTGGAGCGCTTCTTGTCTTGGCGTTCTTTGCGGTGGCGGATGTTCGCCCATTTGCTGTGGCCTGCCATGGTCGTCTCCGTGTGGTGCCTGGGCGGCGGGGCTGTGCGGCGGGGCTGTGCGGGTCGTCTGCGCGGTGTGGTCAGGCCGACGTGCTTCTGCCCTTGCGTTTCCGGCTTGTCGCTTTCTTTGTGGTGCGGCTGGCCTTGGCCTTTTTCGTGGTCTTGGCCGGTGGCTTTCGGTCGGCGGCCCAGGCTTCGAGCCCGAGGAACATGGCCGGGGCTTCGCCCGCGCGGAGCTGCCTTTCGATCCAGCCTTGCGCATCGGCCGATGGGGCGTCGTCGGGCAGGCAGCCCTCGGCATCGAGCAGTCTGGCGAGGCGGTCGTCGATGGGGAAGGCGTGGCAGTCGAGCGCGAGCAGGGCGGTGCGTGCTGCGACGTACGGCGGGATGCCCTCGAGCGTGTCGAGGTACTGCTTCGCTTCGCGCTTGCCGAGGGCGGCGAGTGATGCGAGGGAGACCTCGTGCTCGCGGTCGAAGACCGCGTTGAGGGTGGCGCGGATGCGTTCGGCGCGTTCGCCCGCGCGGGGGTAGGTTGTGCCGAGGGCGGCAACGATTTCTGACGGCAAGCAGATGCGGAGGTCGTTCGCGTCGATGCACCTGGCGGCGAGCTTTGCGGGTGCGCTCGCGGCGCGCCGTTCTCCGGCTTCCCAGACGAGGAAGGCGTGCAGCAGGTGCTCGAGGACGGGGTCGGCGAACGGGTGATCGACGAGCTGAGTGGGCGCGAAGCGTGGCTGCTCGTCCGGCGATGGGGCTTCGGCGGCGAGGCTTTCGAGGCGCTTTCGGAGCTTGGCGGCGGGGTCTGCACTCATCCGTCGTCGTCTGGTCCTGGGGCGAGGTCGTTCGTGGCGGGATTGTTGGCGCTCTCCTCGGCCTCGGTGCCCCACGCGGCGGTGTTTCGCTCGGGTTCGAGGGCGGCCTTGGCGAGGGCGTCGAGCACGGCGGCCTGCCGCGCGGCCTTGGCGTCGGGCTTGAAGAGCAGGTCGGGGACGCGGCGGAGGGCAAGGGAGTCGGAGATCTGGTGGCGGATGTGCTTGCTGGCGGCGCGCAGGCCGTGCATCGTCAGGTCGCGGGCGTCGTCGGGCATGACGGAGATGTAGACGGTGGCCGACCGGAGGTCTTCTGAGACGGTGACGCGGGTCACGGTGATCAGGCCCTTGACGCGGGGGTCGTGCAGGCCCTTGGCGATGACTTTCTGGATCGCCTCGCGAAGGAGGCCGGCGATCTGATCGGTGCGTTGGCTCATGGGGCTACTGCTGCTCGCTCTGCTCGAAGGCTTTAGCGTCTTCGATCATCTGCTGGACGTAGTCGTGGTCGATGGGTTCTGCCTGATCGGTCCGCTTCGGTGCGTCGCCGCGGATGAGGTGGCGTTTGGTGGCGGCGACGTCGGCGTCGTGGAGGCTGCGGAGTTTTTCGCAGACGCGGTCGAGGGTCTGGCCGATCTTTCTGCCGTCGGAGCCCACGAGGGCGAAGCCGAGGATG